>JBMCFH010000020.1:0-30350 GCA_048620455.1 Chloroflexota bacterium | reverse complement strand
ATGGACCGCTGCCTGCAACCGTTACGGCTACCGAGATAGAAGCGCCACCACCGGGTGAGCAAGAGATAGAGTAACGACACAGAATGCTGACCTTGCTACCTTACATCGAGTGATGCAGCCTGGAAGTCACAATCCACACGCTCCAACAGGTTCTCAGCAGCAGGCGTTCCATAGGGCGCTGCGCTTTCGTACACCAACCAGCCCGCCCGCCAGAGAGCGTCGCTATGGTAGGCCATGAACACCAGTTGTGCTGTGAGGTGGTGGCGGTTGTTGCGCTCCTCTTTCCGAGGTTCTAGTAACACACAATACACACTCTGGGGCGGATAAGGAAGGCGCTCAATACTCCAGGTCCAGTCATCGCGAACTGGTGTGCCTAAATCGCCATTAAATGACCATGGCCGCCACGCAGGAGTCACGGCACTGATCTTCATCGCCATACCATTTCCAGCGCTTTGAAGGTACTGGTCGAGTTCCTGGCGCCAGTCAGGCGTGCGACGCCGTTCGAACCAGGCGAAACCTGTAATAATTAGCGCCAGCACAGTGACCGGCACCAGAAGCAACTCCAACCTCTTGCGTCGCCCCATCTGTCCCTCCCGGCGCGTCATGGCGCCAACTACTAGCGAAAGGGAAACCCACCCGGACCCATGGGGCCCCCGATGCCGCGCCCACCGACGAAGTTGAACACCATCAGTAGTATCGCGCAGGCGAAGGGCAGCACCAAAAGGATCGATAGTATGGAGGCCAATCGCCGGTTGAGCACTCCCGCATTAACCAGAATGGCGATCACCACGATACCTAAGAGGGCCACTGCAAAGAGACACAAGGGAATTATCCCGAAACTGATCATCGTTTATGTCCTGAATAGGGCGCAGTGCCGGTCACCGCGCCTTCACTGTCAACCGCCTGGAGCCGCAGAACGAGTCCCTGGTCAGCCTCCAGACGCACATTGTCCAGTTCAATTGTAGCATATGCTCCCAGATCGGTTGAACAGGCGACCTGCGCCGACTCGCCCACCGCGCTCAAGTCCAGTACTTGCGCCTCGCTGCTTAAATTTAGCACAATAAGAAATGGAGCGGCGTGCGCATCCAGCGGCTCGCGAAGATAGGCAAGCACGTCGGTGCTCTCGACCGGCACTGCCCTATAATGCCCCACGCTTAAGGCAGGCTCCGATTGTCTGAGGGCAGTCAACGCCCGAAATAAAGCAAGCATCGACGCCGGATCCTCGTCCTGAAATGCCACGTTACGCGTAGGGTAGTTGTCTGCCACAGGCAGCCACGGTTCCACGCCCTCCGGACAGAAGCCCGCATTGGCTCCATCATTCCACTGCATCGGCGTGCGCACAGGGTCGCGTCCGGCGATGTCGGCCTTCTCCGGCTGAATCAATGCCGGTGGATCCTGTATCCGTTCCGGCGGAATGTATCCGTTTTCCATACCGATCTCATCACCATAATAGCACGTTGGCGTGCCACGCAGCGTGAGCAGCAACATTTGCGCCACCCGAGCCTGCGCCTGCCCCAGACGGGTCGCAAGGCGCTGCTGGTCATGATTGCCCAGCACCCAGTTGGGCCACGCGCCATCGGGCAGCGCCGCCTCATAACGTGCGATCAGATCGCCGATCACTTTTGCCTTCCACGGCGCCTGAATCAGATGAAAGTTGAAGGGCAGGTGACACTCATCCAGCTCTTGCCCATAATAGGTCACCAGCGAGTCAACCGGCATGTACAACTCACCGATCAGGACACGGTCGTCGTAGGTATCCAACGTCTGCCGCATCTCACAGATCACATCGTGTACTTCGGGAAGATTGCCGCTATAGATGTGTAACAGTGAATCGTGAGGGTTGATGCCGTCCCAGTCGGGATTGGGCGGCTCATCACGTAGATTGGGGTCCTTCAGCAGCAGCCAGATTACGTCTACACGAAAACCATCGACGCCCTTCTCCAGCCAGAATAGCATATTGTCGAACATTGCCCGGCGCACCTGAGGATTGCGCCAGTTGAGATCCGGCTGTTCTCGCGCGAAAAGGTGCAGATAGTACTGGCCCGTCTGCTCATCCAGCGTCCAGGCCGGACCGCCGAAAAAGCTTAACCAGTTGTTCGGTGGCCCCCCATCCGCTGCCGGATCGGCCCAGAGATACCAGTCCCGCCGCGGATTATCGCGGCTGCTCCGGCTTTCCCGAAACCAGGGATGTTGATCTGATGTGTGATTCGGCACAAAGTCCAGAATCAGTTTCATGTCCCGCGCATGGACCGCTTCCAGGAGTTGGTCGAAGTCATCCATCGTCCCAAATAGCGGTTCGATCCCCCGGTAATCGGCCACATCATAACCAAAATCGACCATTGGCGAAGGAAAAATCGGGGAGAGCCAGATTGCATGGACGTTCAACGACTTCACATAATCCAGCCGGCGCAATATACCGCGCAAATCTCCAACACCATCCCCATTCCCATCCTGAAACGAACGGGGGTAGATTTGATAGACGATTCCCGTTTGCCACCACTTTTTATCGTGCATTCGGAGCCAGCTCCTTTCACTTCAATACGGCATCTATGTTTGCGTGTGCTCAGAGGGCGCCTCGCTCGTAAGCCACGAATTAAGGGGGAGTGCAGCGCCAGCCACAATTAGACCAAACAGGATCGCCGTCTGCCAGTTGCCCGTCAACCATAACGTTGTGTCCAGCTGGTTTACCAGCACCATCAGCAACCAGGGCCCCAGCCACTGTGCCAGCGTTACACGGGCGGAGTGGCCTTCGGCCTGTCCGCGCCACAGCCTGTAGGCCGGTTCGAGCAGAGGGCCTATCAACAGAGCCAGGACCGCCAGCAGTCCAACGACTCCCAGCTCCGCCGCCGCCAGAAGCGGGACGTTATGCACACGGGAAGCCTCGGCGTCATAGGCGCTGGCAGCGTCCACAAAGTAGCCCAAACCCGCGCCCAGCAGCGGCTGCTCGGCAAAGAGCCGTAGGGCCCGTTCAGCATCAGCCAGCCGTTGCTCGATAGAGCGCGCCTCCAGCGGACGGTCCAGATCGATAAAGCGGCTCAATACGAGGTCCTGGTATGCAAGGAGAAGGAAGATGACCAGGAGCAGGGGCAACAGGTATCTGGCAGCGCGACGCGCCGTCCACTCCCTGTGCTGAAGCGGGTGGCGGTAGAGCCAGAACCACACCGTCAGACCTACGGCGAACCCCAGCCACGCTGCGCGCGAAAAGCTGAAAAACAGCGCCAGAAGGCCCGCCGTGGCTGCTATCAGAAACAAGGCGCGCCGCATACCCCTGGCGCGTAACAGATAGGGCAGCAGGAAAAGCAGCAGAGCGGCTACCATTGCTCCTAACAAATTAGGATGCGCCGTCAGCCCGTACGCTCTCAGCCACGGTTGGCCTCGCGCGTCCAGCACTGTCACCCCTTCGAACAGGGGATTCAGCGGGAGTTCCCCCATGAAGACCAGACCCAGATCTCGTTGTAGGGCAAACTGGCCCGTGGCGACAATACCCTGCACAATCAACACAGCGACCAGTGCCGGAGCCAGGGGCGGCGCTTCATTCAACACATAAAGGTATACGAACCACGCCAGACCAAACGCTCCTACATAGATGAAAGCCAGCCGCAGATTAGCCCAATCTATGCGCAGCACCCCCCAAATTGTCAGAACCGCCAGCGGCACGGTCGCCACGAAGCGCCCCAAGAACCATTTTTGGCGCCGGCGGGCGGCCAACCAGCCCAGCACCACGAGCAGCGGAAGCACATTAAGAAGGCCCAGTCCCATAGGGCCCCCGGCCAATTCCTCAAATGTCCACAGTGGCCACCAGGAAAACGGTCCATAGCGCCACGATGGCGTACATAGGCTCACGGCGACAAAGAGATTGAAGGTCCAGGCCGTGACGGTGCGAATGCGTTCGGAAGTCATATTAATATGCTACTCAGGCTAGCTTACTGCAAAAGGTAGGGAGCTACCACCACTATTTACGGGTTTTCCCCCATAGGAGAAGAGCGCCTCCGTGATACCATGCCCTTCAGTTAGCGCAAGTGCAGGATAGCATTTGGCGATTAATTCTCGGAGGTGACAAAATGAATGACGACCTACGGGAGCAAAGACAGACGACAGTACGTGAGGAAATTATTCAGGAGAACGGGCCGGCGTCTGTTGACCGGCGCGAAGAGGTCCGTGTTTACAGTGACGTTGAGCGGGAACACCGCGAACACATTGTGCAGGATGTCGGAGCGGAGCGGGAAGCTGCTCTGTCCCGCGTCACGGGCCTGATCTGGCTGTTGACCGGGATTCTGGAGTTCGCGATCGGTTTGCGTGTGCTCCTGAAGCTTATCTCGGCAAATCCCAACGCGCCCTTTGTCGATCTGGTCTACAGCGTCACAGACCTGTTTTTGTGGCCTTTCCTCGGCCTGACCGTGACGCCACAGGCAAACGGTATGGTTCTGGAGTTCAGCTCGATTATCGCCATGATAGTCTATGCTGTGCTGGCCTGGATAATCGTACGCCTGCTGTGGCTGGTTGCGAGCCCCAGCCGTTCTCGACGGGTTACCGTGGAGCGTCGCGAGCAGTACTAACGCTGGTTTGACTACCACCGGGGCCCGTCAACTCGAAAGAGAGCAGGTTCGCCTGCTTCTCCAGAAGGAGAGTGCATCAGGCTATACAAAATTCGAGTCATCCTACAGATTCGTAACGGTACTTCTCTCCCATTGACCCTTATCGTCAACTCTGTAAGATGAAGAGTGTAACTCCTGATTCGCGAGCAAAAGATTATTCATCCTCCATCCTCCAGTCTTTTATGCTCGCATTGAGAGGCCGTCTGATGGGGCAGACGGCTTTTCTCTTTTTGGTGCGGGCGCCAATGCAAGTGTCTGTTCTCATGGTGGTTGGAGCGCCTCTCGAGACGAAAATGGGCCATCAAATACAGTTCTAACAGACCCCCCGCTCATGTGAGTCGCGGGTGAGAAATCATTGATCCTGAGGGGAGGCTTCACTATACTACGCGTGCGTTCGGTTGGCGCGGCGCGAGGAAAGCAATTCCCTCCCCCTTAACTGGCACGAGAGAAACGCGACTGGAACCGCCACCGGACGAAGGATAATGTCAATCACCTCGCTTTCCTTGCGCAGATGTTATCCGCCCACCTATCGCCTCACCCTCCTGATGCGATAGGCAATGTGACACAAAAAGGGTCGCCTTCCCTCCTGGGCGGCCCTTTTTTGTTGCCACTTATTCGATTGCATGTCCGCGCCGTGGAGACAGGTCGAACCCTTCTCAGGCAATAGGCAGGGGAGCCTCTAGCTAACCAAAGCGCAACTGATTGACCACAGAAAGAACGCCAGGTACTTGAGCCACGACCTGCTGAACGGTTTCGCGCGTCTGTGGATCACCCACTTCACCCTTCAGCGTGATTACGCCACGCTCCTCGACGACTTCGACGACAACGTCTGACGTGCGCGGATCAGCTGCCAGCGCGGCTTCCACGCGCTGCAGCAGCGGGGGTTCCGCTTCTCCGGTGGGTTCTCCCTCGGCGTCCTGCGCTTCAGCGCTCGCGCCTTCTGCAGACTCGGCCACCCGCTCCGGGTCATAGTCGGGCATCACCTCCAGGTCATCCTTCAAAGCGATGACGAAGACCCGCTCCTCGGTGATTTCCTCAATCAACCCGGCGCCGATGATGGGCAGGCTCTGGCGTATCGTGCCGCGGCGGGCAACAATGCGCGTAATCGCGCCGGAATCCTGGTCGACAAGCAGGTGCTGCAGAGAACCGAAGGTGCCGTCGACGCTGTTCACCGGTGTATCCCGATCCAGGACCACCAGCCGGGGCGACACTCCCTCGTGCACTGTCTCGCGACCGCGAGCGCCGGGGGTGGTAACTGCCGGCGTTCCGACGGCGCCGGCCTGCATGGGCACACCGCCGCCACCGGCAGAAGGCGACTGCTGGTGCACGTTAACCTCGCGGTACTTCTGCAGTCCCTCGATCTCGGAGCGGCCGATTGCCAGGTCGAGGCGATCCGGGCTGCTGCGCACGATGTTCGAGGCAGGGACGACGTGCGCTTGCTTGCGCAAGAAGCCATCCTCAACCACGATGTGCGTTACTCTTTTCGCCTCTGGATCGACGACCACCTTGACCAGACGACCACATTTATCTTCTCCGCCGTACACAGTCGCACCCAATTGCAGATCGAACTCGTTCACCTTGACCTCCTCGTAGTGGACCAGGCCGGTTCCGTCACAGAATATAGGAATGACCCGGTAACCACACTAATGTAAGATGACTGATGAGTGCGCACAATGTTTACGTAGATGGGGTCGACGGTAACGGCATAGAAGTAGAATCCTTGACAACGTAGACCAAACGACAGTGGCTGGCAATATATCGGGGTATAAACTGGGGTTATAAGCGAGGATACAAATATAAGCCGGCCTGACTGCGATCCTAAAGGGAACCTGGTCGCATCGGCCGGTTAACAATTACCGATCTCTCAGCAATTTGCGAATTAGCGTGTGAAAGTACGCTATAAGCGTACATATTAGGCTGAATTCCAGTGAAACTGTGCAACTGCACTTAGACGTCCAGGTTTCGTACCTCGCCGGCATGTGTCGTGATGAAGCGACGGCGCGGCGCAACCTGGCTGCCCATCAACATGTCGAACGTACGGTCGGCGAGCATGGCATCCTCAATCGTTACCTGCAACAAAGTGCGTTCGTCCGGGTCCATCGTTGTCTCCCACAACTGCTCCGGGTTCATTTCGCCCAGACCCTTATAACGCTGCAAATCGAAACGCTTACCGTCCAGGCCTTTCAGCAGGCGGCGCGTCTCGGCTTCGGTGTAGGTATAGTTCAGCTCCTTACCCACCTTGATGCGATAGAGCGGAGGCTGGGCAATGTAGAGATGACCACCCTCAATGAGCGGCGTCATGTAACGGAAGAAAAAGGTGAGCAGCAAGGTACGGATGTGGCTACCGTCGACGTCGGCGTCGGTCATGATGATAATGCGCCCATAGCGCAAATTTTCCATCTCAAACGACTCGCCAATGCCCACACCCAGCGCCGAAATGAGCGCTTTGACCTCATTATTGGCCAGGATTCGATCCAGGCGCGCGCGTTCCGTGTTCAGGATCTTACCGCGTAGAGGCAGAATGGCCTGAAAGTGGCGGTCGCGCCCCTGTTTGGCGGAGCCACCGGCCGAATCTCCCTCCACGATGTACAGCTCGCACTTATTCGGGTCCCGCTCGGAGCAATCAGCCAGCTTGCCGGGCAGAGTCAGGCTCTCCAGCGCGCTCTTGCGCATGACCAGCTCGCGCGCTTTGCGCGCCGCTCGACGCGCCCGCGAAGCAGTGAGACAACGTTCGATAATCTTGCGCGCCTCGCGAGGATTCTCTTCGAGATAGACGCTCAGCGCGTCGCTGGCAATTGTCTGCACAATGCCCGCGACTTCGTTGTTCATCAACTTCACCTTCGTCTGGCTCTCGAACTGAGGATCGGGGTGCTTAATGCTGACCACTGCCGTGACCCCTTCACGGACGTCGTCGCTGGTGAAGTTCGAATCCTTTTCCTTGAGGAAGTTGTTATCTCGGGCGTATTTGTTGATAACACGCGTCAGAGCCGTGCGCAGGCCGGTGAGATGCGTGCCACCATCAGGCGTATTGATGGTATTGGCGAACGCGTACTCCGACGTAGCCACGCTGTCCGTGTACTGGATGGCTACCTCCACGTCCACATCTTCTGCTTCCTTGTGTGCGTAAATCGGGTGGTGCAGTGTGGTCCGGTTGCGATTCATATAACGTACGAACGACTTCAGACCACCTTCGAAGTAGAAGTTTATTTCACGCGCCAGCTGCGGGCGTTCGTCGCGCAGCCGAATGAAGACGCCGCGCGTCACGAAAGCCATTTCGCGAAAACGATTCAGGAGCACGTCGTAACGGAAATCAACCTCTTCATCGGCAAAGATCGTCTGGTCATACTTGAACGTGGTGCTGGTACCCGTGTCTTCGCCGGGCTTAAGATCGCGCACGCGCTCCACCGGCGACATAGGTAAACCCCGCTCATAACGCTGTTCCCAGACGGCGCCATCACGGCGCACCGTCACCACCATCCACTCCGACAGGGCGTTGACTGCAGCAGCGCCGACGCCGTGCAAGCCGCCGGACACCTTATACACAGAGGAATCGAATTTACCACCTGAGTGCAGGGTCGTGTGCACCAGTTCCAGCGCAGATACTCTCTCCGTGGGATGTTCGTCGACAGGGATGCCAATCCCGTTATCGCGAATGGTCGCACTGGAATCCTTGTGAATGATGACCTCGATGCGGTCGCAACGCCCGGCCAGAGCTTCGTCAACCGAGTTATCGACAATTTCATACACAAGGTGGTGCAGTGCCTTCGAATCCGTACCGCCCACGTACATACCAGGTCGGCGTCGCACCGCCTCCAGACCTTTCAGTACCTGGATACGCTCGGCGCCGTACTGCACGTTTTGGACGTTACGCTTAATTGGTTTATTCATTGAATCCTTGCCTCTCTACCGTCAGGAACGCCTGCAAAACTCGTCGGACGATATTCGCTATGATTGCCGCAATAAATGGGCATCGTAACGGTCTCGATAAAAAATAAACATAGCTGCCACCATGGCCGTGTTAATAAACGCGTACCCGGCGATACTGACCAGAGTCAACCAGGAACCGGTATCCACAGCCAGCCACAGCCACGCCGCCAGCGTACGCACCAGCAACACCGACATAATCAGGATGAGCGCCGGCAACCAGTGGCGTTGCACGAGGCGCAGACTATCCAGCAGGGCCCACAATACAGGTCGCTGACGCAGTAATATGCCGTGCATACTGAAGCTTAGATAGAAGATGAGCCAGAGTATGATGGCAAAGCCACCAAACATCACCAACGAGGCCGCTGCAGGACTCAAAAGAGCGACCAGCGTCGTAAACAGCATCAAGGGCAGGTAAATGGCCAGAACGATAATAAACAGGGCCAGCGCCAATCCAAACATACGCAGCCAGTACCGCGGCAAACGCCGCAGAAAACGGGACACGTCAGGCACAGTGAAATGCTCCTCGCGCACAACCGCAGCCACCAGACCGTAATAGACCGTGGCCACAACCAGCCCCAGCGCAATCAGCGCCAGAAATAGGCCCAGCCACATAAGCGGATCGCTTATCTCACGCACGCTCGGGGACACAGGTCCCTGCGCCGGCATTACGAAGCCGGCCATCAGGCCCGGTACGCCCAGGTATGGAACGCTGACCAGGGTAAACAGGTTGGTGCGTTCCGCCATCTCGGCCAACTGGCTCGTCATCTCCGGCATCACAGCGGCCTCACGGAATAGCTCCACCAGATCCAGCATCAGGCGGCGCGAACTAAGACGTGGCCCAATCCAGTAGAATAGGTCCAGAAGGATAGGAATCAGCACCAACCACAGGTGGGCCGTTACGGTATCAAAACCGGCCACGAGGGTTGGTAGAACCCCGGGCAACGTAGACGCTTGCTCATCTTGACTCGCCATAATGCAGACAAATTATTATACCACAAATGTTCTAAGCGGGCACGTTGCGCGAGCGTTTTTCGAACCACATGATCCACTTCAAAAATTAACTGAAAGTAAATTGGCCTCCCTGCGTACAGTCAATTGTCATCAGTTGTGCTATACCATGAACGTCCCATTCCCCCATGCGGGAAGAAACCAATGTGAACCCAGGCTAATGTGGCCCGGCGCCCGGGCAATGAAACTCTTTTGTCACCAAACTACCACCTTTCTCCAAACCTGCTATACTTTATAAGAGTGCGGCACAACCTTCGAGATAAGGATTATATCCCCAAGGAGCATATCCCCCTATGAGCGAAGTCGAGCAAGTCCAGGAAATTGCCAATCGCATTGTAGAAAACGTGGAGCGGGTGATCGTCGGCAAACGCCAGGCTGTGCAGTTAACCGTCCTGGGGCTCTTATGCCAGGGCCACATTCTCATTGAAGATGTCCCCGGTGTGGGTAAGACGGTACTGGCCAAATCGTTGGCCCGATCCGTTGGATGCGCCTTCCAACGCATCCAGTTCACACCCGATATGCTCCCCAGTGATGTAACCGGCGTAAGCATTTTCTCACAAAAGACGCGGGAGTTTGAATTTCGGCCCGGGCCAATCTTCGCTCAGATCGTTCTGGTCGATGAGATCAATCGCGCTACCCCCAAGACCCAGTCGGCGCTTCTGGAAGCAATGGAGGAGCGACAGGTCACCGTCGATGGCCGGACGCACATCCTGGAACGTCCCTTCATGGTGCTGGCGACGCAGAACCCGATTGAGTACGAAGGCACCTTCCCCCTTCCCGAAGCACAGCTCGACCGCTTCCTCCTGCGCATCAAACTGGGCTACCCTAACAAACAGGAGGAAATTATCATCCTGGACCGCCAGCAATATATACATCCGGTCGAGGAGATCGAGCAGGTCGCCTCAGTTGACGATCTGCTGGCGGCACAGCGATCAGTAAAGGAAGTCTATATCGACGAAAAGGTCAAAGATTATATTGTGGAAATCGTTCGCCAGACGCGTGTGCACCCCGAAGTCTACCTGGGCTCCAGTTCGCGCGGTGCGCTGGCTATTTATCGCCTGAGCCAGGCGCGGGCGGCCATGTTCGGACGAGATTACGTTTTGCCCGACGACGTCAAAGCGCTGGTAGAATCAGCTCTCAGCCACCGCATCATCGTGGGCCCGGCAGCACGCATTAAGGACATCGAACCGGACACCATTGTGGAGGAGATCCTGGAACGCGTGCCGGTACCAGGCGCTCAGGTCAGGGCCGGATGAGACAGCGTCGCTCTGTCATCCTTGTTCTGGCCATTCTGGCCTTCATCGGCGGCCTGGCTACCGGTCGGGACATCCTCTTTAACCTGGCCTATCTTTTTACGCTGCTGCTGATCATCTCTTTCTTTTGGGCCTGGGCCAATATCAACTGGGTTCATATTTCACGCGTCACCCGCGCTCGTCGCACGCAGGTGGGCCGGCCTCTGGAGGAACGCTTCACAGTCCGTAACACCAGCGCCATCCCCAAGCTCTGGCTGGAAGTACGTGACTTCTCCTCGGTCCCGGCGCATCATGCCAGCCACGTCGTCAACAATCTGGGCGCCCGAGCCAGTTACTCCTGGCGCGTGACCACTATCTGCACGCAGCGCGGGCGTTACAAACTGGGCCCCATGCTCCTATCCAGCAGCGACCCGTTTGGGTTCTTCCCCATGGAGCGCGAGCTTTCGCCCACGACCAACGTCGTTGTGTATCCGCTCACCGTGGAAATCCACCAGTTCGCGCTTCCCGTGGGCATCCTGCCCGGCGGCGACGCGCTGCGCCGGCGCACGCATTACGTCACAACCAACGCCTCAGGCGTGCGCGACTATGCCCCCGGCGACAGCTTTGGACGTATCCACTGGCCCA
This sequence comes from Chloroflexota bacterium, assembly GCA_048620455.1. Lineage (GTDB taxonomy): Bacteria > Chloroflexota > Anaerolineae > Promineifilales > Promineifilaceae > JAAYYY01. The sequence continues at coordinate 18,943 of JBMCFH010000020.1, read as the reverse complement.
GTACTGCCCGGCGCAACCGGCTCATCGTCAAGGAGTTCGAGCTGGATCCGTTGGCCGATATCTGGATAGTGCCCGATATGTCCTCGTTTGAACACGTCACTCGCAGTGAGGCGCCACAGCCGGTCGCCAGCGACAACATTCCTATGTGGATGCAGTTAAAGGACAGCCAGTTCACACTGCCTGAATCTACAGAAGAGTACACGGTAACGGCAGCCGCTTCTCTGGCCCAATATTTCCTGCGCAGCGATCGCTCTGTGGGCATGCTGGGCTACGGACAATCACATGAAATTGTGCAGCCAGATCGCGGCGAGCGACAACTCAACCGCATTCTGGAAACGCTATCCGTGCTGCGCGCTCAGGGAAACGTACCGGTCGCCGACGTTCTGGAAGCGGAATCACACCTCCTGCCCCGTGGCACGACTGTCATCGTCGTCTCTCCCACTACGAGCGAGTACTGGATCACCGCCGCACGCCAGCAGATGCGACGCGGGCTACGCGTGGTCACCGTCCTGATCAATCCCGGCAGCTTTGGTGGGCCGCGTTCCAACACGAGCCTGGCCCAACTGCTACGAGCCAGCAGCGTTGACACTTATCTCATCAATAACGGCGACGACCTGACCGATGCGCTGAGCAGCAGCGGCACACGAGCCCAATACTACGCAGTCGCCTGAGCCGTCGCCTATCGCAGGCGCACGTAGCCCACGATTGCCAGCACAACCAGCGAAGACAGCACAATTGCCAGCAGATGCGCCCTATTCGGCGTCGATTCGGCGGTAACTTCGGTGATCGCGGGGGAAGGGTCGGCCGTTGCAGGCGGCGGCACGGTGAACGTCGGCTCACGCGTTGGAGGCTCCGGGGTCTCCGTTCCGGCAGACGATGTTGGTGATTCACTCTCAGGCGTTGTCGCCGGCGTTTCCGTCGGCGGGATATGGGTAGGCGTGGGCGTAACGTCGGCTCCTTGCAACACCACCAGGGGCACGTCGTGATCAGAGGCGTGGAACGGCGATTCGCTGTCGGCAGCCATACCCGCCGGGTAATCGGCGTTCACATGCGCTATTGTCGCCAGCGACACACGCTTTGCCAGAGCCGGGGATAGCAGAATTGTATCCAGCAGTTGAGACACACCGGAGAATATATACGTGTAGCGTTGCTCCAAAGGCACATCTTGCATTGCGTCATACAGCGGTATAGCGTCGCCCGACGCCGGCCCGTTCGCCAACGTAGCAAGGGGAGCAGATCGCGGATAATCATTGAAGTCGCCCATTACAATGAGGCGCGCCCGGGCATCCTCAGCCAGACGGGCGTCGACGAGCGCACGCAGGAAACTGGCCTGCGCCTGCCGCCGCGGCGCGGTCTCCGCCTCTCCCTCACGTTTCGACTTAAAGTGGTTAACGTAGATCGTGTAGGGCCGCCGGTCAAGCAGCAGCTCGACCACGAGCGGTGGTCGTGAAAAGAGCGGCGGCGCGCCCTGTCCACAGGCGGCTTCGACCCTTGCCGGGTCTACTGGCGACTCAAGCGGTGGTTCGGCGCACGCCTGCCGCAGCCGCACTTCGGAAACTTCCACCCGCTGCGGATGGCTAAGCAGAGCTACGTCAATGCCGCGCGCGTCGGCGCTTTCACGATGGCTGACCCGGTAGAGAAATCCGCATCGAGGGCGCAAGAGATCTGCCAGATCCAGCAAAAGGGCCTCCTTCTCCACCTCCTGTATGCCGAGAAGGGCCGGGCACCCCAGCACGTCGTCGATCACGTTGCTCAATTTTTGCTGCTTGCGCCACACTTCTTCTACCGTCGGTTTCGGTTCAGCACCCGTGCCTGTATCGTCTATTGGGTCGAAGTAGTCATGTAGGTTAAAAGTTGCGACGGTGAACTCTCCAGGCGCAAGGGCCGGCGGCGGCGGCAGTTCTGGCAGCGCCTCAGCATGCACCGTGAGATCCTCGGTCGATTGAAGCACGATCTTGTATTCGTCGAAGTGGTACGTCAGCGGGCCGCCGAGCCCGTCCACAACGTCGCCCACTTTTACCTGCGGTAAGCTGCGACAATCGACATCGCTCTTGTATAGAATGGGAAGTACAAAGTCAGGCATCTCTGCGGCAGACTGGCGAATGACTCGCGGCGGTGTACCAGCGTCAGGCGCGACGGCGAAGCCGCAACCGCTAAAGGTGGGACCGACCACCGGCGCGGAGGGCAACGACACGCGCATGCCTTCCAGGGCCTCCAGCGCGTCGCGGTCACCTATGTCGGCTAACGAAACCGGTTCAGGCAGTTCGTTCCCGGTTGAGAGAATCTGAATCTGGAGCCCTTCGTAATCAATTTCCGTTAACCCGTAGAACTCCGTGACCCGGCCCCGGACAAGTACTTCGTCGCCGGGTCGAGCCGGCGGCCTGCGGCGGGCGAGGAACACGGGAATCGCATCAGACGTGCGGGGATCGTCGTCGGCCATGTCCGCTCTATCCTGAACGAACATCGTGTAGAAGATGACTCCGCGCGCGTTGCGATCTTCCTGCATTCCCGTAACAATGCCGCGAAAGGTGACCATCTGGTTTATCAATGGCGAGCGGTCTCCCTGTCCCTGAATGACGCCAATAGACGGCGCCTCCCCATCCACCAGCAACTCCGACGCTCGCACACAAACCTCGTCAAGCACGACCTGCCCGGGAGTTGGACTGGAAAGCGGCTTCCAGTCCGCCGCACTGTCATTGTCACAGTTCGCAGGCGCTCGCTCAATGCTGTAACCACGGGGAACGTCCGCTACTGCGGGCGCAAACGCGAAGGTGCTCTCGCCATAGCTGACGGCATCGATAATGACGCCCTGCGCGTCGATCAACAGCACATCGTCGCCGCTGTTGTTCAGTCCCACGGTTCCACTGGCCCAGGAAGCGTCCCGCTCCATGTCGGGTACGTCAGGGTCACCGGCAGTCATCTCATAAGCGGGCTGTTGGCCGAAGAGACGCTGAAATCCCGCGGCGCTCTGAGCGACGACAATGACCTCTCCCGGTCCGACCGAGGCGCCCGGCGGAAAGCGCAACATGCCTTCACCACCACCCTCCTCCACCTCATCGCCCAGGCCGTACCCCTCAAGTGAGATTTCTACGTCTGCCAGATTGGCCAGCTCGATCCATTCCTCCTGCTCATCGGGACCGGGCGTGTCATAGTAGATTTCAGTAATTAGCAGGCCTGAACCTGTCTGTAGACCTGGCTGCGCCAGTGCCGAGCTATCGGCACGGGGCCAGGCGTCAGGGGCCAGAAAATAGAGCAACAGAGCACATAGCAACACGACAACGGGGCAACGCCTGCCGGCAGCCCGTTTCAAGTTGTCCAACATTGAAGTCCCTCCTGGTGGCAGGCCGTGGCCCACCGGGCGATCATGTCTTGTCAAGGCACGACGATACCGATGCCGGCTACCCCTCCTCGCAAAGCGTGCGCGTGCGCCGGAACAGCGACAGCCACCAGGCCCGATCCTCCTTGCCGCAGATGAGATGCGAATGCCCCGGCGCATCCGAGGCGCCAAGGCCGGGAGCCAGGGGCAGGCACTGGAGGTCGGCCAGCAGCAGATCGGCCACTAATTCTTCCAATGGTTGCAGGCAGCGGAGGACAATGGCATGCGTCAGCGCTGCCTCAGGCAAATCGAGCAGATAATCTACGTGCCAGTGCAGCGACTTCTGTCGCGGCGGTCGCCGGGGCAATCCGCCCAGACCAAGGCGCTCAAAGTGGCGCAGCATATCGGCGCGAATTGCATGTGGCGGCTGGCCCTGGCTGCGGCTGGCATGGCGCAGCAGGCGCGGAGCCAGAGATGCCGGACCGTTGCGCCCCATAGCCGATCCCACGTAGACGTAGACACCGGCCCGTACAGGCACCTGTTGGCCATCGCCATACCGGCCGAATACAACCCGGCATGATTTACGGACGGCAATTCGTAGGAGGTATGCGCCACTTTGCACATTGCTTCCGGCAATAAGGATCGATGACATAGAAGGCACGGGCCGACGCAAACTCTCGCTTCTATAGGGCGCGGGCACCGCGACTCACCGTCACAGCACGCTCGCGCTCTGAAAGAAGTGATAAAAAACGCGATACCAGAAGATTAGCGCACCGTTTACGTTGTGCCAAATTGTGATACAGTTGGAAACAGAGCCTGCGGGGCAAGTGGCAGGCCATGCACGCTGTTCAAGGGTATTCGATCTATGATTGACTGGCTGCCACTTTTCCTGCCCTTGATCGTTTTGACGAGCATCATGTCCGCTGGTACAGCGCGACGACAGGAGGCCCCATGAGTATTAGCAAGGCAGTAAAGTGGCAAGCGACGGAGGGCGAAACGGTGACAGCTCATGGCTATGCCGTCACGCCGCAGGCACAGGCCCTGTCCGTTCGACTTCCCCTGGGCGGAATCGTGTGGAACCGGCCTCTGGCTGTGCTGGTGGAACAGGATGGTACGACCCAACGGATCCCCATACTTGATTTGACGCGCATCGCCCAGCTTGCCATCTGGACCACAGCCTTTCTGATCACAATTATCGCCTGGTTGCGCGGTCGGTGACGGCCGTTACTGTCTGCCAACACAATCCGGTTGAGTTTGAACCAAAAGAGCATAGGGAAATAAAACTATGGAAAAGGCATTTGAGATTATCAAGGAAAGCATCTCCGTTCCCGAGGCCGCCAATGAACTGATGAGCCAGATGTTCACCGTGACCCGCCCTGAAGCCGTCTTCGCCCAGCCGCTGACACAGGGTGAGTACACGGCGATCAACGCCTCTGAGGTGTCGGTGGGGCTTGGCTTTGGCTACGGCAGTGGGGGCGGGCTGGCGCCTGAAGAGGAACACGAAGGGACAGAAGCCGGGCAGCAGGCCGGTGGTTACGGCAGCGGCGGCGGGGGTGGCGGTGGCGCCATGGCCCGCCCTGTAGCGGTCATCGAAATCGGTCCCCATGGCGTTCGCGTGGAACCGATCGTCGATCCTACCAAAATCGTGTTGGCCTTCTTCACAGCCTTTGGCGCCATGTTTATGATGTTGGCCCGCATGCGAAAGCTGGCAAGTGACTGATGGACACTGCCGTCGCCACCTGCAACGAATCAAATCTTTATGCGTATGGTTGAATGTAACGATGACTGAGGACAAAGCGTTACCTTCTTGCAGAACATAGGGCAATATGGAGGAACATTTGATGGAAGAAATGAACGAAAAAGCTGCCGAGTTCGATATTACAAATGATGACCGCTTGTGGGCCGCCCTGAGCTGGATTCCGGTCAGCCCACTCTGGCCCATTATTTCCATCGTGGTCTTGTTGATGGACGATAAACAAGGCCGGCCCTTTATACGCTACCATGCCATTGTCTCACTGATAACGGGCATTGCGCTCATTCCGTTGTCCATCGTAACCTGTGGCCTCGCCGCACTCGTCTACGTCGTCTTCTTCTACTGGGCCTATCTGGCCTACCAGGGGCAGATGGTGGAAATCCCCGTGGTGTCAAACTGGGCGCGGCAGCAGGGCTGGGTCTAGGTCCCGGCTGCTGTCTACAATTCAATCACAACGGTAACCGCCGGCGGCGCGATTGAAGCAGCGTCGCCGGCGCATATGTTCTAATACGGTTCCTACATCGTACTATTGTTCAACATACACTTGCCACCTAAAATAGGTCCAGTATTGTCTGAAAGGGCAACACGTAGCCGCGTTTTTTTCTTACAACAGACAGACTGAGTAACGAAATTCTATTGTAGAGCGGCTTATAGACGTTAGAAGGAGCATTTTAATGGCTGAAAACAGATATCTTCCTGCTATCCCGCTACGAGGTGGCGTCGTCTTTCCCGGAATGACGACGACCATTTCCATTGGCCGCTCCCGTTCGTTGGCGGCGGCTCAGGCGGCGGTCCAGGGAGATGGTGAGATTCTGATTCTCGTGCAATATGACGCCGAGGTGGAAGAACCGACAGCCGACGATCTGTTACCCGTCGGCATTCTGGGCACCGTGCGCGACGTCATGCGGACGCCGCACGTCGGCGTGCAAATGCTCGTAGAACTACATCACCGTGTTAACTTTGAACGCCTGATAGAAATGGAACCCTATCTGGTCGGCACATACAGCGAAATAGAAGACGCGACCGATAGTGACGACGATCCTGCCATCGCCGAAGTCATCGCTTATCTTGAGCAATATGCAGAAATGCTGGGCGAGGTCAACCGGCAGGTCATGATGACGCTGCGCAACCAGCGCTCGGCAGGCGAACTGGCAGACTACGTAGCCGGTTTGCTCAACGTGCCGTTCGACCTGGAACTGAAACTCCTGAACAACCCACATGGCGCTGAACGCCTGCATATGGTGCTACACTTCCTGCAGAAAGAGCTGCAGATCGCCGAGGTCCGCAGCAAAATCCAGGAAGAAGCGCGCGAAGGCGCGGACAAATTGCAGCGCGAGTTCATGCTGCGTGAGCAGATGAAGGCCATCCGCCGCGAGTTGGGTGAAGACCCCGACTCTCTGGGTGATGAACTGCGCGATCGCATCGCCAAAGCCGAAATGCCGGAAGAGGTAGAAAAGCGCGCGCTGGATGAACTGAACCGCCTGGAGCAGCAGGGCAATCATTCTGCGGAAGCCAGTGTCATCCGCACTTATCTGGAATGGCTGGTCGAGCTGCCGTGGAATAAGCTGACCGAAGACAACCTGGACATTGAGCACGTGCGCGAGGTCCTGGACGAGGATCACTACGGCCTGGAAGACGTAAAGGACCGCATCGTAGAATACGTTGCTGTGCGCAAGCTCGCCGGCAAGAAGATGCGTGGGGCTATCATCAACCTGAACGGCCCGCCGGGCGTGGGCAAGACGTCCATCGCAACCTCGGTGGCGCGGGCCATGGGTCGTGAAATGGCGCGCATCAGCCTGGGCGGCGTCCGTGACGAAGCCGAAATACGCGGCCATCGTCGCACTTATATCGGCGCCATCCCCGGACGCATTATTCGCGCCCTGCGCGACGTGCAGACGCGAAACCCGGTCATCGTCCTGGACGAGATCGACAAAGTGGGCGCCGATTGGCGCGGCGACCCCAGCTCGGCACTACTGGAAGTGTTGGATCCGGAACAGAACAGCACCTTCACAGACCACTACCTGGAAGCGCCGTTCGATCTGAGCCAGGTGATATTCATCACCACGTCCAATACCACCAGCACGATTCCCGCACCGCTGCTGGACCGCATGGAAAGCATCAACATGCCTGGCTACATCGAAGATGAAAAGCTGGCCATCGCCAGCGGCTACCTGGTACGCAAGCAGGTCGAGGGCCACGGTGTGAGCGATGTAGAGATTACGTTCGAAGATGACGCGCTGCGCCGTCTGGTACGGCACTACACACGTGAAGCAGGCGTGCGCCAGCTGGAACGTAACATCGGTAGCGTCGTGCGCAAGTTGGCAGTGAAGGTTGCCGGCGGCAAAGAAGGGCCGTTCTCGGTCACAGCAGAGGACATCGAAGATTATCTCGGCCCGGAGAAATTCACGCACAGCGTGGCCGAGGAAGCAGATGAAATTGGCGTGGCAACCGGCCTGGCAGTCAGCGGTTTTGGCGGGGATATCCTCGCCATTGAAGTTGGCCTTAGCGAAGGCTCCGGTAAGGTAACGCTGACGGGCTCGCTGGGCGACGTCATGCAGGAATCGGCGCAGGCAGCGCTGACGTACGCACGCGCCCACGCCCGTAATCTGGGATTGGATCCCGCCGTCTTCGACCAGGTCAACATTCACGTGCACGTGCCCGCCGGCGCCCAGCCCAAGGATGGGCCCAGCGCAGGCATCGCGATGGCTACGGCTATCATCTCCGCCTTCACACAGCGGCCTGTGCGCCGAGATGTGGCAATGACGGGCGAGGTTACGCTGCGCGGCAAGGTGCTGGGCATCGGTGGGCTTAAGGTCAAGACCATCGCCGCCCACCGGGCGGGCATCAAGACGGTGCTGCTACCAAAGGAAAATGCCAAGGACATTCCGGAATTGCCCGAACGCATCCGGGAGGACTTGAATCTGGTGACCGTGGAACATCTGGACGAAATCCTCAATTTCGCCCTGTTGGAAACGGAGGAAGCGCCGGTTTCCCTGTCCGATGAAGGCAGCGGTAAATCGCGTGTGATCATTCCGTCCGCCGCAGGATCGCCGGACCGTAGCGTACGCGCCAACGGCGCCTGAATAAAGGTGTCATAGTTGATCCTGAAGAGCCTCTGGCAACAGCTGCCAGGGGCTCTTTTTTTTCGTGCCTCCACCCCACTTTTGTGATACGCTCAAATCAACAATGTTTGCGACAGCCTGTTCAGATGCGGGGGCGAGATATGGAGCTAAGCGAGAGAAAAGACGTGCAGATCCGGGCCACAGAAATCGCATCGAGTATCAATGCCCTGCCACAACGCAACACACCCAACGTACGCGCGCTTCGACGCAACTTCTCCAAACGGTTAGCCGGGGCCGATCCAGACTTCATTTTGGCCCTTGCTCACGAGCTGATCGTCCGTCACGAGTTGCGTTGGGTGGCTTATGAGCTTGTCGCCGACCACAAAGCCGCCTATCAGAGCCTGGACGAAGCAAAACTGGAAGCGCTGGGTCATGGCATCAATAGCTGGTACACGGTGGACAGCTTCGCCCGCGTCCTTTCGGGTCCTGCCTGGCGAGATGGCCTTATTTCCGCCGACGTAATTCAGCGCTGGTCGCGTTCCCCGGACCGTTGGTGGCGGCGCGCGGCACTGGTCAGCACAGTAGCCCTTAACGTGCGCTCTCACGGTGGCTATGGGGATGCGCTACGCACCTTGAGTGTTTGCCGTCTCCTGGTCGCCGATCACGACGACATGGTCGTAAAAGCGCTTTCATGGGCGTTGCGCGAGTTGGTGCCCCACGACGCGCAAGCGGTACGGGCCTTCCTGGAGGAACACGATGCCGTGCTCGCTGCCCGTGTCAAACGAGAAGTGCGGAACAAGTTACAGACGGGCTTGAAGAATCCGTAACAGCCAACTGTTGATTGGCTGTACGGGTGGTCAGCTACGCCGCAACACCACGCCCACAAACACGAGAATCCCGGCGCCGGCGAGCACAAGGCTGATGATATAGAGCAGGCCGGGGCCTTCGCCGGACCCGGCCGATTCGGGTCGAGCGGTGGGGCGCGCCGTGGGCGTTGCTTCTGGCGTGGGCGTGTCGTCGGAAGTCGCAATCAAGGCCATTGCTTCGCCACCGGGCGTGGGTGTCAGGGATGGCGTTGCCGTCGACGTCGCTTCGGCCGTGGGTGTCACCTCAGGTGTTGGCGTGGGCCGTACGAACAGTTCCTGGCCAATCTGTAACACGGCATCCTCCGCCAACCCATTCAGGTTTAGCAACTCCTCCATCTCAAGACCGTTCTGCGCCGAGATACTCCACAGCGTGTCACCCTCCGCCACCTTGTGGGTCAGTTTAGGCGTTGGCGTGGGCGGCGGCGCCTCCCCCTCGCCCAGGCGAATTCGCACTTCGTTGCCGGGGTGCAAAACGCTGTCCTCAGTCAGACCATTCAAGTAGAAGAACGTGTCCAGATCAACCTGAAAGCGAGCGGCAATGATCCAGGCATTCTCCCCCTCGCGCACCACGTGTGTGAGTGGTGGCGTGGGCGTGGGTGGAATCGGCGCGCCATCCGGCAGACGCACAATCACCTCGTCGCCAGGCTGCAGGTAATCATCCTCATCCAGACCGTTATAGAGCAGTAAGTCAGGCAACTCCACTTCATAGTGCGCGCCAATCTGCCACAACGCCTGTCCCTCCTGCACCACGTGCACAATGGAGCCATCCTCTCGCGGTTGAGCCAGCTCGATAGGCGTGATAATCAGAGGTTCCGCCTGCGGTTCGGGTTCTTCCGGCGCTGCCGCGGTCGCGTTGCTGGGGCGCCCCATCACCAGCACATACATGTTCTGTGTTCCGTTTGTGGCAAAAGCGACGCCGGCCTCTGAGTAACGATTCGATACCATCATCTGGTAATGAATAGCGCTATTGCGCCACCAGATGACGCCCTGGTTCGGCGTCATGTTCATGCCGCCTACGATGTTTTCGGAGACGTAGCCGTTGTAACCGGCAGCATTGGCTCGATCCTGCGGTGAGGTACCGCCGGCGCCCGTATGCGTATAGCTGACGTTATTGGCCATCCAGTTGGCATGATTCTGGGCGGCGATGCTCAAGGTTGCATTGTACGTATAGGGAGGAAGTCCGTGCTCTGCGCGCACCTGATTGACTAATTCCAGGATTTGAGCCGCCGGACCGCCCTGGGCCTGCGCCTCTTGCGGTGTGCGCCCGAGCCCGGCCAAAAAAAACAGGCCAAGCAATAGGCTAAGCCAGAATGCTCGTCTCATAATCGTCTACTATAACAAAGACTCTTCATCTTGCTATGAGTGGCGCAGGCATGCCGGGTAAGCAATCATCTTTTCTTAAGCCGGCCTGCTCCCCCTGCTCTCACAAATTCCACGCCTCGCGGATGGCGCTCAGTATATCGCAGGCGCGTTCGATCAAGGCCCGATTCTCGGCGCGGTTGGGCCATAGACTGGCGCCGGAGGGATGAGGAAGGGCCACCAACCAACGCCCCTCCCGCGGTTTACCCGGATCAAACGCCTCCAGGCGCTGAGCCTGCTTGATGTTGAAATTCACCGGATCGCCGAGCACCTGCGGTGGGAAGTAGGCTGCGGTGCCTACGACGTCCTTAAGGCGCACACGGCCAGAGTAGAAAAGTTTGATTGCCAGTCCGCCCACCGGAATGATCAGGCGCGGGTTGACCAGAGCCATTTCCCGCTCCAGGAATGCGCGACAAAGATCCTGCTCGACCCTGGACGGCACCCGATCCCCCTTCCCCGAGTTGCTGCGGCCCGGGTAGCATTTGGTCACTGCAGTCATGTAATGGCAGCGGCGAAACGTATCTTCATCCCAACCGGCCGCGCCCAGCCACTCAAAGAGGCGTCGCCCGCTGCCCGCATTCATCGGACGCAAGGTCTCGGCTTCCGTCACGCCCGGCGCCTGGCCAATAAGAAAGACCTCAGCGCTTTGATTGCCGCTAAACACAGCCGGCGGCGTAATCTCATACCCCGCCTCCAGACAGCGGCGACAGGCAAGCATCTCCTCGTGTAATCGTTGCATAGAAGGCATAGCAGCAGAATCTCTAATTGGTACAGCGAAATTGTCTCCGTGCATTCGTTACGTGCCAGGAGAAGCGACGGCGAAGAAATTAGAATAATCGTTCTATACTGCCATCGTGGACGTTAACGGCGCGTCCTACCTGCGCACCTGAGCCGGGCGCGTTCAATCGCCCAGGCCCTTCAACCGCTCCGAGATCTCGTCTTCCAACCGCTGTATTGTCGTCCGCGCCCGTGATTCTTCTTGAGATAAATGTGTCAGCTCGGTCTCGCTTTCTTCCAGCTGGCGTACGTAGCGGGCCCGCAGCTCGCCCTCCCTGCCGCTGTTAGATAGCGCCTCCATATTGCCCTGAATCTGCTCCTGTCTGCGATAAACACGGTCGCGGCGCTGCTCTACTTCCTGTAGGCGGCGCTTCAAGTCGCCGATTTCCTCCCACAGGCGCAACAGAGCAACGACACGCTCGTGCGTGCCGCGGTCAATAAGTCCCGCCTGCAGAAATCGTTGCCACTGCTCGAATGACTGTCGCTGCAGCGCCTCGCGCCGGCTAAGGAGGCGACGCTCCTTCACGCGCAACGTAGACTCTCCCCGCGCCGGGACATCCACGGCAAAGCGATAGTGCTCATCCGTCGTCTCCGCCGCTTCCACGGTCTCAAACAGCTCATACTGCGCGCTGCGCGGATGCTCCACAAGAACAGAGAACTTGTCACTCGCGGCGTTGCTCAGGCGGTACTCCCGCAGCTGTATCCGCCACTCCTCGACAATCACGTGCGCGCCTTCCACATGCAGAGCATGAATCTGGCGGCTGGAACCGTGTTCCTCTCGCACCGTTACGTTCAGCTCCACGGCGTAGGGTACCACAAATTCCGATCCGGCCGACGTAAAAGGCAAAATCGCCTCGCCGACGTACTCACCACTCTCATAGACCGTTATCGGCCCTCGTTCCAACGTCAGGCCCGTCTCGTTCTTCATGCGCAGACTGGCTACCGGGTGCGCCGGCAGCTTGCTGTCGTTGTAAAGCAGCTCCTTGCGATAGGAGAGGTCGGAGGCCAGGATCGGCACCATGGCCGACTGACCGCGACCAACCGTGACCGGTGTCTTGATGCGGTATTGGAAGAGCTCGCCCAGCTCTTCCGCCTCTGTATCTACCGGCGCCGCCTGGCGCAACGACTCGCGGTCTATAGCAGGCCGCGCTTTGGCGCGCGGGGCGGCCGCGGGAACCGCTTCGCTCATGCGCATGCCGGCTGCCTCCGGCGGCGCCATCCCTTCACGCGGCTCCTCCAGCGCACGGTCAAATTCTACCGGGCCAGCCGCCACGCGTGCTTCCTCTTCAATCTCCGGTCGCTCAGGCGTAAAGGGCGTATACAGGTCATAGATGAACGATATAGGCATGCCGGCAACCAGCGCCAGCGACACCTCTTCCAGATCCTCCTCAAGCCGGTTGTCAAAGATACCCCAGCCCTGGAGCAGGGCTTGTTCCGCCTCGGCATCGGCTACCAGCCGGTAGCTGACGCGCCACGTTGGCGCCGGCGCCACGTAACTGACCGATAAATTGTGCTCGCCTGGCGTCAGCCGGATCTTCACCCGGCGATACGCCTCTTCAGTGCGCGCCGTCTCCAGGAAAAAACGCAGGTCAGATGCTGCCTGGTCATCCAGTAGCTCTATCCCCTGGACGCGGCCCAAGGGCGTCGTCTGCACCCGTTCGCCTTCATCCAGAAGCAAGGAGACCGGCGATTGCGCCAGCGGCTGCCGTTCAGGTAACTCATCCAGACCAATGAGCACGCCCGCGATTGATTCCTCCTGGTCCAACAGTAACCGCACTCGACGTCCGCGCAGGCTGATCAGCAAATCGCGCAGACTGCGCCGCTCGTCGAGCCTGATGCTGTTCCCCGCCAGGCGTTCTTCTCGACTCTGCGGCGTGGCGTAATCCACTCCCAGTACCTGCCCTGACCCCTGGTCGACCACCGCCAGGCTCTTGAGCACATCGTTCATGTCCTCTACACGAAACGACAGCGTAACCTCTTCCCCGCTGAGTTCAGCTTGCCGCTCAAAATAGCCCACGCCATGCTTGTATAGGGTGATGTGCGTGATCGGTAAAGGTTTCATGAGACATCATTCCTTCCAGATTTGAGTTGTGCGTATCATAACATCGGCCCCGAGCAGTTTCAAAAGCCGGTCACATGCTACGAAGAGCCAGTCGCTCCTCCTGATGATCACCATTCTGAGCGCACTCCTGACATTTGACAATATCCTGGTTACTGCTATAAAGTGTCTGCTTGGTGATAGGAGTCAGACGCTTCTCGTCATTCGTTTAACGTCAACGTAATTACGCACCAATTTCAATCGCCACTCGCGATTTCTAGTGTCCGCGGGTTTGTGGAGACAGCATGTACGAACAAGAAAACTACTTGCGCTATTATGTTAAACTGGCGCTTTCCTACTGGCGTTTGATTGTCGCCGCCGTGGTCATTGCCGGTGCGAGCGCGTTTATCATAACTTCAATGCGCGACCACGTCTATGAAGCGAGGGCAACAGTCGCCATACTCCGTTCGAGAACGGAAGTGGAGCTGGATCCAAGAATTCGGACGTTGCAGGAAGGTGCCAATACCACCGCACGCGAAGAAGGGCTTGTGGCGCTCGCACAAAGCAATCAGGTTGCGCGTCAGGTTCTGGATGAAGTTGGCGAGCAGCTGGACCCAGAAGCGCGAGAGCTAATGACCATACGCGACATGGTCGAGGCAAACATAACCGGCGATCTTATAAACATCACCGTTCGGCACGCTGACCCCGACGTTGCGGCAGAAATTGCCAACAGTTGGGCGCAAACGTACGAAGAGCACGTGAATAGCGTGTATGCCAATTCGGCGGCTCCATCCGAAAGCAATATAGTCGCGCAGGTTGAGGCAGCCAGACAGGATTACGAAGCCGCACAGGAAGAGTTGGAAGCGTTCATTTCCGAGGACCGGGTGATGACGCTGGAACGGGAGATTGCCGTGCGCGAGGCGCTTCTCGCCGGCTACCAGGAGACGCTTATCGATATGCGCGTCAAGCCGGTCACGACGGATCAGGCGATCCTGGATAGCTACTACTCGGAACTACAGCAAATTGAGGGGTGGATGGCCGATGCGCGCTCCCTGTTGCAGCAAGTACAGGACACGTCGGGATCCACCGCGGGCGATGTGGGCAACGCAGTCGCATTCGTGCTTCTGCAGGGTAAGATCTCCAATAGTGAGCCGCCCAGCGTCGTCCAGTCTCCGCCAGAGGGCGCAGGGGGCAGTATTTTTGTCGGAAGCAATAATAATCCCATGTCTTTGCAGGTTGAGGTAGGCAATGTCCTTGCCGATGGCGTCGACTCCTCTGATGTCAATTCCCTGATCCGGACCCTGGAGAGCCGCCGCGAAGCCACCGTCGACCGCATTGACAGCCTCCAGACCAGTATCAGTACGGGCGACGAGAGCGAGAATGAGATTGCCGTTGACTATTCACAACTGGAGCAGCAAATCACGTCGTTTGAGGAGGAGATTGCTGCTCTCCAAAGTGAGGTTGAAGCCCAGACAGCGCTGCGGCAGGATCTGACACAGGCGCGCGATCGTAATCTGGACACGTATCAGGTGTTGCTTGGAAGGCAGGTGGAAGAGGAAATTGTCAGTGAATCGCCGGCGGCAGAAGTTCGGCTCGCCGACCCGGCGGTTGTGCCCTCCGAACCGGTTGGTAGAGGCATCATCCGGAACTCCCTCCTCGCTGCGACGGTCGCTTTTATGTTTGCGGTTGGTGTGATACTTCTTGTAGACTGGTGGGCATGGGATCAGCCGGCGGTGGGAGAACACGAACCAGAGGTGCACGAACGCCAATCGGGCGATGCCGGGGTAGAGACCGCGACGGAACATTCATCCGGATCCAGGCAACTATCAAATCCCACCACGTAGGGCGGAGAGGCCAACCGTCGCCTCTGCACAACTGCAGACGACGTATTTCTCCCCAGAGCAGACCTTTGATTTCATAGGTAGACTTTTGTGCGGGCCGCTGCTACAGAAACTGGATTGTGCCTTTTCATCCTAAGCATATGCAAGCTCAACCGTTCTCGGTAATGGGGTCTCGCCAGTTGTACGGCAGTGTGACGAAGCGCGAGCACGTTACCATCAGCCAGAAATCAGGTATAATTAGTACTCAGGTTATATTCCAGTCTTACTCTAAAGAGCTGGAATGCGTTGTTCGGACTGTGGAACACGCATTCTTCTGTCAGATGCTTGAGGGAAATAAGCCAGATCGATAATCCTATGAAGCAAACGTTCGTACAAAGATTACGGAATCGGCATTTCTTTGCGCTTGATTTAATACTCCTGATTCTTGCCGCCTACTTCAGCTTCGTGTTGCGCCTGGAGTCACTGGACCTGAGCAGCTTCTGGCCCAGCTATCTCATCTTTGCCCTGAGCGCAACAGTCATTATTCCGTTCGTCTTTCGCACCGCCGGCATCTACTCGCGCTACTGGCGCTATGCATCGATCGACGAACTCCTTCGGCTTTCTGGAGCCGTTGCCATTGGCAGCATTGTGGCTGGACTTCTGACCTGGGTCGTTGTCCCTGCCCTTGACGGCAATTATGTGTTCCCTCGCTCTATACCGTTCATCTTCTTGCTGCTGGCGCTGATCGTCACGGCAGCGCCACGCCTGGGAATCCGAATCCTATCGCGTTACCGGCATCACAGCAGCAGCGACAACCCGTACAAAGTCGCGGCGATCATGGGAGCCGGGGATGCTGGAGCCATTATCGTCCGCGAGCTTAAGAACAATCCTCAGTTGGGCATTGAAGTTGCTGGCTTCCTCGACGATGACCCGGCAAAACATGACATGCAAATCCACGGCATACCAGTCCTCGGCGACCGGCATGATATTCCCCGCGTGGTCCGCAGCTATAACGTCAGCCAGATTATAATCGCTATGCCCACCGCTCCGGGCATGGAGATCCGAGATGTGGTATCGATCTGCGAGAAAGCCGGGGTGCAGACGAAGATCATTCCTGGGATATACGAACTCCTCCAGGGCAGCGTGAGTATTAACCAGCTGCGCGATGTCGATATCGAGGATCTATTGCGGCGCGAGCCGATCAAGACGGACACCGCTGCCGTCGAGCAGTTCCTGCACGACAAACGTGTGCTGATAACCGGCGCCGGCGGATCAATCGGCAGCGAGCTTTGCCGGCAAATCGTTCGCTGCAAACCGCGCGAGATGGTGTTGCTGGGACATGGCGAGAACTCGATTTTCGAAATATACCATGAGCTCCGCTTGCAGTTGCCGGACGACGTAATGGTGACCCCGGTCATTGCCGACATCCGCTTCCCGGCACGAATACGGTCTATTTTTGCGCAGTACAGCCCGCATATCGTCTTCCACGCTGCGGCACATAAGCACGTCCCGCTGATGGAAGAGAACCCGCTGGAGGCGGTGACGAACAATGTGCTGGGCACGAAATATGTCCTCGACGCTGCCAAGGCAACCAGCGTCGAGCAATTTATCATGGTTTCCACCGATAAGGCCGTCAATCCGACGAGTATTATGGGCAGCACCAAGCGTGTTGCCGAGCTACTCGTCCATCAGGCAGCTCGCGAAACTGGGCGCCGCTATGTGACCGTCCGCTTTGGCAACGTCCTGGGCAGCAGGGGGAGCGTCATCCTCACTTTCAAGCGCCAGATTGCCCAGGGTGGTCCCGTTACCGTCACCCATCCTGAAATGAAGCGCTACTTCATGACCATCCCCGAAGCGGTCCAGCTGCTTCTGCAGGCAGCTGTCCTGGGTTCGGGCGGTGAAGTGTTCATGCTGGAGATGGGCAAGCCGGTCAAAATCGTCGATCTGGCCCGAGATCTGATTGAGTTATCCGGGCTGGACGTTGGACGTGACATCGAGATCGAATTCATCGGGACGCGTCCTGGCGAAAAACTGTTCGAGGAACTGTTCGCCGATGGCGAGAAGTACGTGCATACAGAGCACGAGCAGATACTTAACGCTTCAAATGCCAGCGCTTTCGTGCCGCCGCAACTTCAAAACAGCATCTGCAAACTGGCAGAGGCGGTGGATAACGAGAACAGAGAGGCGGTTCTGGAAACCCTGTTCGAGCTCGTACCGGAGTATAGCGTGAACGGCGACCACCGGCGCTCGAACGTCAGTACCGATGCCGCGGACTCCCCCATCCTCTTGACACGTCAGCACGCGGATAACAACAAGCAGTAGCAGGCGGGTACGTTCTCCTACTCCTCCAGTCCTCGCAAGTGCGCGCCCACGCTCCCCGCGCCGGCGACGATCTCGTGCTCATACTGGCTGACGAGCTCCCGGCGTAATACCTTGCCGATGAAACTGCGCGGGAACTCCTTGACAAAGATGACCAGTCGCGGGGTCTGGTTCTCGGGTAGGCGGCGACGGGCAAAGGCTGTGATCGTGCTCGCCGGCACCTCCTCACCCTCTTTGAGCTGTACAAAGGCGATCGGACGGTTGGCGATGGCCACGACGACGACCTCCTGCACCTCCGGTAACTCGTAAATCACCTCCTCCACATCGCGCGGAAAGGCCGGCGTCGCTTCATCCACCTGCCACATGTCCTGCCGCCGGCTGATAATCTGAAAATAGCCCTCTTCGTCCATGCGCGCCACGTCACCTGTGCGCAACCACCCATCGTCGTCCAGCACCTGGCGCGTGGCTGCCTCGTCCTGCCAGTAACCGCGCATCACCTGCGGTCCGCGCACCATCAGCTCGCCGAACTGGCCCGCGGGCAGCGGCAGTGGAATGCCCGTGCGCAAATCCACAATACGCGCTTCCGTATTGGGCAACGGTAGGCCAATTGAACCGGTCTTGTCCCGGCCGAAGACCGGATTGGCGTGCGTAACCGGCCCGGCCTCGCTCAGCCCGTAGCCCTCAACCAATCGCCCTTTGGTCAGTTTCTCGAACGCCTCTTTGACCTCGATGGGCAGGGGCGCAGCGCCGCTGATGCAGGCGTTGATCGACTGCACGTCGAAACGGCGCACGCCGGGATAAGTGTTGATGGCCATGTACATGGAGGGCACACCGGGGAATAGCGAAGGACGGTGGCGCTTGATGTGCGCCAGGACCTCCCGCGTCTCAAAGTGGGGTAGAAGCACCATGCTGGCGCCCATGCTGACCGTCACATTCATGCCAGCCGTCATTCCGTAGACGTGGCTGAAGGGCACCACACAGAGGACCACCTCCTCCCCGTCACGAGCCTGTGGCAGCCACGCCCGCGTTTGCACCGTGTTGGCCATCAGGTTGCCGTGCGTCAGCGTAACACCCTTGGGCTCCGCCGTCGTACCTCCCGTGTACTGTATGACGGCAACATCGTCCGGCGACGGCTCGTCCCCTGTAAACGTCGCCGGCTGTTTGCGCAGCCAGGGCCACCAACGCTTGTCCGGACTTCCGGCGGACACCTGCGGTCGGTGCTCGCGGCGCCGCCAGCGGTAAAGCAAGCGTCGCACCAGAGGCATGTAATCGTCAAGGCCGCAGTAGATCACGTGGCGCACACTGCTCTGCGACCGGACCTGGCGCACCGTCTCCTGATGCTGACCGAGTGTCACCAGCACTTCTGCGCCCGAATCCTGGGCCTGGCGCACGATCTCTTCGGGTTGCGCTAACGGATTACTCGTGACCACGATGGCTCCCAGGCGCAACGCGCCATAATAGGCCACGATGAAGTTGGGCACGTTGGGCAGCAACAGCATGACGCGCGTTCCCCGGTTCACACCCAACGCCCGCAACCCGCTGGCGAAACGGGCCGCCTGGCTGTGGAGCTGTCGATAGCGCACGGTGCGACCCGCATACTGCATTGCCGGCTGCTGAGGGAAACGCCGAGCAG
>JBMCFH010000019.1:0-32112 GCA_048620455.1 Chloroflexota bacterium | reverse complement strand
CGACGAATGGCCTGTGATGGTCGGCGAAGCGCGCGTCAGCTACCTGCAACTGTGGGACGAGGTACGCCAGGAGTACAATCCTGACTTCACCTCCGTGGGCGTGGTCAACCCGCCCGGCGTTGCCGTCAGCGGCATGCGCGTGGCGCTGGAAATCCTCTGCGGTGGACAGGTCGACGAGTCACAGCTCGCCGGCCCCTTCGGCAACAGCCTCTACGTACCCATTCCTTACACGGTTACGGAAGAGAACTTTGACGAACAGCTAGAAGAGTACGCCGACGCCGCCGCGTCCTACACCCTCGACGGTTTCATCACTCAGGAAGAAGCCGCCGGATTCATGCAGTAAACATGGTCATGAAGTAACCCTCCGGGAGGTCGGCGACCTCCCGGAGGGTGATCCAAAGGAGGAATCGTGACGACCATTGCAGTTGTCGGAACCGGCTTCATTGGACCTGTGCACGCCGAAGCACTGGGCCGGCTGGCTCTGCCCGTACGCGGCATCCTGGGCTCCAGCCCGGAGAAGAGTGAGCAGGCCGCACAGCGGCTGGGGCTGGACGTGGCCTATCCCCATTTCGACGCCATTCTGGACGACGACGCCGTCGACGCCGTGCATATCGCCACACCCAACCGCACCCACTACGACATGGCTCGCCGCGCCCTGCTGGCGGATAAACACGTGGTCTGTGAAAAGCCGTTGGCCATGAACACAGAGGAAACGGCCGAACTGCTGCGCATCGCCCGCGAGCGCCCGCACCTGATCAGCGCCGTAAATTACAACATCCGCTTCTACCCCATGGTGCTGCACGCGCACGAGCTGGTGCAGAGCGGCGCGCTGGGCGAGATTTATCACGTGCGCGGCGCTTACGTGCAGGACTGGTTGCTATACGAATCAGACTGGAACTGGCGGCTGGTGCCCGAAGAGGGCGGCGACCTGCGCGCCATCGGCGACATCGGCACGCACTGGATGGATCTGGTGCGCTTCGTCACCGGCCTGGAAGTCGATTCGCTGCTCGCCGACCTGCACACCTTCGTCTCCCCACGCCGCAAACCGCGCCAGGCTGTCGCCACCTTTGAAGGCAAGAAGCAGGCCGGGCCCACGGAATACGACGAAGTGGAGATCAAAACGGACGACTACGGCGCCGTCCTCTTCCACTATGCCGGCGGCGCGCGAGGCACGATGAACGTCTCGCAGGTTAACGCCGGACGTAAAAACCAGCTCAGCGTGGAAGTCGCCGGCGCAAAGGCGGCCCTGGCCTGGGACAGCGAGCGACCCAACGAGCTGTGGCTTGGCCATCGCGACCGGCCCAACGAAGTGCTGATCAAAGATCCCGCCCTGCTGGAGGGCGCCGCCCTGGACCACACCGACTACCCCGGCGGGCACAACGAGGGCTTCCCGGATACCTTCAAGCAACTGTACCGCGCCATCTACGGCTACCTTGAGGGAGAAGATTTCGACAAACCGAAACCGTTCCCCACCTTCGAAGATGGCCACCATGAGGTGCTGCTCAGCGAGAAAATTTTGCAGAGCCACCGCGAAAAACGGTGGATTGCCGTAAACCACGCCTCATGACCAAATACACCAATATTCCAATACACCAATATACCGGTACACAAATACACTAGGAGCCACCCATGCAACTAGGATTCGCCTCCGCCATCCTTCCCGATTTGTCCCTGGAAGAAGTTCTGTCTTTTGCCGCGGAGAACAACTTTGAGTGCATCGAGCTGATGTGTTGGCCTGTGGGCAAAGCCGAGCGGCGCTACGCCGGCGTCACACACGTCGACGTCACCGATTTTGACGACAGCGAGGCGGCGCGGGTCAAGAACATCATCGACAAATTCGGCGTCGCCGTCTCCGGCCTGGGCTACTATCCCAATCCCCTGGCCCCCGACGCCGAAGAGCGCAACACTTACGTCGACCACATCAAGAAAGTGATCGCCGCCGCAGCCCGCCTGGACGTGCCCGTGATGAACACCTTCATCGGCCGCGATCCGGCAAAATCCATCGACGATAACTGGGCCCGCTTCGAAGAGATCTGGCCCCCGCTGGTGGCCTTTGCCGAGGAGCAGGGCGTAAAAATCGGCATCGAGAACTGCCCCATGCTCTTCACCAACGACGAATGGCCCGGTGGCGCCAATCTGGCCATCTCGCCCAAAGTGTGGCGGCGCATGTTCGAGCGCATTCCCAGCGACCACTTTGGCCTCAACTTTGACCCCAGCCACCTCATCTGGCAGCAGATCGACATGGGCTACGCCATTCGCCACTTTGCGGACCGCTTCGTGCACGCCCACGCCAAGGACGTGCGTCTGGACCGCCATAGGCTGAATGAAGTGGGTATTCTGGCCACGCCGCTGGAATATCACGTACCCAAGCTGCCCGGGCTCGGTGACGTCGATTGGAGCAACTTCTTCTCGCTGCTCACCGATGAAGGGTACGACGGCGCCGTGTGCATCGAAGTGGAGGACCGCGCTTACGAGGATTCTCTGGCCTCGCGCAAGCGCTCTCTGCAACAATCACAGCGCTACTTGCAGCAATTTATGTAGGACAGGTGGTCTTCTGATGTCTCCAGCCTATTCTCTGGTGGCCATCGACCTCGACGGCACGCTACTGACGCCGGACGGGGCCCTGAGCGAGCGCAACGAGCGGGCCATCCGCCGCGCGCAACGCGCCGGCGTCTGCGTCGTTCTGGCTACCGGCAAGTCGCGCAGTTCCGCCGAATTCCTCCTGGAGCGTTTCGAGCAACCGTGCCCCGGCGTCTTCACGCAGGGCCTGACGGTCTACGATGAGGCGGGCGACGTGTGGCACGAAACCACCCACAAATCAGAAGTCGCCGCCGAGATCATCCGTTTCGCCGAAAAACGGCAGTTGCCCTATCTGGCCTACGCCCGCGAGCGCGTGCTCACGCCCTACGAAAACGAGTGCCGCCAGCGCCTGTACCATCAGTACGACGAGCCCCTGGCCGAAATCGTAGGCTCCGTGCTGGCCTATCTCGACCAGGTGCGCCTGAACAAAATAATCGTCTGCGATCCCGTGGACGACGGTCAGGTGCGCGCAGCCCTGGCGCGCCAGCTTGGCGACCGGGCGCACGTCACCCAGGCCGTGTCCCAGTTTGTAGAAGTGCTGCCCGCCGGCGCCTCGAAGGGCGGAGGCCTGCGCTGGCTCCTGAACAAGCTGGAGATTCCCGCGGAACGGGTAATGGCCATCGGCGATGGCGAAAACGACATCGAAATGTTGCAGATGGCGGGCCTTGGCGTAGCCATGGGCAACGCCCACCCGCGTGTGAAGGAAATCGCCGATCACGTCGTCGGTGGCAACGACGAGGACGGTGTAGCCCAGGCGCTCGAACGGTTCCTGCTCAATGAGGAGGGCGTCGAGTGAGCCGGCTGACTGCCCAGGGGTGCGCCGCCCGCCGCGCGGCGCTGTTGGAACAGGCCCAGGCCGATCTGCTCCTGATCAGTAATCCGCGGCACATCCTCTACCTCAGCGGGCTGTTTGTCAGCCCTCTGACCCTCGGCGGCTGGGGGCCGGCGTTCTTGTTGATCGACGGCAACGGCGAGACGGAACTGCTGGTGCACGATTTCCTGGCGCCCGCGGCAGAAGCGGCGCACGCCGGCACTGTCACCGTCTACGACTGGTACGACGCGGCGACCGCGCCCGGCGTCAACCTCTGGCGCTCGGCCCTGGACGCACTCAATCGCCGCCTGGCACAGCGCTCGCCCCACCGCCTGGGCGTCGAACGCGGATCCCTGCCCGCAGGCGTTTCTACGGCCGGCTCTGTGGACATCACCGACACGCTGCAGCGCATGCGCCGGCGCAAGCACGCCGACGAACTGGCCCTCATGCGCCACGCCGCGCGCGCCGTGGAAGCCGGTCACCGCGCCGCGCGCCAGATCATCGCCCCCGGCGTCAGCGAACTCGACGTTTACAACGCCGTCAACGAAGCCATTGTGTCCCAGGCCGGCGCGCCCATCGTCCCCCTGGGCGACTTTGTCAGCGGCGAGCGCGCTTTCGACGTGGGCGGACCGCCCACCCGGCGCGTGCTGCAGGCGGGCGACCTGATGATCCTGGACCTCTTCCCCATCATCCATGGCTACCGCGCCGACTTCACCGCCACCATCGCCGTGGACGGCGTGCTGACGCCACCGCAGGAAAAGCTGCAAACCGCTCTTCACGACGCCATCCGCGCCGGCGAATCGCAGCTCAGACCCGGCGCCCGCGCGGCAGACGTTTACGACGCCGTCTACCAGGCGCTGGAAAGCCACGGCCTGGGCCAACAGTTCCCCCACCACGCCGGTCACGGCCTGGGTCTGGACCATCCCGAAGCGCCCTATTTCGTGCCCCAGAGCAAGGAAACGCTGGCACCCGGCGACGTCGTCACCCTGGAACCCGGCGCCTACGGCTCCACCTTCGGCGCGCGCATCGAACACAATTACCTGATCACCGACGAAGGATACCAACGCCTGACAAACCACCAGACAAAATTCACCTGACATCAATACACTAATACACTAATATACCAGTACACCAATAAACCAATGAAAGCCCTCCTCAAACATTCCCCCGGCCCCGGCAACCTTGCCGTGCGCGACATTCCGGAACCGGATCCAGGGCCGGGCCAGGTGCGCATCGAGGTCCAGGCCGCCGGCATCTGCGGCACCGACCTGCACATCTACAAAGACGAATTCAAAACGCGGCCCCCTGTGGTCCTGGGGCATGAAGTGGCGGGCCGCATTGACGGCGTGGGGCCCGGCGTAGAGGGTCTGGCCCCCGGCGACCGCGTGACCACCGAAACCTACTTTTCCACGTGCGGTCGCTGCCGCTACTGTCGCAGCGGGCGCAACAACCTCTGTCTGGAACGGCGCTCTATTGGCTCTGCCGTCGACGGCGGCTTTACGCGCTACCTGGTCGTACCCGCACAAAACGTGCACCGTCTGCCGCCCAACGTCGATTTCGAAGCCGGCGCGCTCACCGAACCGCTGGCCTGTGTGGTGCACGGCGTGCTCAGCCGGCCCACGGTGCGCCCCGGGGACGTAGCCGTCATTGCCGGACCGGGCGCCATCGGCTTGCTGGCGCTGCAACTGGTTAAAGCCGCCGGCGCCACAGCCATCGTCCTGGGCACAGCCCGGGATCACGCTCGTCTGCAACTTGCCTCGGAGCTCGGCGCGGACCACGTGCTCAACGTCGAGGAACAGGACCCCGGCTCCCTGCTCGCCGCTATCACCGTCGAAGGGCTTGGCGCCGACGTCGTCTACGAGTGCTCCGGCGCAGGACCCGCCGCCAGGCAGTTGCTGCACTGCGTGCGCCGTCGCGGGCGCTACGTGCAGATCGGCCTCTTCGGCCAACCCATAAGCTGGGACCTGGACCAGGTCTGCTACAAAGAGCTGGTCGTTAGCGGCAGCAACGCCAGCGTTCCCTCGGCCTGGACCCGCGCCCTGCAACTGATGGCCCAGCGCGTCGTGCGCACTGACGTGCTAATTACCCACCGTTTCGATATAACACAGTGGGAAGAGGCATTCGCGCTGTTCGAAAGCAAGCAGGGCGTCAAAACCCTGCTCAAACCCGTAACCTGAACCCTGTTTACCTGTACCCTGCTAACCCATGATAGACGTAACCCTAACCGCAAAAAATATCGTCAAACATTACGGGGGTGTGGTGGCCCTGGCCGACGCCGACTTTCACGTGCAGTCCGGCGAGGTCGTAGCCCTCATCGGCGCCAACGGCAGCGGCAAGAGTACCCTGGGCAAAATCATCACCGGCGTCGTATCGCCGGATGAGGGCCAGCTGCTTATCGACGGCGAGCCCACACGCCTTGGCTCGCCCATCGAAGCACGCCGCCTGGGCATTACCGCCGTCTACCAGGAACTGAGCCTGGTGCCGGACATGACCGTCGCCGAAAATATCTGGCTGGGACACGAACCGCTGACCTGGTATGGGCGCGTCAACGCCAGGGCCCTGGAACGGCGCACCGAGGAGTTGCTGGACCTCTTCTCGGGTACCGTGCAGCGCAGCCTGCACCCCTCAGCCCTCATCCGCCACTTGCCGCCGGACGAAAAGCAGATCGTAGAGATCCTCAAGGCCATCAGCCAGGAACCGCGCCTGATCATCCTCGACGAGGCCACCGCCAGCCTGGACAGCCAGCAGGTAGCGCGGTTGTTTGAGCTGGTTGGCGACTGGAAGGCGCAAGGACACGGCATCGTCTTCGTCACCCACCGCATGGAAGAAATCTTCCGCGTCGCCGACCGCGCCACCGTGTTGCGTAGCGGCAAGACGGTGGGCGACGTCGTCGTCTCCGAAACCAGCGCCGCGGAACTGGTGCAGCTGATGATCGCCGACACCAAGCCGCCGGCCGAGCGTGTCCGCAGCAACGGCCCTGAAGTGGGCGACCTCCGTCTGCAAGTCTCGGGCCTCAGCACGGACGGGCTGCAAGAGGCCAGCCTGGAACTGCGCGACGGCGAACTGCTGGGACTGGGCGGCCTGAAGGGCCAGGGCCAGGAAGAACTGCTCCTGGCCATCTTCGGCGCCATCCCTTTCAAGGGTCACATCACCCTTTCAGGCCAGGACGTGCACTTCAACCACCCTCGTGAGGCCATGAAGCACGACGTGGCCTTTGTCCCCGGCGAGCGCGCCACCGAAGGGCTCCTGCTCAGCCGTTCCATTCTGGAAAACCTGCACCTGCCCACGTGGCGAAAGTACGGGCTGCCCCTGGACATGCAAGAGGCGCGGCAGAATGCGCAGGAGGTAAGCAACCAGTTACAACTGGTCATGGACTCGCTGGAGGACCCGGTCAGTAGCCTCAGCGGCGGCAACGCACAAAAGGTGGTGCTGGGCAAGTGGCTGCTACGCTCGCCCAAACTACTGTTACTCAACGACCCCACCAAGGGCGTGGATGTCGGCGCCAAAGGCGAGTTCTACCAGTTATTGAACGACCTGCGCCGCGCCGGAACGGCGGTCATGTTCTACAGTAGCGACGACGACGAACTGTTGAATCTTTGTGATCGGGTTCTGGTTCTCCACGACGGGCGAATCGTGCGCGAGCTGGCGGGCGACGACCTGACCCACTCTAACCTGGTCGCAGCGAGCTTAGGAACTCTCGAGGGAGAAACGGCATGAGCGTGCTGGGCATAAGCAGTGAAAAACGACAACGCTTTCTATTCAAAAATCCTTATCTATTCGCGTTGCTCTTGCTGATCGCGGCCATTGGCGTCAACTACTATTTGCAGCCGAACCTGTTCGAGTTGCGCGTGCTCAACGGCAACGTCCGCATTTTCCTGCCGCTGATGATCGCCGCGGCGGGCCAGGCCATCGTCATCATTGGCGGCGGCATCGACCTGTCCACTGGCGCCATCGTCTCACTGGTCAACACTGTCTTCATCACCAACGTGGCACGCGAAGCCCCGCCGGAACAGGTGCTCGTAGCCCTGGCCCTCAGCCTGCTGGCGGGCGTTCTGGCCGGCGCCTTTAACGGCATCTGCGTGGCCTATTTGCGCCTGCAACCGATTGTCACCACCTACGCCACCAGCTTCGTGTTTGCCGGCCTCGCCCTGCGCATCCTGCCCCGTCCCGGCGGCGCCATCCCATCCGAGCTTTCCAGCCTCTATCGCGCCACACCGCTGAACATCCCCCTGGCCCTGTGGATCGCCATACTACTGGTCGTCGCCTGGGCCATTCTGCGCAACACGCGCTACGGCAACTACCTCTACAGCGTTGGCGGCGACGACGAAGCGGCCTACACCACCGGTGTACCCGTCAATCGCATTCGCTTCAGCACGTACGTCTTGGCCGGCCTCTTCTCCGCGCTGGCTGCCATCGCCCTCACCATGAGCACCGGCACCGGCGACCCGCGCATGGGCATGGCGCAGGATGGCGGCGGCATGACCCTGGACTCCATCGTCGCCGTCGTACTCGGTGGGACGCGGCTCAGCGGAGGCCAGGGCGGCATCGCCGGCGCCGTCATCGGCGTGGCCATTCTAGGCATCATCCGCAACATCATCTCCTTCGCCGAAGTGCCCAATTGGTGGCAGACGCTGGTTGACGCCGTCATCATCATCATTGCCCTCGCCGGACCGGGCCTGATCCGGCTCATCAGGAGACAACGATGAATCTGCGATCACTCTCCCACCTGCCCATCTCCTCCACCCTTCTGGCCCTGCTGCTGGCAGTCGCTCTCTTCATTCTCGGCGGCATTCTGCGCCCCGGTTTCGCCAGCTTCGACCAGGCCGTGAACATCGTGCGCCTCGCCGCCTTCCTGGGCATCATCGCCGCCGGGCAGACGCTGGTCATCATCAGCGGCGGCGAAGGGATCGATCTCTCCGCCGGCGCTATCGTCACCCTCGGCGCCATCCTCGTCTTCCGCATCGTCGACGGGCAGAACGGCATGGTCCTGCCCGGTCTCGCCGTGGCCCTCGCCGTGGGCGCCGCCATCGGCCTCATCAACGGCCTCGGCGTCTCGCTCATCAATATTCCCCCGCTGGTCATGACCCTGGGTATGACGGGCGTTGTGCAGGGCCTGATCCTGGGCATCACTCAGGGCGTCCTTGAAGGCCGCGCAGCGCCCATCATGGGCCGGCTCATCGCCCGCCCACTTCTCTTCGGCATCCCCGGCGTCATCGTTTTCTGGGCCATCCTCGGCGTCCTTATGTGGCTCCTGCTGGAACGCACCACCTATGGCAAGCAGCTCTTCGCCGTGGGCGTCAACCGGGAGACGGCACGGCTCTCCGGCGTGCGCGTTAAAGTCGTCGTCACCCTGGCCTATACCATTAGCGGCCTGCTGGCGGCATTCGGTGGCTTCATGGTGCTCGGCTTCACCCAGAACGTCTTCCTCAACCTGGGCAACCGTTACCTGTTCCCCTCCATCGCCGCCGTCGTCGTCGGCGGCACCGTGCTCGCCGGCGGCAAGGGCAGCTACTGGGGCACCATGGCCGGCGCCCTGGTGCTCACCCTGCTCACCAGCCTGCTGACCGCCATGCAATTCTCGGAGGCCATCCAGCAGATCATGCTGGGGCTCATCCTCCTCCTGCTCCTGTCGATCTACGGGCGGCAGAGAGGGCTGCGACAGTAACCATGACGGCGTCCAACTGGCAACCCACCGCCGTCGTCTTCGACATGGACGGCCTGCTCGTCGATACCAATCCCATCTGGCGCGAGGCCGAGCGCGGCCTGATCGAATCTCGCGGGCGCCCGTTCAGCTCCGAGGTGCGCCAGCAAATCATGGGTCTGCGTATGCGCGACATCGTGGCCCGCTTCAAAGAGATCTACGATCTGGAGGACCCGCTCGAGCAGTTGCGCCAGGAACTGGCCCAACGCCTCTCACAGCTGGTGCTGGAGGGTGTGACGCCCCAGCCCGGCGCCCACGAGCTCCTGGCCTACCTGCAACAAAGCGATCTACCTCTCGCCGTGGCCTCCAGCTCCCCCCCGGCCCTCATCGACGGCGCGCTAGAAACAAACGGCTGGGATCGTTACTTCCTGCACCGCTGCAGCGCCGAAGACGAGGCCCACGGCAAGCCGGCGCCCGACGTCTATTTGCGCGCCGCCGAGCGCCTGGGCGTCGCTCCCGCAGCGTGCCTGGCCCTGGAAGACACTCCCACCGGCGCGCGCGCCGCGGTCGCCGCGGGCATGGTCTGCTACGCCGTCTCCGCCACACAACCGGCCTCCCGCTTTGCCGGCGTCACCGAACACCACTTCACGACGCTGCACGAGGTTCTGGACACTCTGAAAAACGCCTAAGGCAGACGAAGTCTGCCACGCTGACGACGTCTGCCACACTGACGGCGTCTGCCACACTGACGGCGTCTGTCACGCTGGCGACAGCCGCCCATCCTCCAGCACGTAGACGCGATCGGCAATCGCCGTGACGGCCGGATCGTGGCTGGCAATCAAGACCCCCATCCCCTCCTGACTCGCCAGACGTCGCAACAGCTGCAACATTTGCTGGCCCGTCGCCGTGTCCAGCTCTCCCGTCGGCTCGTCCGCCAGCACCAGCAGTGGGCGGGGCGCCACCGCCCGCGCCAGCGAGACGCGCTGCTGCTGACCGCCGGATAGCTCGTGCGGCCGGTGCGCCATCCACTTCTCCAGGCCTACCATCTGCAGGACCTCGCGCACCCGTCTTCTGCGCTCGCGCCGGCCCATTCCCGCCAGGCGCAGCACCAGATCCACGTTCTCCGCAGCCGAATAAGTTGGAATCAGGGCATGGGACTGGAAGATGAAGCCGATCACGTGCCGGCGCAAGGCCACCCGCTCCCGCTCTGCCAGGCGACCGACGTCCCACCCAGACGCCGGCTGCCCACCGGGCCCTGCCTGGCCCGCGCCGGACACCCACACCGTGCCACCGGTCGGCCGATCCAACCCACCTATGCAGTTCAGTAACGTCGTCTTGCCCGAGCCCGAGCGTCCGCGCAGCGCCGCCACCTGGCCTGGGAAGAGCTGCAGGGACACGTCCTGCAATGCTGTGACGGCGCGGGCGCCTTTGCCATAGACGCGCCTTAGAGCCTCCACCCGCACCAGAGCCCCGCCGTCCGCCGTTTCATTCATCTGCGCCGAAAAGACTCTCGGCCAATGGCGGGTCCACGTCACGCATGCACGGTTCCATCGCCCCCTCACCGCGCGCAATCGTACAGGTGCGGAAGGCGTCCGCCGCCTCCTGCGCCTCCTGCAGGGCCGCCTCCACCGGCTCACCCTCTGTGACGATGCGGTCATAAGCCTGCGCCAGCCAGTACCAGCCCAGGCTTAACCATCCCAGTTGCTCCTCGCTGTGCATTCGCGTCTGCAACGCCGGCGCGTTGCTCTCTGCCACCGTGTCCACATAGGCCTGCGCCAGCTCCGCCCCCACCTGTGCCCTGAACGCCTCGCTTTCAGCCACCGAGCGCCGCGCCGGCAGCCCCGCGTCGACAGCCTGCGGCTCCTCGCTGACAAACGCAATCCACTGCCAGCAGGCGTTCCGCGCCTCATCCGCAGCGCCGGCCGAGATAAAGAAAGCGGCGGTCGATTGGAAGCCGGGGCTGGCAGTGGGAGAAACGGCGGGCAGCGCAGCGTAACCTACGTGCGGCGGCGCCTGACCCACGACGTGGTCCTCAGCGTACTCAAACCACATTGCCGCGCGGCCCTCCGCCAGCAAGGCGCGCCGCGCGCTCTCATCTCGCACACCCCGCACCGCGGTGGTGAACCGCGGCTTTGCCTCGTGCTCTGTCGATAGAGCCGCATAACGGCGCATAGCGCCCACCGTCGCCGGGTGGTCGAAAGTGGAATGCACCGGACTCGCAGCCTCATCCAGCAACGCCGCGCCCGACCGCTCCAACATCGCCAGCATTACCGTCGGCTCATAGACGCCGGGCACAAATCCGTACTGTCGCTCATTCCCACCCCCCTGGCTGAGAGCGATCGCCGCCTCCTGGAACTGCTCCGGCGTCCAGGTGCTGCTGGGGTAAGCCAGCCCGGCAGCGTCAAAAAGGCGCTTATCATAGGCCAGAACAGGCACGTTGATCGACGCCGGCAAGCCCCACAGGCGTCCCTGGGACATAAACGGCGCCAGCGCCGGCGCATAGAAATCGCCCAGGTGCACGCTGCTATCCGCATCCAACAGCGGGTCCAGGCTGATCAAAGCCTCTCTTGTTTGCGCGCTCAGGCGAGGATTTTGCCACAAGATACAATCGGCGTTTCGGGCCTGATCCAATAAAGTGCTGGGCGCCGTCTGGAAATTTGGCGCCTCCAGCTGGACGACGATGTCCGGATGAATGTCATTAAATCGTTCAACCAGGGCATTCAGAGCCTGGCGACCGGCCGAACTCGCGGTCTCCGCCACAAACCGTATCGCGACATCCCCTTCGGTCAGCTGCGGCGTAGGCTCTGGCGGCGCCACGTCCGGGATGGGAGTGGCCTCTTGCCGCGCCAGCTCCTCTTCCGCCGCTGCCGCTTCCAGTGCCGACTGCACCGAGACCATGGATACTTCCACCGGCGTGCGCCCGGTCAGGATATCGCCCAGCCAGCTCCGGAAAACAGTATCGGCCTCCGAGACAGAGATGGGAAGGCGATGGCGATAGTAACTGTGGTCCAGGGCATAACGCAGGGCCTCGCCCAGTTCGGGATCCACCCGTTCCCAGAACCCGGTCGCTTCGGCCACAGAACGCCGGGCGGGCAGATGGCTGGGCCGATCGCCCTCATAGAGCTGGTCGCCAATCTCTTGCCGGCTCAGGAAGCTAACCAGTCGCCAGGCTGCCTCAGGATTCTGGGTACCGGCGCTGATGCCCAGACCATTGAAGGTGGTAATGGGCGTCGATTGGTCATTCGCTTCATCAACCGGAAATGGCACTATCCCCGGCTCAACCCCGTTCGACCGCAGCCCACGGATCATAGCCGACCAACCGCCATGCCCCTCGGGCCACATCGCCGCCTGACCATCGAAGATCATCGGCGAACCAGGAATGGGAAACGAGCCGCTGGCGTCCGGTTCCGGCGTCTTCAAATAGGGGGCCACCTCGTGCACGAGATATAGATCGGCGTACCACTGCGTGGCTTCCACCACCTCCGGTTCCGTCAGCCGGAAGCGCGGGGGAGAGAACGCAGCGTCCCACAGGGGCCCGCCGCGAGCCTCGATCAACGTCGTGCTCTCCGACAGAGGCATAATCAGCCCCCACTGTTCACCGGGGCGCGTCAGCGCTTTGGCCGTTGCCAGGAAATCGTCCCAGGTCCAGCCCGGCTGAGGATAGGGCAGCCCTGCAGCGTCAAACGCGTTCTTGTCGTAGGCCATCAACTCAAAGAGGATCTGGGTCGGAATCCCCCAGATACCCCCCTGCCACTCAAACGCTTCCAGCGAATCCGCGTAAAAGTCATCGGCGGCGATGGTGGGATCGCTTTCGATGAACGGTCGCAGATCGAGGATCACACCCTCTCGCGCCAGCATCGGTCCGGTGAAATATTGGGACACGTCAGCAGCGGCAGCCAGACGGTAAAAAGCATCGTCAGGCCATTCGCCAGAGAATTCGATGATGTCCTGAACGTACACGATGCGCACGTCCACATCCGGATTTTCATCCTCGAAGGCAGCAACCAGCGGCGCGAACTCCTCTACTTGAAAATCGAAGATAGCCAGTTGCACGACTGCTTGCTCCCCTGGCGGCACTTCATCACCTGATTGGGCCGGTCGTGTAACCGCCGCAGGCGTCGGTTCCGCGCTGGTTAGCAGCTCGCTCTCTTCACCGACCGGCGTGCTTTCTCCCTCAGCCATCGTCAGATCTCCGCCCGACTGCCACCAGAAAAAGAGCCCAGTGATCACCAGAAACAGAGCCAGGGCGACGGCGCCCCATACCGTTTGCCTTGTGCGTAACATAATGTCCCTTCTCCTGATCCGATGCTCCATGCGATGGCGGATGCGCCAGCTGGCAGCGCTGCTTGGTCGCTGTCGAGATCGTTTCAGTGCATCGCCCAGCCGCTCCGCCAGGATCTTCTCGTTCTGATAACGGTGGCGGCACCGGGCGCACTGGCTGAGGTGTGCCGCCACGGCTTCCCTGTCCTCGAACCGTGCTCCATCATCGAGGTAAGCGGGCAGCAACTGTGCCACCTGCTCGCAATCCAGCGCGGGTCCGGCCGAATCTGCCCTATGTGAGTCCATCATTCACCACTCTCCAGTCGTCGCGCATCCTCGCCATCCAACAACTCGCGCAGTTGTTGGCGGCCTTCGCTAAGCCGTGTGTAGATAGTGCTCAGCGACAGGCCCAGAATGTCCGCGATCTCACCACAGCTCAATCCCTCCTGGTAGCGCAACACAAGCGTCACCCGGTGTCGCATATCCAGCTCGCCCACTGCCTCCCACAAATTGCGTCGCCGCTCCCTCCTGGCCATCGTGCGCGCGGGATCGTTGCTGACGCCCAACGCGCGCAGCAGCGCCCGCGGCGTGAGCGCTTCCAACGAAAGCGCCTGGCGCACTTTCTGTCGCCGCAGTCGATCCCGGCAACAGTTGACAGTGATGGCAATCAGCCACGTCTCGAACGAAGAATCGCCCTCAAACGTGCCGATATTGCGATAAACCTTGACGAACGCGTCCTGCACCGCGTCCTCTGCCTCCGCCTCATGACGCAGGATGCCAAAGGCCACAGCGTAGACGCGACTGTGATACCGCTCAAACAGCAAGTCAAACGCCGCTCGTTCGCCGCGTTGGCACTCGGCCACGATTTGTTCGATCGGTCGCATGACTGCGTCGCCAGAAATCAGTGCGCTTTCCATCATCTCTTCTATTCTATTAGACGGCATTCGCCGCCAAACTTGCCGCGTCTACTTACCACGGATCCTCCCGCACCAGGCGCACCAGGCTGTGCGTTAACGCCCGTCCCAGACGCTCTAACGCCTCGGCGTCGTCTGCACCCTCTGCCTCGCCCATGCCCCAATGCAAATACACGTAGCGTGGGTGCGTAATGTCCAGCGGGCTCTGCACCACCGGCGGCTGTTGGTCATCCGCGCCAGATCCCTGACCGTCTGCGCCCACCTGCGCCAGCGCCGTCTGCACCACCTCCGCCAGCTCTTCGTGTTGCGAGGGAGGCATCCACACATTGCGACCCGGTCCGGCCTCATAATGCAGCGCCGCCGCGGGTCGCAATGTGGCCGACGGCACCTGCGCCACCAACTGGCTGAACGAGCGCAGATTATCCAGATAGTCTACCATGCCGTGCGCCTGTCCACCCCAGGCCACCAGCATCAGCGAGCGGCGGGGATCCACGCCGTGCGCCTGCCAGGCCCGCGCCACCTCCAGCAAAACGCCGGCCCCCAGCTGAGCCTCCACGCCGCCTCCACTCTCCCCACGACTGTCGAACGTCCCCATCAAGAGCACGATCTCGGAGGCGCGCGTCTGATCGTAACCCGGCAGGAAGGCGAACACCGCCGGCACTTCTCTCATCTGCGGTTGTCCCAGATGCAGCGCCATGTGCACCGTGACGCCAAGGTCGCCATAGACACGCGTGGCATTCTCCTCTGTCCCCGCCAGAAGCCGGTCCAGGTCGCCGCCGCCTGCGGCGACAATTTCCCGGGCCACGTTGCGCCGCACGCGGAACACCGGCCCGCGCCCCTGGCTCTCGCTCAGCGTGCGCGGCGACGCTACCGTCTCGGACAGGACCATCACGCCGCGCGCTCCCCGGCGCAGGGCCACATCCACAAACTCATCCGGCGCGTTAGACAGCAACACAATGCGCTCGCTCAGCTCAACCCCTTCGAAGGCCAGGCCCAGCGCCAGCGGATCGTCGGCGCGAAAATGCACCAACGTCACCGGCCCCACCACCTCACCGCCGCCGGCCTCGCCGTCCAGCGCAAAACCGAACCCTTCCCCGTGGCTAAAGGCCTGTGCCGGGCGCCAACCCTCGTCCACGATAGCCAGCAACGGCTCGACCGTAGTTGTCACTTCCTGCACCTCGAAGGTGTGCGTAAACGTTTTGCCAAACCCCTCGTCCGCGTAACCGGGCTCGAAATCATACGCTTCCAATCTCTGCGCCAGGTAATTCGCCGCCCCGCCGCCGGCCTGCGCCAGGCGCTGCGCCTGCGCATACGCCGCCTCGCCGTCGATGCTGTTCGCCAGCCGCGCATAGGACCGCTCGGGCCCGGTATACTGCAACAACAGGACCGTCCCTGCCACAAATAGGACCAGCACCAGGAGCATGCGCCTGCGTAATAGAAAAGCGGTGCTGACGCTGGTGTAGTCGAGAAGGCGGCGCAACCCTTCGCCCAGCGCGTTCAACCCCATAATCGTGATCAGGAAAGCGGCGCCGGGGGCCAGGAGCAGGTGCGGCGCGGAGCGCACGTAGGGCACCCCCTGCGCCACCTGCGCCCCCCATTCCGGCATTTCAGGCAGAACGTACACCGGCGGCGGGCTGCCAAACAGCCCCAAATCCAGTTGCAGCCGGCTGTCGCCG
This sequence comes from Chloroflexota bacterium, assembly GCA_048620455.1. GTDB lineage: Bacteria > Chloroflexota > Anaerolineae > Promineifilales > Promineifilaceae > JAAYYY01. Next base: position 16,230 of record JBMCFH010000019.1, on the reverse strand, counting down.
CCCATGAACACGCCCAGAAAGCCCAACTCCGCGATCAGAATCAGCACCGAGCCCATCTCCAGAAACGTCAGGGCCAACAAATGGGGCGCCAGGTTGGGCCAGACGTGGCGCACGACGATCTCCAGGTCGGTGCCGCCGGCAGCCTCGGCGCTCTCAATATAGCCGCGCTGCCGAATTACCATGATCTCACTGCGCGCATACTGCGCCGCCTCCGTCCAACCCACCAGCGTCAGAACCGGGAGAAAAACGGCCAATCCCTTCTCCGGACCCACCGCCACCAGCAGTATCAGCGCCGCCAGGAGGGCCGGCAGAGACGTAATCACGGCGATAGCGCCCATGAGCAGGCGGTCCGGCAGCCGCCCACTGTACCAACCGGCGACGCTGCCCAACACGGTGCCCAGAATCAGCCGCCCCAGCGTAATATAAGCTGCGCTGACCAGCGTCACGCGCGCTCCAAACACCAGCAGGCTGAGCACGTCGTTACCAAAGGGATCGCTGCCCAACAGATACTCCGCAGAGGGGTCGAAGGGCGGTCGGATGAACTTCATGATCTCTACGTCGAAATGGGGCAGTACCGTGATGCTGCTCAGATAGGGATCCTGTGAAACCCACAGCGGGCCGAAGACCATGATCACAAACAGGGTCACGCTGACGATCAGACCCAGCATCAACGGAAAGTTATGCACAATGTGATGAGGCCGCAGGCCGTAGCGCACCCGAGCCGGCGCCTGGCCCAGATCCTGCTCCTGCGCCTGACCGAACCCGTTGAAAAGCCACCTCCGCACGCTCTGCATCATGCCTGACCCTCCTCCCGCAATCGAGGATCCACCAGCAGATAGATGAGGTCCAGCAGCAGATTCACCAGTTGCAGCAACAGCCCGATCATGACCGCGATGGCAATCACCAGCATGGGCACCCCTTCGTTGATCCCCTCCAGCATGCGCCGCCCCATGCCGGGCCAGGCGAAGATAACCTCCACCAGCGCCAACGCGCTCAGCGAAAAACGGAGCGAGACGCCGGTACTGGTCAGGAAGGGCACCGCCAGATTGCGCAGGGCGTGGCGCATGACCGTTCGCGGCAAGGAAAAGCCCTTGGCAAACGCAGTGCGGATATAATCCTGGCGCATGATATCCAGCAGCGAGACGTAGGTGGCGCGGGCGATGTAGGCAACCGGTCGCGCCGCCAGCACGATCAGGGGCAACGCCAGATGCTCCCAATCCCAGCCATAGCCTGCCATACTCACCAGGCGGCTGCCAAAGGTGCGCGTGTAACGGATACCCAGATTCTGCAGCACCACTGCCAGGAAAAAGGAAGGGGCGGAGACGCCGACGAAAGAGACGAATAGAAACGTGTAGAGCCGCGTTTTGCGTCGGGTCAGCGCCGCCAGGATGCCCAGCAACAGGCCGCACAAAGCAGCCACTCCCAGCGCCATCAGCAGCAGACCCAGGCTGTTCCCAAACGAAAACCACAACACATTGGTGATTGGCTCTTCGCCATACTGTGTGGGAATGACGCCCAGGTCGCCCTGCGCCGCCCCCTGCAGGAAGGCCCACGACCGCTCGCCGGCCATTTTCAGCGTCTGCCACCCGGGCAAGAAACCCAGTACAGGTAGCTCAGGACGCCCCATCAATGTCGTAGCCAACGAGACGAAATAGATGATAGCCATCGTGACCACCACAAGAGCCACGATCCGGCGCAAGAGATAGCGTACCAGCATTTAACCCGACCTCAACCGGCGCCAGAACGGACGCCGCTCTGGTTGCGCCTCGTCATGGACCCCGTCCGCGCTCTCCGGCGTTGCGTCGACCCGTCCGTCGTCGCCGCTAGCGGCATTAGCCGGGCGGATCAAAACGCCATCCTGCACCAGCTCGAGCGACACACGGCGGCCAATGCCCGCGGTCTGCAACAGATGGGTCGGAAGTTGCAGACGACCGGCGTCATCCACCACCGTGTATTCCTCCATAAACGCTTCTGGCGCCGCTCCCTCCGGCACACGGGCCACCATTTCGCTGCTGGTGCGTCCATCACGCAGCGTCACCGTCCGGTCGACGATGTCCGCTACCTGCGCATCGTGTGTCACCAGCACCATGGTGGTGCCGTAGCGCGCGTTAATGTCACGCAACAAAGTCAGTACCTCCTGCGTCGCCTCTGAGTCCAACTCGCCCGTCGGTTCGTCGGCCAGCAACAGCGGCGGCCGGTTGGCCAATGCCACGGCAATGGACACCCGTTGCTGTTGCCCTCCAGAAAGTTGCACCGGGCGCTGGCCTCGCCACTGCCACAACCCAACGGCGTGCAGCAGTTCCACGGCCCACTCCTGCGCCGCGCGCCAGCCCCGCCCCGCCAGCAAAGCGGGCAACATCACATTCTGTTGCGCCGTAAGATATGGTAGCAGGTTACGCCCCGTTTGCTGCCAGACGAACCCCACGGTCCGGCGCCGGTAACGGTCCAACGCCCGCTCCGAAAAGTGTAACAGCGATTCGCCATCCACCAGCAGCTTGCCCGCCGATGGCCGGTCCAACCCACCCACCACGTTTAACAGCGTCGTCTTCCCTGACCCCGAGGCGCCGATCACAGCCACCATCTCTCCCCGCGCCACCGACAGGTCTAGCCCCTGCAAGGCAAAAACCTCCAGTTCAGCCACCGCATAGATTTTGACCAGCTCTTCACAAATGATAAATGACATGAGCAATCTCTATTCGCCAACCACAACCTCACCCTCCTCCAACCCTTCCACAATTTCCACACGCCCGTCTCCTTCCAGGCCCGGTCGCACGTCCACACGGCGCTGGCCCGCTTCTTCCTGAACCACAACAAACTGCCGCCCCTGGAACGAGCGTATCGCGGCAGGCGGCAACCACAGAACGTCCTCCTTCTGCTCGACAGTGATCACCACCGCAGCCAGTTCGCCCAGTGCCAGCCCACCGTCGTCGGACAGAGCCACGTGAACGAAACGGTCTTCGTTACTGTTGGCACTTACGGTGGTCCCCAGCCCGCCGGGAAGCTGGCGCACAGTACCCGCCAGCGGTTGCTGCGGGCGCTGCTGCAGACGCACGGTGGCGGTCATCCCCACACTCACCTGCCGCAACGCTTCACTGCCCGGATCGGCCGTCACCTCCAGCTCGGCCGGATCGACAATCACCGCGACGGTTTCGTACGCCGTCGCCGCCGTGCCCGGCTGCAAGGACAGCGAGGCCACGCGCCCGTCGAAGGGCGCCAGCAACTGCGCCGCCGCAAGTTGCGCGCGCAATTCAGACACGTCGAGCCGTGCTTTTTCCACGTCCAGCGCCAGCAGAGGATCGATCCCCTCCTGCAACTGCTCCAGCTCCAATTCTGCCCGGCGCACGTCATACTGCCGCAGCTGCGCGCCATAATAATCCGCGCTGCGCTGGCCCAGAGCCGCCTCATGCTCCGCCCGGGCGATTTCCAGGTTCTCCTCGGCCTGCGCCACCTGCCGCGCGTAATTGTCCAGGCTCTCCTGCGGCTCCCAGGCGCGGTCCAACGCCTTCTCATACTCGGCCTGCCAGTAGGCCAACGCCTGCTCCGCCCGCGACACGCCGATCTCGCCCGCCGTCACTGCCGGGCTGACGGCTCCTGCCTGCGTCTGCTGCAACGCCGTCTGCGCCTGTTCCAGGGCCAGTTCGGCGGACGCCAGGGCCCGCTCGTGATCGGCCTGCGCCTGTTCCAGGATCGTCTCCGCTCGGCGCAAGGCCAACTCGGCCTGCGCCAGTTGCGCCTCCAGCGGCATGACGTCCAGCTGCGCCAATAGATCACCTTCGACCACCTCGTCGCCCACAGCCACGTTGACGGTGTCTACGATCCCGTCACTGCGGAAGAACAGATCCTGCTGAACCACGGCGGAGATACGGCCGTTGAATTCCACCGTTCGCACCACCGTACCGCGTTGCACCGTGTAGCGCGGCTTATCCGGGACCAACGGCGTCGGCAGAGGCGTGGGCGTTGGCCCCTGGACGCCATCTTGCGCCGGGCTGCAGGCGCCGACCAGCAGCAACACCCACAACACCATCGCGTAACGCGCCAGAACCGTGATCCGACAGGAACCAAACAGACCGTTCACACCGCTTCCCCCAGCTTAATCGCCTCAAACAGCCTCATGCGCATCAAGCGCGCCAGCAACAGCGCCACCGCCGCCAGCAGCCCCCCACCATAGATCACATAGACGAGTGCCGCGTGGTCCCAGGCCAGCTGCACGCGAAACGGTGGCACCACGCCTGCCACCTGGAAAGCGGGGATGAAGAGACGGCTGGCGGCAACCCCCGCAGCCGTTCCCGCGACAACGGCGCTCAATACCAACAACGTCTGCTCCCCAACCAGATAACCGGCCATCTGCGCCGCGGAAAGTCCCACGGCGCGCAACATCCCCAGCTCCGCGTAGCGGCGGCGGAAACCGGCTACGGCGTAAACCAGATATCCCACCAGGCTGAGGGCGGCGGCAGCCACGAACCCCGCCGAAAGCAACCCCAGCAGACCCTGTCGCTCCGGGCGCGTGTACGCCGCCCGCAATGCCTCCCGCGTATCCTGCACTTCACTCACGTTGAAGCCCAGGCTGCGCGCGCCGGCCATCACGTCGGCGCCGGAGACGGTCTCCGACGTCTCCAGCCACACCTCATAAGGATGAACGCCGCCAAACGCCGCGTGCACGTGATCCAGATTGGCCACAAACAAGGGACCATCCTGTGGATAGTAGGTGGGGAACAGGTCAAGGGCGCCGGCAACCGTGAAATCCACTGCCGTCTGCGCGCCTCCGGCACTTACCGTGAGCCGCAACCCATCGCCCACGGACAGGCCGTTGCGCGCCAGAAAATCGTGGCTGACCAGTAGATGATCGACGCTCAGCGCCAGACGGTTCATCAGGCTACCCAGCGGCTCGCCGCCGGCGAATTCCGGGCGGAAGTGTGCCACCCGGCCGAAACTCAGTCGATCCACGCCCAGCAGGCGCCCGCTGACCTGGCGCCCACCAACGGTGGACAGCGCCCGATAATCACCCACGCGCGCCGCCGCCCACACCCCGTCCAGCCTCAAATGCTCCTCCACCGGCAAGAAAGAAAAATGTTCAGGATCCGTCGTAACATCCACGGACACTGTCCCACCCTCACCCGCGTCGCTGCCCTGGCCCGGTTCGATCAACACCATGTCCGCGCCTGCCTCATAATACACTTCGTTTACCAGATGGTCGTCCAGCGTGCGCGCCGTGGCAGCTATGAACACAGCCAGGCTCAGGGTCAGGCTCACCAGCAGCAGCGGTCCGCCATAACTGGCGCCCGCCCGCGCCATCTGTCGCAACAACAACAGGCCGGTCACGCCGGGCAGACGCGCCGCCAGCGCCGCCAACGCCGCCATCACCCATGGCAACAGGCGTACGAACAACAAGAGGACGACCAGGCAGAACAGCGAGGGCACAAGTAGCAACAGTGGGTTAGAAAACGGATCGTCCCCGGCGCCGCCCGGCCCCGCCAGACCACCCTGCCGGCGCAACAGCCGCCAGCCGTAAAGCAACGGCGGCAGCAGTAACAGCTCCAGGAAAACCCGCTGCCACAAGGGACCGGTCAGCGCCCGCGCCTGTTGCCGCTTGTAGGAAACGATGGTGTGGCGCGCCGCGCGGACGGCCGGCGCCAGAAGGGCCAGCAACGCCAGGAGCAGCGCCAGCGCACCGTACTGCAGCACCACGGGCGAAACCACGATGGGCAGGCCCGGCAACGCGGGATCAAGGACCAGAAACGTGCGCGTGCGGCCCATCAACCGGGCAATCGCCTGCCCCGCGAACAGGCCCACGCCCCATCCGACCAGCGCCAGCAACAGTCCTTCCACCAGATAAACCAACGCGATCTGCAGCCGGCTGCTGCCGCGGCTGCGCAGCGCGGCGATCTCATTCTGATCGCGCTGCACCACCTGCCCCATTATGAGGATGATGAAATAACACACCAGGCCCAGCACCGGCACGCTATAGATCGTCAATAAGACGGTTAGCAGGTGCGCTTCACGCCGATATAGCTGCAGCGAACGGACCGGCGACACAGCGAGCCCTGCGCCGGACAATACGGACGTCGCCCTGGCCTCCGCCGCGCGCACGCGCTGTAACAACCCCTCCACATCGCCCGTACGCACGCGGGCGCCGTCGAAAACGTGGTACCAGGTCACATGCGCGACAGGCGCCTCTCCCAATCCGTCGACGGCTGTGTTCCACGCTGTCCGGTCGGTCAGGAAAACGTCCTCAAAGGAATCAGGCGGGTAGAACCAGAAAGGATCCGCCGCCCGGCGCGGCTGCCAGATGCCCGAAATGTATAGCAAAACGTGCGCCTCTTCCTCATTCGGTCTGAACAACGTATACGCTTCGCCCACCTGCAGGCCCATCCGGCCTGCCAGAGCGCTGCTGGCCAAAACGGGAATCGCCCCGCCAACGTCTTCCGCGGGAAAGTCGCCTTCTGTCAATCGCACCTGCTCCTCCAGACCACTGATGAAGCCCAGGCTGGCCCACATCAAGGGCCGGTCGTTGACAAACTGCTGCGCACCCGGCGCCGGAAACAGTTGCATGCGCTCCGTCTGCGCGTGTGTCACCTCCTGCTGCAACGGTAGGCCAATGTCGTCCTTCACACCCTGGGCCAGATAGCCCTGCGCTCTCTGATACGCCGCCACGCTTAGCGGCCCGTTCCAGTCGCCCACGTAGCGCCACAGGAAGGAAAATGGCGGAAGCTGCGCGCCGCCGGGCGTCAGGTGTCCCGCGAGCAAGCGGTTATGCACCGCCTCCGCATAGAGGGGAACACTGGTCATGAGCGCCACGGCAACCGCCAACCCAAACAGCAGACAGAGCGTGAGCCAGCGGCGGCTCCACAGGCGATGGACCACCAGCACCGTTGTCCCTATCACAGACGCCAGAACAGACATGTGTTTACGAAATTGAAGCTACTCGCTAATTGACGCGACTCGTCCAGTTGCAACTTCTATGGCATTAGACGCGCCGTCGCCCAAATCCTGCCGCAAATCTCCCACTTAATCAGTACAGCGAAATTGCCCAGTTGGCGTACAATAGAAGAAGAGAGTTGATTGGGAAGCCGATACATATTCAGCTCCCCACGAAAGAGGTAACAAAATGAACGTACGTCACAAAAAAGGCTTAACCTTTGACGACGTCCTGCTGGTTCCCCGCCGCTCCTCATTCCGCTCGCGCCAGGACGTCGATACTGCCACCCGTCTCACGCCACAGATTTCGCTGCAGATACCTGTGGTCAGCGCCAACATGGACACCGTCACCGAAGCGGGCATGGCCATCGCCATGGCTCGCGCCGGCGGCATTGGCATTCTGCACCGCTTTATGAGTATCGAGCACCAGGCGCAGCAGGTGGCCCGCGTTAAACGGTCCGAGGGCTTTATGGTCGAGGATCCCTACACCATCAGCCAGGACGCCACCATCCAAGAGGCCGATAAGCTGATGGCCGATTACGAAGTGGGCGGGCTGGTCGTCACCAACGGCAAGAATAAACTGGTGGGCCTCATCACGCAGCGTGACGTCCTGTTGGCCCCCCACGACGGGCTCAAAGTCAAAGATGCTATGACGCTGCCCGACGACCTGATAACGACAACGCCCGACACTTCGCTCGGCGAGGCGCGGGCCATTCTCTACAAGCACCGGCTGGAAAAGCTGCCCGTGGTAGACGCAGAGGGCAACCTGGTCGGCCTGATCACAGCCCAGGACGTCATCAAGCCGCAACGCCATCCGCAAGCCACCAAAGATGAAAAAGGGCGGCTGCGGGTTGGCGCCGCCATCGGCGTCAAAGAGGAAGACCGCCGGCGCGCTGAGGCGTTGCTGGAAGCCGGCGCGGATCTTCTTGTCGTGGACATCGCGCATGGACACGCCGACCACTGCCTGGATCTGGTGCGCGCCCTGCGCCGCGATTTCCCCCAGGCCCAGATCGTCGCCGGCAACGTGGCTACCAGAGAGGGCGCGCGCGAGTTAGCCGAAGCGGGCGCCGACGCCATCAAAGTAGGCATCGGCCCCGGTTCCATCTGCACCACGCGCATTGTCACCGGGTACGGCGTGCCCCAACTGACCGCCATCGCCGACAGCGTGCAAGGCGTGCGCGAAAGCGGCGCCGATGTGCCCATTATCGCCGACGGCGGCGTTCGCACCTCCGGCGACATGGTCAAGGCCCTGGCGGCGGGCGCCAGCACCGTCATGATCGGCAGCCTCTTCGCCGGCTGCGAAGAAGCGCCCGGCGCCCCGGTCATTCGCGACGGTCAGAAGGTGAAGGTGGTGCGCGGCATGGCCTCCCTGGGCGCCGCCATGGATCGCCAGAACAACGAGGGCGACGAAAGCGCCGAAAGCCAGGTCGACTGGGACAAAGTCGTGCCCGAAGGGGTCGAAGCCGTCGTTCCCTATCGGGGCCACGTGCACGAGATCCTGCACCAGCTGGTCGGCGGTCTACGTTCCGGTCTCAGCTATGGCGGCGCGTGCACCATCGAAGAATTGTGGCAAAACGCCGAGTTTATCGAGATTACGCCCGCCGGCGCCCGCGAAAGCGGCCATCACGACGTGCGCAAAGTGTAACCGGATCAGATCACGCGCCGGCGCTGATCTCCGCCAGCGGCTGCTCCAACAACCAGGCCATCGCCGCCTCCAGCGTGAGGTCGCGACCGTCTTCGCGACACGCTGCGGCGCGGGCCGCATCGACGCCGTCCTGCACGCGCTGCAGCACGGGCCGCGCCGCCTCTCGCAATTCCCGCCCCACCTCTGAGCCCTCCACCACGAAATACAGCAGAGTCAGCGCCATGTCTACCTGCCCGCGACGAGCCAGGAGATCGGCGACATCGGAGACAAGCGCAATCGCCACCTGTTCCGCGCCAATCTGGCGCGCCAGGCGCAGCGCCTCCTCATACCGTTGCAGCGCCTCACCCTCCTCTCCCATCTCCCGGGCCACGTTGCCCAGATGGCGCAACGAATCGGCCAGCGCCCGCCGGTTTCCTGATTCACGATTCAGATCGTGCCCCTCCTGTATCAACGCCCGCGCCTGCTCGTACTCTCCCGCGAGATAGGTTAACTCGCCCAGGTAGCTGAGAGCCGTGGCAATGCCATGCTCATAATCCACTTCACGATAGATAGCCAGGCTCTCCTCGTACAATTGCCGCGCTTCATCGTATTGCCGCCGGCCCTGAGCAAGGGTGCCCATATTGACCAACGCCCGCGCCGTGCCAAAGCGATCGCCGATAGCGCGCGAAACGTCCAGGCTCTCGCCGAAATAGGCCCAGGCCCGCTCATAGTCGGCGTCGGCCTCCGCGGCGACGATCGCCAGGCCGTTCAGCGCCAGCGCGATCCAGTACTCGTCCTGCGCCTCGCGCGCCAGCGCCAGGCACGACTCAAAAGCGTCGATCGCTTCCTCAAGCGCCCCTCGCCAGTGGCGAGCGCGTCCCAGGCTACTGTAGCTGAACATCAACCCGCGCCCGGTCTCATCGCCCAACTCGCGGTACGCCTCGATCACGTCGAGCAAGACCGCCTCCGCCTCCTCAGAACGGCCCAGCCAGCCGTAAAATTCCCCCTGCCACATGCGCGCCTGCGCCAGCAAGCGGCGCTCGTCAGCGCCCTGACCGGGCACCGTATCCTCCACCTGCCTGGTCAGCGCCGCCCCCTCCTGTAACCAGCCCCGCGCCCAATAGAATGTGAACAGGCCCTCCAAAAACCGGGCGGTATATCCGAAACAGCCCTGCTGCAGGCTCCAGTTCCACGCGGCCCGCACGTCGTCAATGACCTCGCCGATTTCGCGATAGGCCCGCTGCTGCCCCGCGCCTTCCAGGCTCTGTGTGCGCGCGTCCACAAAATCCGCAAAATATCTGGCGTGAGCCTCGTGCGCCGTCTGCCGTTGCTGCTCGTTCTCAGCCAGATGCTCGGCGGCGTACTGCCGCAACAAGCGGTGCATCTCAAAACGAAAGCCAGGATGCGACCGGTGCAAAAATGACTTATCCACCAGCGCAGTCAGCGCCGGCAGGGACACGCCCGCCACCCGCTGCGCCGCCTCCGCCGAAAAAGCATCCTGAAACACCGTCAGGGCCGCAACCGCCGCCTGTTCCGCCTCGTCCAACAATCGCCAGGAGTGCTCGAACACCGCGCGCAGGCTGCGATGCCGGGCCGGCGCGTTTCGCGCCGGTGCAACCAGAAAATCCAGATCTTCCTCGATCTGCCGGAAGATGTCCGCGCAGGGGAGTTGGCGCGCCCAGGTTGCCGCCAGCTCAATGCCCAGCGGCAGGCCATCCAGTCTGCGGCAGACGGCGGCGATAACCCGCAGATCGTCCGCCGCGGCCTGAAAATGGCGCGCTGCGCGCTGCGCGCTCTGCAGAAAGAGGGCCACGGCGGAATATGACCCGGCCGACGCCAGCAGCGCCTCATCTTCCGCCTCCTCCCAGCCCGGCGGCGGCCTGCGCAATCCCTCCAGGTCATGCACCCACTCCTCCTGCAAATAGAGCCGCTCGCGCGACGTCAGCACCACGGTCACCAGAGGCGCCCCGCGCAAAATTGCCGCCAGCGCGTCCACCGCTGCCGTGTTCCCCTTGTCACCGCCCAACAGGTGCTCCAGATTATCCAGCAGGAGCAGCACCTCTTTCTCGCGCAAATAATCGATCAGATCTTCCAGCGGCCCGCCCGAGCCGCTCAGCGTCACCTCCAGCGCCTCGGCAATCGCCGCCGGCAGGAAGCGAGCCTCCTCCAGGTGCGCCAGGGGCACATATCGCACCCCGTGCAGGAAACGACCGGGGTGATCCTGCACCAGCCGCCGCCCCAGCTCCAGCAACAGGCGCGTCTTGCCCACCCCGCCCGGACCCAGGATGGTCAGCAGCCGGCAACCGGGCGCGTTCAAATCGTCGATCAGGTCCCTTAGCGTCTGCGCGCGACCCACGAAGGGTGTGCTGCGCGGCGGCAGATTGTGCGCCGCGTGGCTCCGCGCCGTGCGAATCCGCTCGAAGAGCGCCACCGTTTCCGCAGTGGGCGACACCCCCAGCTCCTTCAGCAGCTGCCGCCGCAGGCTCTCATACTGCTGCAACGCTGCGTTCCGTTGCCCATTACGCGCCAGCAACAGCATCGCCAGCCGCCGCGCCCGTTCATCCAGCGGATCGATAGCCACAAGCCGCTCGGCGTGGCCCAGCCCCTTCGCGTACTGCCCCACCGCCAGATAATACGTCGCCAGGCGAAACAGACCACTATGAGCCAGGCGGCGCAGGCGCTCCCGCTGCAACAGCGCCCACTCCTCGAACCCCCGCCCCGACCGCAGATAGAAGCCCTCCAGAAAATCACCGCGATACAACGACAGCGCCTCTTCCAGCGCCGCCGCGTTCTCAGGCGAGAGCGGATCGCTGCCGTTCACCGGCCCGCTTAGCCTGCCCATACGCTCCTCAAAGTCGGCCACATCCAGCCATACCCGGCTGTCCTCAGCCAGCGACACCGTCTGGCGCGTGATGTGCAGGAACGGCTTCAGCGTGCCCCCTGCGCCCAGCTTCGCCCGCCGCAGGCTGGAAAGAATGGAGCGCAGGTTAGCCAGCGCCTGGCTCTGTTCGCGCTCGTCCCACAACATTTCGGCGACGACGTCCCGGGCGTGCGCGCGTCCCGTACAGGCCAGGTAAATAAGCAACGCCTCCGCCGCCCGCGACGGCAGGTCGCTCAGAGGTTGGCCATCATGTTCGACAAGTGGGGGTCCCAACAGGCGAAGTGTCAACGATGACGTCATGTGGTCGGTGCCTGATCGTTTTCTGATCGTTTGTTTTCTATCATCTTCAGGAACACTTATCCATTATACCAATCCAGCAGTGTTTGTTGCACTCCCAACCGCTTCATTTTTCAGGACGGTGGCGCCCTGCCGCCTGCCTCGGGAAGAAGGTGCTCCGGAAGGAGGCGCTGCTATGTCCGCAGGAGACAACACAGCCAGATGGACGACAAAGGCCCACACTATTACGCCTACCTCCTGCGCTTTTGGCGCGACACCGGGCAATCGTCGTGGCGCGCTTCCCTGGAAGACCCACACACAGGCGAATCGTTTCGCTTTTCCAGCGCCCAACGCCTGTACGACTTCCTCAACGAGCTCATGCACAAAGCGTCAGACGACGATCCCACACACATTGAATCCCAGAAATCATAGTCAATCACACCAGATCAGGGGCAAACATAGGAATGAACCGCACTCTGCACTACAAAACAATCTCCTTGCTCATCGTTCTCAGCCTGCTGCTGCAAATCATCGCCCTGCCCGCCAGCGCGGTCCAGGCCGCCTCTCGCAGCGCCGGCAGCGCCGCGCCCACAACCGCGCTGCAGCCGAACACGGCTCTGGCGCCGCCCATGACCCCGACCGTGGACCCTGCAACGACCCCACCGGCGCTTGCCGCCCCGCTCTCCGTGTCGCGGGTGCAATCCTCTTACCAGCCCGGCAGTAGTGTGACCATCACCTACACGGTCACCAACAACCGCCCGCCCACGCGCTTCCTAGATATTTCAACCGATGCCACGATCACCGATACCATCGAGCTAACGGCGGAATTTGACGCTGCGGACGATCCCAACACGCTGCAAAACGTGCTCCTGACCACCACCCTTGACGATGTCGCGACCTATGGCAGTGCCTCCCCTGCCCCCAATCGCGACGGCGCGGACCTGGCCTGGAACCTGGGCCACATTCCGCCGCTCACCAGCAAAACGGCCACGCTCACCCTCGATGCGTCCGCCGCCAGCGGCGATTTCACCGGCCTTGACGCCGGCGCCCGCGCCCACGCCCTCCTCCAGGGACGAGCTGTCTCCGCTTCCACCGCGCCCGCTATGGTCGCCGGGCCCAGCTTCAGCCGGTGGCTGGTGTGGACCGTCGACGCCGACATCTACGACGAAGCGATGCTCGCTCGCGCCGCCGAATTGGGACAGGATCCTCAGGCCCTGTTTGCCTTTGTGCGCAGCCTGAACTACGAATCCTACGACGGCTCCCTGCGTGGCACGCGCGGTACGCTGTGGAGCGGCGCGGGCAACAGCGCCGACCAGGCCAGCCTGCTCATCGCCATGCTGCGCGCCGCGGGCATTCCCGCCCGCTACCGCCACGGCGCCCTGTCCACGACAGACGCCCAGTCCCTCATCGACAGCATGTTCCCCGAGCCGGTCCGTTATGTGGGACAGACGCCCGACCCGGGCGACGCCAGCGACCCGCTCAACGACGCCCAACTCCTGGCCGAAACCACCGACCACTGGTGGGTAGAAGCCTATCTGCCCGACCAGGGCTGGCAAGACCTGGACCCTGCCTTCGCCGGCGCCCAGATCGGCGACAGCTTCGCCGCGCCTGCCACCGACGGCAGCGACCGTATCGCCGAACTGCCCGACGACGTGCGCCACAAGATCGCTCTGCAACTCAAAGTAGAAGACTATCACCCGCTCAACGTAGGCAGTGGCAACCTCAACCACACCTATCCCTTCGCCCACACGCTCAACGCCGTGGAAGTCGCCGCCCGGCCCGTCTCCTTCTCCCATCTGGTGCAGACCGAGAACCAGGGCGGCCTGGCCTACTCCAACGTCATTCACACCTACACCCCCTATCTGCTGCTTGGAGACACCGACATCTTCGGCGATCCCTACCAGGAATTCTTCACCAACTTCCCGCTGGGCACCCGCATGCTCACCGGCGCCTGGCTCGAAATCGACCTGATCGCGCCCGACGGCGAGACACAGAGCTACGAGCGCGAACTCAAAGACCGCATCGGCTACGAGAGCCGCATCACCGGAGGCGCTGTCGACTTTGACTTCGCCGCCGAGGACGCTGCCCTGTTCACCGACTTCGACATTCTGTCTCTTGGCTTCTGGCCGCACGTCGTGCCCTCCTCCGCCCGGCAGCAGGCGCAGGCGGCGGCGCTGGCCAACATTCCCCAGATAAACGCCGATGGCGCGCGCCTCATGGAACTACGCGGCGACGAGCCCCTCGCGCCACAGGAAGAAGAGGAGTTGCGCGCCATCCGCCTGCGCTACCAGCTCAATATGAGCCGCTTCCTCTCCAACATCACCCTCTCCTTCGCCGAAACCGCCGACCGCCTGGCGCACGACCTGGGCCAGAGCGGTTTCGTGCGCAGCTATTACGACGCGCCACGGTTGATCATCGCCGGCAGCCAGGTGTTGGACGAGCAGACGGGCAGCTTCACGCTGGATCTGCGCCGCACCACCCTGCGCACCATTGCCTACCCCGGTCAGGATCAGAACGCTACCGTCGGCTTCAACATCGCCCGCGGCGTCGTGGAATCGGGCATCGAAGGCGCAGTTCTGGAATCGATTGTCGGCGTCTCCGCCAGCACCACCGCCCGACTTTTCGAAGCGGCGCGCGAGCAGGACATTTTCCCCGTGGTCGTCGAGGCCTCTAACCTCTATACCCTCGACAACCTGGACATCTCCGAACAGGGCAAGGCGCGCATCACGACCGCCGCCCTCGAGGGCAAAATCGTCCACGTGCCTCACGCCCCCGTGCTCCTGGACGGCGAAGAACAAACCGGCTGGTGGGAAATTGACCCGGTTACCGGCGAAACGATCGGCGTCATGGACAACGGCCTGCACCTCGCCGCGCTGGAATACGTGGCCAACTTCGCCATACAGTTGATGACCGGACCTTTCCTCGATTTCATCCTCGGCTTCACCGCCTACACCTGGGGCTTCGTGGCCAACCACGTGGACAAGGCCATTGGCCCCGATACCTTCGACCAGGACGATTACAACTGGTGGATCGGCGCCTACGGCACGACCATGACCTGCCTGGGGCTTGCCGTGAAACCCGATGCCTACGGCATGGTTTCCTGCGGCGGTGGCGTCGCCGGAGCGGCGCTCAATAAGCCGCTGGACTTCTTCGGCATCGGGCAGGCGGCGGCTGAAGATCTGCTCACGTCGCTGGTCGACGGCGACCCCCCTCTGCCCGACGGCTGGATGGCCCATCTCCCGCCCGACGCCATGCCCTCCGAAGTACAGGAACAGGTAACTCTATCAGCCACCTATGCTCCAGGCCCCCTCTCGGCTACCCTGGATAGCACTTTCCTGGCCTCCAGTGGCGACGTCCAGGGCAGCTGGGAGGCGCCCGGCGACAGCGCCTACCACTTCAACACGCTCACCCTCAGCGAGGGGCAACTCTACGATGCCGGCGGCGCGCTGTTGGGCAGCGGTCCGCTACAGGCCGCGCCCGCCGGCGAAGACCCGGCCACCGCCACAGCCACCGACGTCGATGTAACCGTTGAAGGCAGCGGTGACGCCGCTACCTACGCACCCGCGCCTGGCGGCCTGGGCGGTGGCGCTACATGGCAAAACGTCACCGCCCGGCTGCAGGCTGACGGCGCCTACTCGCTGGCCCTCCACGACGCCGCCGTGACCCTCGACGGCGAAACCTACAGCGGCGACTTCACCGTCGAAACCGCTCAGCAAACCGTGCTCACCGGCGCGGGCGAGGTCCTGGCTCCCGGCTACGCCACGACGCTAGATCTGGCGTACGACGACGCTGCCCTGCTCGTCGGCCCCGCCAGCGGCACAGCCACTGCCGGCGGCAACGCGCTCGACGTAAGCAACGGTCTTGCTGTCGCCAGGCTCAACCAGGACATTGCCATCAGCGACGATGGCGACGACGCCGACCGTGTCACCTTCGCGGACACCGTCGACTTCTTCACCCTCAACCTCTCGCCTGCCAGCAGCGTGACCACGCCCCAATCCCCCTTCACCTTCCAGACCGATCTCGACGCCAACGTCAGCGGCGCCTACACCGTCACCGTCAGCGGCCCACCCGGCTGGGCCCTGTCCCTTGACGAGAGCGGGCAGGTATCCGCACAACCGGCGCCGGGCGCTCCGGCGGGCGAGCACGCCATCCTCGTCACAACCCAATCAGTCGAATACCCGGCGCTGGCCCTCTCCGCCGTGCACACCGTGACCATTGCCGAGCACGACGGCCTGCAACTGGACGTGCGGCCCGATCCCACTTTCACCGTGCCCATGGGCCCCGCGAGCAATCCCCACGACCTGGTTCCCGCCGACACCAACACCGGTCAGGCTCAGGTACCCGGCGCGGCCTACACCATCAACATCACCAACACCGCCAACAGCCCGCGCACCATCGACCTTGCCGTCGGCGGGCTGCCCCAGGGCTGGACACTGTTAAGCAACGCGCCTGGCGTTACCCAGACCAGCCTGGCCCTTGACGCCGGCGAAGTTGGCCAGATCGGCCTCTACGTGGCGCCCGACCACCTGCCCGC
>JBMCFH010000018.1:0-32585 GCA_048620455.1 Chloroflexota bacterium | reverse complement strand
CTCGGTGAAACGCTCTTCCAAATGACGGCGAGCAAGACCAGTTGAAGACGGATCGAGCCACAACCTAAGGCACTATGTACGATTGCGCCCAGGGTGGCGGTGAGGGACGCTCCTCCATCGACTGCCAGTCGGAGGGTCGCAGCTGCTCGCCCAGAAGTTCATAACTGCTAAATACCGCGCCAGCCGCCAGCACCAGTTGTGAATCGCGCGGAACCAGCACGTAGACGGGCCAGGCTTCGCCAAGACCCGCCTGCAGCAGGCGCCCGCTGCTCGCATCGCGGTAAACGGTTACCAGCCGCGGCAGTGCAGCGTCTGTGAGCGGTGTCTCGCCCTCGCCCGGGTCGAACGTCGTCAGGTCGGCGACGCGGGTTATCGTCTGGGTCAGCAACAACATCTCATCATCCGTCAGACGCTCGCCGGCAAGCTCCTTCCGCGATATCGAACTCATACCTTCCAGGAAGCGTTCCAACTGCAGCAATTTCTGTGCTGCCTCGCTATCGGCGAGCCCACGCGTCTCAAGACCATCGATCATCTGTCGCGTCTGTGCTGACAGGCGGGCGTAGAGCGCGGGCTGCGGCTCCACATAGGCAAAGGGCGCCTCGCCGCCGGCCCCAACGGCGCGCACCGGACGTGGGGTCAGGACCGGATCGTGGCGCATATTTGTCCACGTTCCATACCACGTGTTAAATTGCTTGCGCTCCCACGCCTCACTCTGCATAAAGAACGGACCGCCCTGCACAGGCGTTTCCAACAGGAGCTGCGCGGCGTACAGCAGCCCCGCGGCATGGCTGCCGCTCCAGCTCGCGCTGTCCGGGTCGGCGTAGGCAGCCTGCAACTGCACCATCTGCGTTCCATACCCCTCATAGCCGGTTTCGCCACTGCTTTGCAACTGTTCCCAGGCCAGATCGGATCCCAGAACTGAGGGTACGTCCAGGCTGCGCGGCAAAGCCCGAATCGCACCAATGTCGGTCTCTAAAGCCGTGGGCGGCAGGGGCCCGGTCACCGTCCCGTAGACCCCGACCCGGTTAAATGTCACTTCCTGCAAGATCATCTCATCGGGAAAGTGTGAGTCGGGCATGAAAGAAAACTGGCCCGGCCGGAATTCCTCGTCCAGTCCCGGATGCGGATTGCCGGCGGCGGGCAACGTCTGCAGCGTGGCAATGAAGTTGTCCAGCGCGCTCAACTGAGTGAGCTCGGCCATCTGCAGATCCTGATCGTACACCGCCTGCGCCGCCGCCTGCACCTCCAACAGGCTCAGGGCCGGTTGCGCCCCCTGGAAATAGGCCGCCGTCTGATAGATTCGCTCCCAGCGCGCAAAATTCTGGCTGGCCTCCAAACCGCGCACCATCTGCACGCTTTGAAGGGCTATCTGACGCTGACGCTGCACGTCGTCATTCTGAATATGAAGCGGTCGCGCCAGCCAGTACATGGCCCGGTAATAACGGGCCATCACATCGTTCCCCGCATATGGTGGCGGCGGCGCGTATTGCCCGTAATCCTCGGAACGTTGAAAGAGTGGGGAGTTGAAGACGGCGCCCTGTTCTATCAGCGTCAACTCCTCAGCGACCACGCCTGCCACCGGCGACGGAGCCTCGAACGACGGATCCAGCAGGCGGGCAGCCACGGAGAAAAAGGCCAGATTGTCTCTGGTGGCCTCGGTTAACAACTCTGCCTGCGGCCCGGCGTCAACCGCCTCCTGCCACTGCGCAAATGAGGTCTCCACCAGCGCCTTGCTGAGCGCTTCCAGATCCGCTGCCAGATAGTGCGCGGCCGTCTGCTGCCAGGCGACACGGGAAACCGTCTGGAACGTGTGCAAGATCAGGTCGCTGCTGATGAAAAAGGGAAGATCTTGTTGGCTGAGCTGGTCGTAGGCTTCAATGAAGGAGTTGAAACGGCCTGGTTGGACAATGAAGCCAACCTCAAAGAGCTGTTCCTGCTGGCTGCTGTCCAGCACATCCAGGCCCTCTACCTTTTCCACATCACCTTCCGCCGGCCCTGGCTGAACCGGCGTATCCGGCAACGTCTGAACGCTACGGGGATAGGGGGCAAAGCGATTGGCGCCCGGCGCGATTACGGCGTCCGCCGCCACCGGGGTGCCGGAAAAGGGCGCCACCGTCGCTGCGCCGGCTGGCGCTGTGGCCGGCAGCCTTTCTGGCGCAGCGGGCGGTGGCGTGGCCGAGAGGCTGCAGGCCAGGCTGAGCACCAGCAAAGCTATGAGAGCCAGCACCGGTCGCCTGAGAGCCGCCTTGCTCATAACCTCGCTCCGGCCGGAAGCAGAAGTGAGTTTCGCAGCCGGCTCACCGGCGGCTGATCATGGGGCCCAGGGGGCGGCCCCCGATCAGATGCAGGTGCAGATGGTAAACTTCCTGCCCACCGTGATCGTTACAGTTGATAATCAGCCGGTAGCCATCCTCGGCGACACCCTCTTGCTCTGCCAGACGGCTGGCAACCAGCAGCATATGCCCGGCGACCATCTGATCGTCTTCGGTCAAATCGTTAACGGTTGGAATTTCTTTATTAGGCACGATCAAAATGTGCGTGGGCGCGGCAGGGTTGATATCACGAAAGGCCGTCACCAGGTCGTCCTGGTAAACGATATCGGCGTCCATCTCCCCATTCACTATCTTTGAGAATATTGTAGCCATCGTTCCTCCTCATCTACTGCGAACTGTTCCTATTGTAGGTAAGGGCATCCCTTTTTCAAAAAGGGCCACAACGACCTGGGCCCTTCCCGGCCATTTGCCGCGTGGCGGCGGAGTGGTCATAATCGGGTGAAACAGGGAGATTGTGATTGTAATGGACGGACAACCTGTGGAGCAACGGCCTCTACGCAGCACCACGTCGACGATAGACATCTACATCAAACTCGCCCAATATCCAATCCTCGCCGACCAGATCCGCGAGCGAATGCGCGAGGAGATCTACAGGCGCGGCATCGTCGACGAACACACCTTCGAAGAAGAAGTAGAGGAGTTGGCCATTGAGTCACAGAAGCGCGAAGGGTTGTACGATCCCTATAATCCGGAACCGGCCAACTTGTGGCACAAGCGCAAAGCACGCATCCGCGCGCTGCATACCGACTTTTACTTCGGCTATAATCTACCGACAGACTTGTTCGAGAAAATCGTAGCCGAAGTACTCGGCGAGCAGCCCACCCCGGGCGAGCTTTCCGACCTGGCCTTTAACCCGGAGGTCGCGCCCTGGAGTCTCCTCTTTCGCCAGGGCGAAATATACGAGAGCAAAGCGCCGCCAGAACGTGAGAAAGTCAGTCACCATCTGGAGGAAATCAAGGTCGTCCTGATCAAAGGTATGATCAGCGACCAGTTGCCGTTCATTGCTGTCGCGAAACGGGTATTCAGCATCGCCGACCTGCGCAAGATCTACCAGCGGCGCATTGGCGGGGGCAAGATTGGCGGCAAAGCGGCGGGTATGCTGCTCGCCTGGCGCATATTGCAACAACGCGATCCGGAATTTGGCCCGGACATCAGCGCTCAGGTCGAAATTCCCGATTCCTACTTCCTGGGCACCGACGTGATCTACGAATTTCGCCGCATGAACAACATGGATCACGTCATGAACCAGAAGTATCGCTCGCTGGACGAGATCCGCGACGAATATCCGCGCGTCGTCGAGGCGCACCTCAAGGGAAAGTTCCCCATCCCCATTGTGGAACAGTTGCGCGAAGTACTGCGCCAGGTGGGCGATTCGCCGCTCATCGTGC
This sequence comes from Chloroflexota bacterium, assembly GCA_048620455.1. GTDB lineage: Bacteria > Chloroflexota > Anaerolineae > Promineifilales > Promineifilaceae > JAAYYY01. The sequence goes on along the minus strand of JBMCFH010000018.1, from coordinate 28,864 downwards.
GCTCATCCAGCCTGCTTGAGGACAACTTCGGCTCGTCGTTCGCCGGCAAGTATCAGAGCTACTTCTGTCCCAATCAGGGCAGCGAGGAGCAGAATCTGAAGGACCTCCTCGACGCAATCCGCCGCACCTACGCCAGCACGCTGAATCCAGACGCCATCCTCTACCGCCAGCGGCACGGTCTGATCGACTATGACGAGCGCATGGCGGTACTCATCCAACGGGTCAGGGGACAGCGTCACGACCGCTACTTTTTCCCTACCGTGGCAGGCGTGGGCTTCAGCCAGAATCCGTTCCGCTGGAACGCCAAAATCCGCCGCCAGGATGGCTTTTTACGGCTGGTGTGGGGCATGGGCACGCGCGCGGTAGACCGCGTCAGCAACGATTACCCGCGTCTCGTGGCGCTCAGTCACCCGCAACTGCGCCCGGAGACCACAGCCAAGGCCATCCGCAAGTATTCTCAGCACTTTGTCGATCTCATCGATCTGGAGGAAAACAGCGTCAAAACGCTGCCCATTTCAGACGTTTTGCAGGCAGATTATCCTTACCTGCGCTATGTGGCGTCGCTGGCCAAAGGCGATTACATCCAGGAGATCGTGTCAACGGGCATTGTGGATGAAAACGGCGACCTGCTGATCACATTCAACACCCTTTTGAAGGACCGCAAGTTCGTGAAACTGTTGCTGACGGCCCTTATGCGGCTGGAGAAAGCATACAGGACGCCGGTCGACGTGGAGTTCACGGCGGAAATCATTCCCGACTACCCCGACACGGAATACCGTCTGCACATCCTGCAGTGTCGCCCCCTCAGCCAGCGCGGGCAGCAAGATCAGCCGGTGCAGATCCCGCCGGAACTGCCGGAAGATTCGGTCGTTTTCCGCACCGTGGAACTAATTCCTGACGGGTTGGTAGAAGGTGTCCGTTACATCATCATCGTCGATCCCCTGAAATACTATCAAATCCCTGACCCGGCCGTGCGCCTGGAACTGGGGCGAGCCGTTGGACGCCTGAATGAAGCTCTGCAGGACGAGGATTTCATCTTGATGGGACCTGGGCGCTGGGGCAGCGCCAATCTGCAGCTGGGTGTGCGCGTCAGCTACGCCGACATTTTCAATAGCCGGGCGCTAATTGAAGTCGCGGTTCCCGGCGAAGATGGCGTCCCCGAACTGTCTTATGGCACGCACTTTTTCCAGGACCTCGTGGAAGGCGGCATCTACGCGCTCCCTCTGCACCTGGAAAAGGAAGAAAGTATGTTGAACTGGGAATTCATAAACAGCGCGCCCAACGCCCTGGCTCACCTTTCTCCCATTGATGCAGAGTTAGGCGAGTATCTCAAGGTGATTGACCTGGTGGACATCGATCCGAACCAGCGCTTAACGATTGTCATGGACGGATCGCAAGATGAGGCTGTCGCCTTTCTAAGCAAAGGAAAATGGCAGATAAGAGAGCCGCAGGCAAGCATATCCATATTCTGAGCGCAGGTCGGGATACGCCGATTTCTGTTGACATTTATGGCGGTGGATGGGCGCCACTGCTGAAGGGAGACGCCTGATGGAAAGGCGGTCGCTACGCAGCACTACCTCCACAATCGACATTTACATCAAGCTGGCCCAATATCCGATTCTTGCCGACCAGATTCGCGAGCGCATGCGCCAGGAGATCTTCAAGCGCGGCATCGTCGACGAGCACACGTTTGAGGAGGAAATCGAGCAACTGGCGCTTGAATCACAGCGTCGCGAAGGGGTGCACGACCCATTCGGTTCTGAACCACCGAACATCTGGCACCGGCGCAAGGCGCGGATACGCGCTTTCCACACAGACTTCTACTTCGGCTACAACCTGCCCACAGACCTCTTCGAAGAGATCATTGAAGAGGTATTGAGCCAGCAGCCGGAGCATTCAGAAAGCCCCGAACTGGCTTTCAATCCGGAGATCGCGCCCTGGTCGCTGCTGTTCAAACAGGGCGAAATCTACGAGAACATGCCCGACCAAGAGCGCGAACAGGTGAGCCACCACCTGGAGGAAATAAAGGTTGTCCTGATCAAGGGCATGATCAGCGATCAATTACCCTATATCGGCGTCGCCAAGCGCGTCTTTACCATGGCCGATCTGCGACACATCTACGAGCATCGCATAGGCGATGGAAAGATCGGCGGAAAGGCTGCGGGCATGTTGCTGGCCTGGAAGATTTTACAGCGATGCGATCCCGAGGTTAGCGAGTGCGTGACTATCCCCGAGTCATTCTATCTGGGAACCGACATGCTCTATGAGTTCCACCGCCTCAACAATCTGGAACGGTTCATGAACCAGAAGTATCGACCTCTGGACGAAATTCGTTCCGAGTATCCCAAGATTGTGGAGGCGCATCTACAGGGACGCTTTCCCAAGGGAGTCGTCTCGCAGTTGCGCGACCTCCTGCGCGACACCGGCACCCGGCCGCTCATTGTGCGCTCCTCCAGTCTGCTTGAAGATAATTTCGGCCACGCGTTTGCCGGCAAATACCAGAGCCACTTCTGCCCCAATCAGGGCACCGAAGAGGAAAATCTTCGCGCTCTCCTCGACGCCATCCGCCGCATCTATGCCAGCGCGCTGAACCCTGACGCCCTGCTCTATCGCAAGCGCCACAACCTGATCGACTACGACGAGCGCATGGCCGTCCTCATCCAGCCGGTTACCGGACATCGTTATGGACGCTATTTCTTCCCCGCCGTCGCCGGCGTTGGCTTTAGCCGCAACCCGTTCCGCTGGAATGCCAAGATCCGCCGCGAAGACGGTTTTTTGCGGGTGGTGTGGGGCATGGGCACGCGCGCGGTGGATCGTGTCAGCGATGATTACCCGCGCATGATCGCCCTCAGCCACCCGCACCTGCGACCGGAAACCACGGCACAGGCTGTGCGCCAGTATGCACAACATTATGCCGACGTAATCGATTTAGAAAGGAACGAGCTACAAACGGTGCCGGTGGGCAAGATTCTAGACGTCGACTATCCTTACCTGCGCTACATCGCCTCAGAGCTAAAAGAGGACTATGTGCAAGAAATGCTGTCCACGGCGGGACTGGAATCCACCGACGATCTGGTGATCACATTCGATAGGCTGGTTAAAGATCGGAATTTCACGCAGTTAATGCGCAGAGTGCTCGACGCCCTGCAGGAAGCGTACGAGACGCCGGTGGACATCGAGTTTACCGTGGAGATTACCCCCAACTACCCCCATTCCGACTACACGCTGAACCTGCTGCAGTGCCGCCCGCTCAGCGAACGTATCAGTGGTGAAGCGATATCCATCCCCGCCGACCTGCCCAAGAAAGAGGTGCTGTTCCGTTCCTACGATCTGATTCCCGATGGCAAGGTAAAGGGCGTCCGCTACATAATCTTCGTCGATCCCCTACAGTACCGCAAAAACAACGATAACACCTCGCGCCTGGAAATCGGTCGCGCCATCGGCCGGCTCAACAAAATCCTGGAGAACGAAACCTTTGTGATCATGGGTCCCGGTCGTTGGGGCAGCGCTAACCTGGATCTGGGTGTGCGCGTTGGTTATGCAGACATTTTCAACACCAAAGCGCTCATTGAGATGGCCGTCGCGGGCGCGAGTGGCGTGCCTGAGCTCTCTTATGGAACACACTTCTTCCAGGATCTTGTCGAGGGCGGCATCTATTCCCTGCCTCTTCACCTGGAGCAACCGCGCAGCTACTTCAATTGGGACTTCTTCCAGAACGCACCTAACGCGCTCACCAGACTCTGCCCCAGCAACGCGGAGCTGGCGGAAACGCTGAAGGTGATCGACATTGCGGCTATCACCCCCGAAAAGCGCCTCACGATATTGATGGACGGGACCAGGGATGAGACCGTTGGCTTCCTGCAAAGGGGCAAATGGCGGGAGCCAACGAAGCAGGCCTCCCTATCTTCCTTCTAACGTACAGTTGCCCATTTCTTGCGGACGGCTTCACGCGCCGCTCTGTAAGCGCACTTAGTCGCCTACCATCTTGAACTGGCCCGTTTCGAGCAACGACTCCAACAACGCGCGCTCCTGCGCTTCGTTCTGAACCTCGCCATCCAGCCGCGCAGCCAGCAGTTTATCCAGCAATTCGCCGTACTGGGGGCCGGGCTTCAATCCCATCTCGCGCAAATCGTTGCCGTCCAGCGCCGTGCGCACGCGCCGCCACTCCCTCTGATACTGTTCCAACAGGCGCCGGGCCGGGCCCTCGTCCAGGACGGCCCGCGCTGCCAGCAGAATGCGTGGATGCGGCTCGTAAGGCCGCAACTGCTTTTCCACCGTACTCGGTGCAGCATCCGGCGGCAGAGATTGCAGCAGCTCCAGGATGCTGACCACGCCCTCCACTTCCTCTCGCGTACTCTTGCGAACTTTCAGCAACTTCATCATCGAACGCCGCACACCCGCGGCAAGAGGGGCCATCCATAGCGCAAAGTAGACCGATGCCGGCGACTCGTCTTGTAGCGCCTCGTGCCATAGCGGTTCCTGCAAAATGCGCTGCAGACGATAGAAGGTTCGGGCCATCTCCTCCGTCCATTTCAACGCCGGATGGAGCACTTGCAACACGCCGATATCATCCAGGCGAGCCATGATCGGCACGGGATCCGGTTCCCGCAGAATCAGCTCAATCTCGTGTCGTATCCGTTCGCCGCTGACGCGCTCCAGCATCGGCAGAGCGTCGGCGATCAGTTCCGCCGTCCGAGATTCAATTTCAAATTCTAGCCGTTGCTCCAGCCGCACGGCGCGCAAAATGCGCGTGGCGTCGTCGATAAAGCTGAGGCTATGCAAAACGCGGATCACGCCCTGTTCCAGGTCGCGCAGACCCCCATAAAAATCGACTAGCTCGCCCAGGTGGGCCCCGTCCAGGCGGATGGCCAACGTGTTAATCGTGAAGTCACGCCGGTGCAGATCCAGCTTAATGGAACCGCTTTCCACCTCGGGCAAGGCGGAAGGCCGGTCGTAGAATTCGGTGCGCGCCGTCACGAAGTCGATGGTCTCCGGCGCATCGCGCCGCGGCGCTTCAGGAGCAACTGCCTGCCACGCCGCGTCGTCCAGCAACCATTTGGCCGTACCAAAGCGATCGTGGCTGCGCACGCGCCCGCCAAAACGCTCGCTCAGGCGCTGCGCCAGGGTGATGGCGTCCCCCTCCACCACCATATCGAGGTCCGCCGACGGTAACTCCAGCAGCAAATCACGCACAAGGCCACCGACAAAGTAGATGGGCATACCGGCCTCATCTGCCACCTCGCTGACCACCTGCACCATGCGCCACACAGCCGGAGGGAGCGACTCGGAAAGGAGAGTGCAGAGGTTGGACTGCGGCTCTTCCAGCGCCGCTTTGGTCAGGAGGCGCAAGAGGTCGGTGCGGGTGACGATGCCGATCAGCTGATCGGGGCCCTCCTCGTCGGCCCCCGTGGCGCTGACCGGTATCTGGCCCCAATCCTCCTCAATCATCAACTGCTGCACGCGCTCAATGGAGTCAGAAGGTCGCACCATCACACGACCACTCTTCATCACCTGGCTGACGTGCAGCCGGCCCAGTTCGTGGCGGATGGCGCGATCCACGGCGCGGCGCGTCAGCAACCCCACCAGGCGCTTCGTGTCAGGGTCGACGATGGGATAACCCTCGTGGCCAAAGCGCTGCATCTGCCTCGCCGCTTCCTGGACGGTAGCGTCGGCCGGTAGCGTTTGGACACCGCGTGACATCATCTGCGCCACTTTGGCTGCCGGCTGCACTGCCTGTGGCAAAAGTTCCTTGACGCGCGCAACCGCCTCTTCCAGCGTCAGGTCCATAATCGTGGCTGCTGCTGCGCGTCCGTGACCACCACCACCCAGCGCGCGGGCAACGACGGCTACATTTACATCGTCCGTCATGCTGCGCGCCACCAGTTGTACATGCTGCCGCAACTGAACCAGCAAGAGCAATCCGGCGGGGCTCACGCCATCCCGCATGCGGTGGGCCACAGCCGAGATCTCGTCGTCAAAGTCAGGCGGCGCCACGGCTGTGGCAAGCACGATCGTCTGACCTTCTACCTGCAGCCACTCTGTGTTTTCCTGGAGTTGCTCATGCAGCGCCTGCTGCTGGTCGGATAGCGGAATTTCTAGAAAGCGGCGCACCACGGAAAGATCGGCCCCCTGCTCCAGCAACCAGGCCGCCGCGTGCGCGTCACGTGGGGTCGTGGTGCCATACGTGAGCGAACCGGTATCTTCGTGGATGCCAAGCAGAAGCAGCGTGGCTTCCACAGGCCGCACGTTCTTCCCACCACTCTGTAACATCTCGACCAGCAACGTCGTCGTGGCGCCCAGCTCCTCGATGTGCCGGTCCCACTCGGAGGGAATTCCATCAGGCGTGTGGTGATCGATGACGCGTACGGGCGTTTCTTCACGCAGCCCACGCACACCGGGAACTGTCTGCGTGTCAACCAGAACCACCTGCTCTACCTGCTGCCGCCGCCACTCTTCCATGCGCATAAAGGGCAGTGTGTCCCAATAGAGGGCCAGGAACTGCTTCACGTTGCGGTTCACGCGCCGCGACAGCAACGGCACGCCTTCCGGATATAGTTTGTGCGCGGCAACCTGAGAAGCCACCGCGTCGAAGTCGGCATTTTCGTGAGTTAGAATCAGTAGCATGGCTCCATTATAACGCCTGCTGTTCCTTTGCGTATCCACAGCCCGGCGGTGACCGGAATTGGAGTACAAATTTGGAAGGCGCACCATACCCTTCGCGGTAAAGAAAATTGTTGACAGCCAATCACGAGGCTGCTATAGTGAGCCCAACAAAACAATCGAATAGGCGACTTCTTATCCAGAGAGGCGGAGGGACCGGCCCTATGAAGCCTCAGCAACCGCCACCGACCCGGGCACAGGAGCAGGTGGAAATGGTGCTAATTCCGGCAGAAACTTACCCATATGGGTAACCTTCTGGAAGATGAGACGTGGTATAGCTGAAACAGATATGCCTCTTCTACACTTCTAGAAGAGGCGTTTTTTATGCGGCTCTTCGCTCTGGAGAAGGTCATCCTCAGAGTGAAGAGCTTTTTTGTTATGGAGGCAGTGAAATGGTTGACGTCGTAGAGCAGGCTAAAACTGATACCGTGTTGGCCGAACGAGATCCCGGCCCCTCAACCCAATCCGTGCACGGGCGCCCCGGGCAGCGCGTGACCAAACCGGGCCACGCCCTGGTGACGCCGATTTCCCAGACCGCCACCTTTACCTTTGAGGACACGGCCGATCTTTGTGCTTTCATGGAAGCGAAGATGTGGGGCACAAATCCGGAGATGGCCGGGCGCAACGAATACGCGCGCTACGGCAACCCTACCGTACAGAACGTAGAAGAGCGGCTGGCAGTCCTGGACAACGGCGAGCAGGCCATGCTTTTCCCCACGGGCATGGCGGCAATCACCAACGTCCTGCTCTCCATTCTGCCCAGCGGCAGCCACGTCATTTTCACCGACGACGCCTACCGCAAAACGCGCAACTTCTGTACCACCTTCCTGGGCCGTCTGGGCATCGAGAGCACAGAGGCACCCATGGGCGACTATGAGGCGCTGGAAAACGCCATTCAGGAAAACACGCGTCTGCTGATCAGCGAAAGCCCCACCAACCCCTATCTGCGCGTCGCCGATCTGGAACGCCTGACCGAGATTGCGCGCCGCCATGGGCTAAAGACGATCATCGACGCCACCTTTGCCACGCCGATCAACCAGCGCCCTCTGGAGTTTGGCATCGATCTGGTCATCCACAGCGCCACCAAGTATCTTAGCGGGCACAACGATATCATGGCCGGCGTCGTCGTGGGCGAAGCGGGCCTGCTGCACGCTCTGCGCCAGGCGCAGGGCGTATTGGGTGGGGTCATCGACCCCCACGCTGCCTACCTGCTGGAACGCGGTCTCAAATCGCTAGCCTTACGCGTGGAACGACAGAACCGTAGCGCGCAGGCCGTGGCCGAGTATCTGGAACAACATCCGAAAATCGACGCTGTCTGGTACCCGGGCCTTCCGTCGCACCCTGATCACGCCGTCGCCTGCAACCAAATGTCCGGCTTTGGCGGCGTCGTCAGCTTCACCGTGGCCCCGCAAGACAGCGATCCGCTCACCATCGCTTCGCGCTTCGTCGATTCCCTGACTATTCCCTACATCGCGCCCAGCCTGGGCGGCGTGGAAAGCCTGATCGAGCAACCGGCGTTGATGTCCTACTATGAGTTATCGACCGAGGAGCGCTTAGCCGTCGGCATCCGGGACAATCTGGTGCGCTTCGCCCTTGGCATCGAAGACACCGACGATATAATCGCCGACCTGGACCAGGCCCTGGCCCGACTCTAAAAAAACACACTCCCGAGCCCTGAGAAAATTCGAGCCCCAATCTCTGCTCTCTAATCTCCGGGCTCCATCTCAAGAAGGAACTATCCACCCATGACACTAGTAATGAAATTTGGCGGTACGTCTGTGGGGAGCGTGGAAGCAATGCAGCGCACGGCGAAGCTAATTCGCCAGTCTCGCGATACGTGGGGCGAGGTCGTCGTCGTGGCCTCGGCAATGGGCACCAAACCGGTAAAAGTCACCGACCTGCTCCTGCAGGGCGCTTACGCCGCAGCCGCCGGAGACGAGGCTCAGTTCCGGCAGGCGGCGCAAACGCTACACCGCGCCCACCGCGACGTAATCGATGGTCTGCTGTCTGCAGACGGGGGGCGGCAGCAAATCACGCAGGAGATGGAGCGTTTCATCAACCGCTTCGAAGAGCTTTGTCGGGCCGTTCTGGTCCTGGGCGAGCTAAGCCCGCGCGCTCTGGACGCCATCAGCGCCATGGGCGAGCAAATGAGCGTGCGCATCCTCGCCGCTTACCTGCGGGAATGCGGCGAGGCGGCGACAGCGGTAGATGCAACGGAGTTGATCGTCACTGACGCTAACTTTCAGGGCGCCACGCCACAGATGGAGCAAACCGCGTTGCAGACAGGCGCCTGCCTCACGCCACTCCTGGAAGAAGGGACGATTCCTGTCGTCACAGGGTTCATCGGCGCCGCCGGCGACGGCACGACGACCACCCTGGGCCGCGGCGGTTCCGATTACAGCGCCTCGATTTTTGGCCAAGCACTTGGGGCTGAGGAGGTCTGGATCTGGACCGACGTCGACGGCGTCATGTCTGCCGATCCGCGTCTCGTTCCCAACGCCCGCAGCGTGTCCACGCTGAGCTATCGGGAAATCTCGGAGCTGGCTTATTACGGGGCCAAGGTGTTGCACCCCAAGAGCATCCGTCCCTGTGTGGAGAACGAGATTCCGCTGCGCATCAAGAACACGTTCAACCCGCAGCACAGCGGCACAGTCATCGTACCTGACGAGCAAAACGGTCAGCGCGGCATGAAGGCGGTAACGGCTATTGAAACGTTGAGCCTGCTAACGGTGGAAGGCAAAGGCATGATGGGCGTGCCGGGCATCGCCGCGCGTACGTTCGCTGCCGTGGCCCGGCAGCGGGCCAACGTCCTGCTCATCTCGCAGGCCTCCTCGGAGCAGTCAATCTGCTTCGCCGTGCCTGCTGCCACCACCGAGGACGTGATCGCCGCGGTAGAAGAGGAGTTCGCCGCCGAGCTACGGCGACGGGATATCGATCGCGTGTGGGCCATGCAGCCGGTTTCCATCGTTACGGTGGTCGGCAGCGGTATGCGCGGCACGCCGGGCATCGCCGGGCGCATCTTTGGCGCCCTGGGCGAGAATGGCCTGAACATCATCGCCATCGCCCAGGGGTCTTCTGAGTGCAGCATCAGCCTGGTGGTTGACAGTGCGGACACCACAGAGGCGGTACGGCACATTCACAGCATGATTTAACCCTCCCATACTGCTGCACAAACCACTATTGCCTCGAAATGGATTGAACGCCGGTTAACTTTCAACTATCACCGGCGTTCAATTTTGATTTAACCTGTAGCCTATTTCGGACTATACGACAGTTAAAATCAAAATGAAGGCAAGCGAAGATAAAATTTAACGGCTTGCCTTGTTTTTCGTTCCACTCCTCCCCCATAATTCTTATCCAACACGGGCCCAATCAGGGTGCGACAAGACCGACAGCTATGGTCAGGCGGCACGACCGGGCCACCGTCGGCACTCAGATTCAATTTCTACATTCTTAACCGGAGGTAATTACTATGCGATCCAGACTACTGGCGACCATTGCCATCAGCTTCATTTTGCTCCTGGCTGCCTGCCAGGGCGAAACAACCACACCGACGCCGGTTCCGGAAGCACCGGATGCGTCGGAGAGTGAGGCTGAACCAGAAACGGTACCCGAAGCTGATGAAGAAGAGAGCGTCCAGGAGGCCGAAGGCTCCCTGGTCATTTATTCAGGCCGCAGCGAAAGCCTCGTCGATCCCCTCATTCGCCAATTCGCCGAGCTGAGCGGGATAGACGTCCAGGTGCGGTATGGTGGGACCGCCGAGCTGGCCGCGACCCTGTTGGAAGAAGGGGAGAACAGCCCGGCCGACGTGTTCTACGCACAGGATCCGGGTGGGCTGGGCGCCGTACAAGACGCGGGACTGTTCGCCGAGCTACCCGCCGATATTCTTGAAACGGTCCCGCCCCGCTTCCAATCGCCGGAAGGTAACTGGGTGGGCATGTCAGGACGGGCCCGAGTAGTCGTTTACAATACTGAGGCCATAAGTGATCCGGAAACGGAATTACCGGACGATCTGTGGGGCTTCACGGAACCTGAATGGGAGGGGCGAATCGGTTGGGCGCCGACGAATGGGTCTTTCCAGGCGATGGTCACAGCCATGCGCGCATCCTGGGGCGACGAGCAGACGGAGGAATGGCTGCAGGGCATCCAGGCCAACGAGCCCGTGGTCTATGAAAGCAACACCCCCATTGTGGCTGCCGCCGCAGCCGGCGAAGTAGATGCCGGTTTCGTCAATCACTATTATCTATACCGCTTCATCGCCGAAGAAGGTGAAGATTTCGGTGCGCGTAACTACTTCCTGCCCGGCGGCGGTCCCGGGTCGCTGATTATGGTCTCCGGCGCGGGCATTCTGGACTCCGCGCCCAACGCCGAAAACGCAGAGCGCTTCCTGAGATTCATGCTCTCCACCCCTGGACAGCAATACTTCGCTTCACAGACTTATGAGTATCCGGTGGTGGAAGGGGTACAACCTTCCCTGTTGCTACCGCCATTGGAGGAGCTTGACGCCGCAGCCGCAGATATCGACGTGCGCGATATGACCGATCTGCAGGGCACTGTCCAGATGTTGAGCGATCTCAATATTCTGCCCTGAGCAACGACCACATAAGCAACCGCAAGCGGGAAGCAAGTGGCCTGAGAGCGCAATCGCTCTCAGGCCTTTTTGTTTTAGATATTGACGGCAGATGTGACAATTGTCATGCCGTAGACCGAGTAAAGGCACTGTGAGAGGTCTGCCCCAACCCCTATTATAAGGTAAGCCTTAAGAAAGAAGGGCAAATCTGATACGACTATGAAACACGAACCGTTTAACGAAAGCACCGAAATGTATTTGAAGGCTGTGCGCGAACTGGCGCACGGCGAAGAGATGGTGCCTATTTCCGGCCTGGCCCGCTGGCTTGGCGTCTCTACCGTGTCCGCGACCGAGATGGTCCATCGCCTGGAAGAGCAAGGACTGCTCGAGCACCAACCATATCGCGGCATCAAGCTTACCGACGTGGGCAGCCGCCGCGCGGCTCAGATTATTCGCACTCATCGTCTGTGGGAATGTTTCCTGGCAGATCAACTGCAGTTGTCGTGGGCCGACGTTCACGACTACGCCTGTCGCCTGGAACACGCAACAGATGAGGCAGTGGTCAATGCCCTTGATGCCTTTCTCGGTCATCCCACCACCTGCCCACATGGCAACCCGATACAACCTGAGAGGGAGAACGATCCACAATCGGCGATTCCGCTCTCCGCGTTACCTGTAGGCGAAGGCGCCATCGTTCAGGCCATTCGGCCCGAGAGCACCCTGTTGCTTGATTATCTGGCAAACCATGATGTCCGTCCCGGGCAGGAGATTGTGCTGCAGGAAATCGCACCTTTCAGCGGCCCACTCATGGTGCGCGTGGGCAACACGGTTCATGCCTTCAGCGAGGAGGCTGCCGCGCACATCTTCGTAACATACAAGACGAATGGAGACCTTTCATAACGATAAGACGAGATGCTGCCTATGAATTTCGACACCCTTATGTTCCTGTTCACGCCCATCCTGATGATCGGCGGGCGGCTGGGAGGCGGGAGACGCCGGCGCAAGCGGGCCGGAAAATGCGGTCCGTGCCCGGCCGGAACGATTTGCCCGCTGAGCAACCTTGAAGTTGGACAGGCGGCATGCCTCGTTTGTACCGGCGCCAACAGACGGCTGCGGCGCAGGCTGGCCGAACTGGGGTTGACCCCGGGTGTGGAGATGGAGATTCTCCAGAATTGTGGCGGGCCAATCCTGATCTCCGTGCGTGACTCGCGGCTGGCAGTCGGCCGAGACACAGCCAGGGAACTGAGCGTTAACCCTCTTCCAGACAGGGAGTCGAAATGACGACGATAAGAGTCGCCCTCGCGGGCAACCCCAATTGTGGTAAGAGTACGCTCTTTAATGCGCTCACCGGCTCCCGACAACACGTGGGCAACTGGCCGGGAAAAACGGTGGCGCGCAAGGAAGGCTATTTCACCGCTGGCGATGTCACCGTGCAGATCGTCGATCTACCGGGTGCTTACAGCCTCTCTCCATACTCACCCGAAGAAAAGATCGCGCGTGATTACATTGTGGACGAGAAGCCGGATGTCGTCGTCAACGTATTGGACGCCACCAATCTGGAACGCAATCTCTATCTGACCACCCAGATTCTGGAAACCGGCGCGCCGTTGATCCTGGTCCTCAATATGTGGGACCGGTTGACGCGGCGCGGCTACCGCCTGGACATTGAAAAACTTTCTCAGCGCCTGGGCGGCATCACCGTATTGCCCGTCGTAGCCAGCCGGAGCAAGGGCCTGACCCAATTGCGCCAGGCCATCATCAACACAGCACAAGAATCTGGCGGCGAGCAGAGTTTAGGAGACGAGTCAACACATGACAGTAACCGATCAGCCATCCGCTTCCCCTTTACGGTACGCGGATGCCATTGAGAAAGAAATTGGGCGCCTGGAAACGAGCATCGAGGATTGTCCAGAGCTCCGAACGCATTACCGGCCTCGCTGGTTAGCGATTCAACTGCTGGAAAATGAGAAAGACGCGCTTAGCGGCGCTGATCTCGCACAGTTGAATGGCGTGGTGCAAACGCTGCACGAGAGCCGGCGCCGCTTAGAAATCCATTACGAGGATGATTTCGATCTGGTGATGGCCGACCAGCGTTATCAGCTCGTCCACGAGCTGGTAGACGGGGTGCTCACTGCGCCCACGGAGAATGTCACGAGTCGCACCGATCGGGTGGATCGTTGGCTGACCCACGCCTGGCTTGGGCTACCCGTACTCCTGCTGCTGATGTACGTCGTCTTCAATCTGGTGCAAACGGTATCGGCCCCTTACCTTACCTGGCTCGACGACATAGTCAGCGGTCCTATCAGTCAGTGGAGCACCCACCTGCTGCAATTGGCCGGCGCTCCAGCGTGGCTCACATCGCTCATCGTCGAAGGCGTTATCGCCGGTGTAGGCGGCGTTGTCGTTTTTGTGCCCGGCCTCCTGGTCATGTATCTCTCATTGGCATTTTTGGAAGCAAGCGGCTATATGGCGCGCGCCGCGTTCGTCATGGACCGCGTGATGAACGTACTGGGATTGCAGGGCCAGTCGTTCGTCCCCATGATTCTAGGATTTGGCTGCAACGTCCCTGCCATTTACGCCGTGCGCACCATTGAAAACCGTGCGGCGCGCATTCTGACCGGCCTACTGATCCCGTTCATGTCCTGTTCTGCCCGCCTCCCCGTTTACGTCATCTTCGGCCTGGCCTTCTTCCCACAACAGGCCAATCTGGTCATATGGCTCCTGTACGTCATGGGCATTGTCGTCGCCGCCGTCGTGGGCGGCGTGCTCTCGCGCACGCTGTTCCGGGGCACCAATCCCGGCGCCTTCGTCATGGAGATGCCTTCCTACCGCTGGCCCGCTTTATCCGAATTGTGGCGCTACGCGTGGCGCCAGACCGCAGCATTTCTGCGCAAAGCCGGAACCTTTATTCTGGCGATTTCCGTGCTGTTCTGGCTGCTGCTCAACCTGCCCTGGGGCACCGAAAATCCACGCCACAGCTATTTTGGGCAGTTCAGTCACTTTGTAGCTCCCGTGTTCGAGCCGGCCGGATTTGGAAACTGGGAGTCTAGCGGACCGCTGGTAATGGGCGTGCTGGCCAAGGAGGTGGTTGTCTCCTCTCTGGCGCAGATCCACGTGGGAGAGACAGCTGAGTCGCAGACAGAAACAATTACCCTCGTCGATGGGCTGCGACAGACCGTCGTGGGCTTTGGACAGGCAACGGCAGACGCCGGTAAAGCGTTGTTGGAAACATTAACACCGGGCTTCCAACTCTTTGCCGTAGAGGGCGAAGCACACGATACGACGCTGACACGAGCACTGAGACAATCATTCACACCGCTGGCAGCGTTCGCTTATCTGGCCTTTATCTTGCTATACGTGCCCTGCATGGCGACGGTCGGCGCCCAGATACAGGAGTTTGGCTGGCGCTACGCGATGTTGTCAGTCGCAATTATGCTGGTAGTCCCCTGGCTGGTAGCAGTTTCTATCTATCAAGGCGGTCTACTGCTTGGCCTCGGTTAATGAACAGGAACGAGCCAGGACGTAAGAGAAGCCACAGCTATGTTACTTGAAATCATGAGGCTGTTCCGAGAAGCCGGTAATCGCCCACTGACACGAGAGGAGATCGCGTCACGCCTGAATATCCCTCCTGACGTCCTGGATCACATGCTGCTGACCCTGGTTCAGCGCGGTCGCCTCACCAGAGTCGACATTTTGTGCACCGGCTGCGACCATTGCCCTCTGCACAAATTATGCGGCGGCCCCACCCTGGCTCCACGCAAGGCCTACCTTCTAACCGGCAATGAACCGCAGCAGGCGCAGCGCCACCTAAATTTAACCTAGGTTCATTTTTCGCTTAACCTACCGATCATTTTCGGTTTTCCTCCCGTCAACTTACAACTTAACAAATTGTGTAGATTTACACGGCACACTCCCCTATCATGAGCCCATGAGTGTTCGACCCCTGGTAACCCAGCGCGCCCGGCGACAGGGCCTTCCCCTGCCAGACGTAGGCAACCGCCTGGGCTGGAAACCACAGTGGCAGCTCTCTTCTTTGTTGTTGCTGCTGGCAGCGCTGGCTGTGGGCATGGCCATGTTGCTACCGCCGGCTTACCTGTTGGTACGGGCGGCCGGGGCGGGACAGGCGGCGCTCGAAATTCTGGTAAAGGGCACCACAGTAACTGCCTTTTTGAATACCGTACTGCTGGCTGGATCGGTCACGCTGGCCTCAGCGCTGCTAGCGGTGCCGCTGGCCTATCTGACCGTAGCGACCGATTTACCGGGCCGGCGATTCTGGTCGGTCGCAGCTGCCCTGCCACTGGTCTTGCCCAGCTACGTCGCTGCCTATCTCATCGCCTCTATTCTGGGTCCGCGCGGCATGCTGCAGCAGGGTCTGGAGCCGCTGCTGGGAATTGCTCGTCTACCTAACATCTACGGGTTCCCGGGCGCCTTCCTTTCCCTGACGTTAATGAGCTACCCCTACACGTTCCTTAGCGTCCGCGCCGCACTGAAACGCATGGACCCCGCTCTGGTCGAAGCAGCGCGCAGTCTGGGCCACACGCCCTGGCAGGCGTTCCGCCGCATCACGTTGCCTCACCTACGACCCGCGCTGGTGGCGGGCAGCCTGCTGGTTTGCCTCTACGTCGTGCGCGACTTCGGCGCGGTTTCCCTGATGCGCTTTGACACATTCACACGCATCATCTACGTGCAATATCGTTCCTTCCTGGATCGTTCGCTGGCGGCATCCCTGGCGCTGGTCCTCATTGCCATGACCGCCGCAATCCTTTATTTTGAACTGCGCACGCGAGGCCGCGCCTCGTATGCGCGGCGGTCCGTCGGCGCGCCACGGCGAGCCCAGCCCGTAAAATTGGGCCGCTGGCGCTGGCCGGCCCTGGTCTTTGTGGGGTCGGTTGTTTTTGGCGCGCTGGTTTTGCCCGCGGGCGGGCTACTCTACTGGCTGGTGCGCGGCGTGGAAGGCGGCCCGATGCTGGCCGATTTGTGGAGTGCGGCCTGGAACTCCCTGTCCGTCTCTCTGGCTGCCGCCCTCATTGCCATCGCGGCGGCGCTGCCCGTAGCCATCCTTTCCGTACGCAGTCCGGGACGGCTGAGCCAGCTTCTGGAGCGACTGACCTACGTTGGATTCGCACTGCCGGGCATCGTCATCGCTCTGGCGCTGGTCTTTTTCGGCGCCAGCTATGCCCCTTCAATTTACCAGACACTGCCGCTCTTGCTGGTAGGGTACGTTATTCTCTTCATTCCTCAGGCGGTTGGATCCACACGTGCTTCGCTGTTGCAGGTTCCCGCCAGCCTGGAGGAAGCCGGTCGTAGCCTGGGCCAGTCCCACTCAACCGTCTTGCGCAAAATCACCATTCCCCTGCTGCGGCCCGGTCTTGTCGCGGGCGCCGGTCTGGTTTTCCTCACCTGTATGAAGGAACTACCGGCAACGCTGATTCTTAGCCCGCTCGGCTTCCGCACGCTGGCTACCGGCGTCTGGGGCAGCATTTCCGAGGCATTCTTTGCCCAGGCCGCCGCGCCGGCCCTGCTACTGGTGCTTCTCTCATCGGTGCCGCTGGCCATTCTCACGCTGCGCGACGAGTAAGCGGCCCGCGCTGGCCCGCATTTCCCCTCTCCTCTCTTAGATAATTCCAATGGTCATAAACAGACAGCCATGTTATACTTGCGATGTCTGGGGATGACTGGCTTCGACGGGGAAGGCTGGCCCTGGACTGCAAGCCGAGCAAGCTTCTCAGCTCGCTAAACTGGAAGCAAACTATGAAGTGCCAACAGAAATGTTGCGTACAACGCTCTGCCCCTCGCTGCGTAAGCGATTGGTAGGGTAAAGATTCCCAAACAAGGAATCTCGTCTGCCTCGGTCGTTTGTTGGCCGGCTGAGTGTCAGATGTCATAAATGTCAACATGCCCATTGCCGACGCCGATAGGCAATGCCAAGAGGCCCTCTCGGGGGCCATCGGCTAGCCGCCCGCTTGACCCGGCCGGTCGGGGCAGCGGCGGTGAAAAACAAATAGACTGGCTAAGCTTGTAGATGTTCAGCGGTCGAATTTTTCGGACGCGGGTTCGATTCCCGCCATCTCCACTCTAAGAACGCCCTTCGCGGGCGTTCTTTTTTATTGTATGAGTCCTCATACCCCCTTCGTGCAGCGTCCTAATGATATGGTATAATCCGGCGGATTGCCTGCCGCTGGCACGGGCAGCTCTCGGCATGATCTGAGCTATGCGGGCGCTAGAAACGAACTTAGCGAAAACAGATGCAAGGAATAAGCATTGTTTAGACCTCTCGACTGGATACTCGGGCTTTTTTCTCTGGACATTGGCATCGATCTGGGCACGGCCAACACGCTGGTCAGCGTACGGGATCGGGGCATTGTAATCAACGAGCCGTCCTGGGTGGCCATAAACAAGCGCACGCGTCGGCCGCTGGCAATTGGCGCCGAGGCGCGCGAAATGGTCGGGCGCACGCCGTCCGACATTGTGGCCATTCGCCCGCTGCGCGACGGCGTCATCTCTGAATTCGAAATTACGGAGGCCATGCTGAAATACTTTATCAGCAAGGCCCACGAACAGATGCTGGTGCCCTTCCCCAGGCCCCGCGTCGTGGTCGGCGTGCCCAGCGGGGTGACCGAGGTGGAGAAGCGCGCAGTCTATGACGCCACCATCTCCGCCGGGGCGCGAGAAGCATTTCTCATCGAGGAACCGATGGCTGCCGCTATCGGCGCCGGCCTGCCCATCATTGAATCGCGAGGCAGCATGATTGTGGACATCGGCGGCGGCACCACCGAGGTAGCCGTGTTTGCCATGGGCGGCATCGTCATCAGCCGCTCCATTCGCGTCGCCGGCGATGAAATGGATGAAGATATCATCCAGTACGCGCGGAACAAGTATAATCTGCTCATCGGGGAGCGCATGGCCGAACGCATTAAAATCGGCATTGGCTCCGCTTTCGCCCTGCCCGAAGAGCGAACGATGACCATGCGCGGGCGCAACCTGATCAACGGCCTGCCCCAGTCGGTAGAGATCAGCAGCATCGAGCTACGCGAAGCGATGTCTCCGTCGGTGAACATCATCGTGGACACCGTACGCGACGCCATCGACGAAACGCCGCCAGAGCTGGTGGCCGATCTGATGGAAACCGGTATTTGCATTGCCGGCGGCGGCGCACAGATTCAAGGCCTCGCCGATCGTCTCGAAGACGTGGTGAAAATGCGCGTGTGGGTCGCCGAGGATTCGATGACCTGCGTGGCCCGGGGTGCGGGGCGCGTCCTGGAAGATCTGGACAATTTCGGCCGCGTCCTGGTCGGGCTGGATCGAGGCAGCACACATCACTGAGCCCCTCCCTGTTGGCAGACCGGCGACCCGTTGTGTACCCAGATTAGAGCTTGCTTCAAGGCCTGAATTTTCCTTGACAATCCTCTACCTCTGGTTTTCAATCGCACAATTATGAACCTGAATGAGACACAACAACGGGTTCGGTCGACGACCATCATGGTGTTGATCGTCATGGCCCTGGCCTTTCTGATTCTCGACAGTACCGGGAATCTGGACAACGCCTTCGCCTTCTTACGTAGCCCGGTTGCTACGGTGATGAACTGGACCACCGGCCGCGTTGACAATTTCGCCTCCATTTTTGCCGGTCCGCGCGACGTCCAGATCGCTCAACAGCAGATTGCAGAGCTTGAGTCCCGTGTTGCCCAGTTGGAACGCGAGAACACTGAGCTGCGAAATCGGCAACAGGATTATGAGTTCTATGTGCAGTTGTTCGATCGGGCCAGCGAAGCGCCTCAGTTTGAGCGGGTAACCGCCAGCATCATTGGCCGTGATACCAGCCCCGTCTTTAAAAGCATCATCGTCGATGTGGGGACGAACGACGGCGTGCAGCCAGGTATGCCGGTGGAAAGCCCGCGCGGCCTGGTGGGCCAGGTCTTCCGCTCCAGCCCTGACGCGGCCCAGGTCCTGCTGATGACAGATAACGTCAGCAGCATTCCTGCACGGCTCAGCGAGTCGCGAGCCACGGGCATGGTCTTTGGCGGCGGCACCGGCGGCGTTCTGACCATGGACTGGATTGACCAGGAAGCCCGCGTTCAGGTTGGCGACACGGTTGTCACCTCAGGTCTGGGCGGCAAATTCCCTGAGGATCTGATCCTTGGTACCGTGGTGGAAGTCGAACGCAACGAGGCCGACCTTTTCCAACGCGCAATCATTCAGCCGGCCGTGAACTTTGACCGGCTGGAACTCATCTTCGTTCTGACCAATTTCGAGCCGGTAGACATCAGCGTCTTCGATGAAGTACCGGAAGTCCTACCCGAACCATGACCCGCTCCATTTACCTTGGCCTGGGTCTGATGGTCGTCCTTACCATCCTACAGGCCACAGTTTTTGCCCGATTCCCTGTCTTTGAGGTGCCGCTGCAGCCGGCGCTGGTAGCGACCCTTGCCTGGGGGCTGTTGCGCGGCCCGTATGAAGGATTGGTGTGGGCCTTTATGGGCGGCATTCTGCTGGACGTTTTCTCCATTACCCCGACCGGCGCTACCGCCCTTTCGCTGATGGCTGCCACGCTCCTGGTAATCTACGTACAACAGGTGTTGCCCGAGAATCCATATCTATTCCCTGTATTGCTTACTGCGCTGGGCATGACGGTCTATTTGCTTATCTACACGGGTCTACTGTGGGTCGCACAATACGGTTTTAACGACCGCGCTCTCTCCTTGTTGCCTGCCGTGACCCTTGTCCATGCTCTGCTGGCTATTCCCATTTATTGGGCACTACGTTATGTAGATCGCCTCCTTTATCCGCGGCGTATAGAAGCCTGAGAGAGGAGGATATTGCTATGTCATTGAAAGGTTGGGACGTTGAGCCAGAAGAAGATACCACAGTTGATCCTGGCGTGCGTGAACGCCTCTTCTTCATGCGCATTATTATCGTCGGCGTGCTGATCTTCCTGCTGGGCCGCGTTTACTGGTTGCAGCAAACGCAAGGCGAGCAGCTATTCGAACTTGCCTCCGATAACCAGTTCGCCACGCTTACCATCGACCCCCCGCGCGGTGAAATTTTCGACCGGGAGGGCCTTCCGCTCGCGATCAATGAGCCGAGTTTCGACGTCACTATCACACCCGCCTTCCTGCCGGACGACGAAAACGAACGGCAGCGCGTATTTGAGCGACTGTCGGTGCTCACGGGCGTCCCGGTGACCAACACCGTCCAGCAGCGGGCTCTGGCACAGCAGGCCGATCCGGCGCAGGTCAACGACTACTCCCGCCTGGCGCAACTATACGGCGCGCCTGTAGACGAAACCCTGGCCGATGCCGGTATTGTCCCCCAACTTCCCGACAGTATCGAGGAGATCTACCAGACCTATAACTTCGCCCAGTATCTCCCGGCAACGATTACGACGAGCGTGCCGATTACCCTTGCTTATCGTATTGAGCAAGAAAGCGTTTACCTGCCCGGTGTGCGGGTCATTCCCCAGGCCATACGCGATTATCCCAGCGGAGAATACACGTCGCAGATTGTCGGCTTCATGGGGCCATTGCCCGACGAGAGCTGGCTGGATCTGGATTACGAGCGGGACGACCGCGTCGGCTGGGCCGGTCTGGAAGTGTCAATGGAAGAAGAACTGGCAGGCTCAAAGGGCGAGCGGCGCATCGAAGTGGACTGGACCGGACGCGAACTGCGCCAGATCGGCCAGACAGAAGAAGCGCTGGCAGGACTGAATCTGCATCTGACCGTCGATCTGGAATTACAGGAGGAAGTCTACGCCATTCTGGAGGAAGGGATGCGAGAGATTCGGGAGACGCCGCGCCGCGATTTCTACACTGGCGAGAGCGACTTCCCCGAAATTGAGCAGGCCTCTGTCGTCGTGCTAAACGTCAAGACCGGCGAAGTATTAGCTATGGCCAACATTCCTACCTTTGACAATAACCGCTTCGCCACCGAGGTGCCTGTTGACTATTATCTCGGACTGGCACGCAATGACTACGAACCGCTCCTTAACCACGCCATCGCCGGGCAGTATCCGCCGGGCTCGGTCTTCAAGCTCGTGACTGCCGCCGCCGCGCTACAGGCCGGCGTCATTTCACCGAACCGGGAATTGGAAGCGCCGGGCCGGATTGTCATTCCCAACCGCTTCGCGCCAAACGATCCAGGGCGCAGTCAGGAATTTGTGTGCTGGATCAACCAGACGCCCGAAGGATCGCATGGCATGGTAAATATGCTCTCGGCGCTCCAGTGGTCCTGTGACATATACTTCTACAAGATTTCAGGCGGCTATAACCAGGATGGGGAAGTCGTAGAAGGTCTGGGGATCGGGCGGCTGGCAGAGTATGCCAACCAGTTTGGATTTGGCCGCCTGCAAGGTATCGAACTGCCCATCGAGGCGCCGGGGAATATTCCGACCGCACAATGGAAGGCGCTCAATTACGGCGAACCATGGTCCACGGGTGACGACTATAACGCCGCTATCGGCCAGGGCTTCGTTACCTCCACACCGATGCAAATCACGCAAATGGCAGCGATCGTCGCCAACGGTGGATTTCTGTATCGGCCCAGCCTGATTCACCACATGACGGACGAGGACGGCAACCTGGTCGTGCGTAACGGCGATGGACGGCTTCTGGTGGTCACGCAAGAGGGGGATGGGGAGCTCCAGTTCGCCGACCGGCAGGGCAACCCGGTGCCTCAGGATGAAGTCACAGTCACCGTACAGTTTGACGAAAACGGTGAGGTTGTGTATCAGCCGGATGTCCTTAACGCCGTCGATGTCGACCGCCAATGGCTCGATATTATCGCAGAAGGCATGCGCAGGGTGAATGCCGAAGACGGTACGGGCAGCGGCTACGTCGACTGGCTCGATGAATTCGGCGTTACCTCCGCGGGCAAGACGGGCACGGCCGAGTATTGCGACAATATCGCCATCGAACGCGAGTGGTGCCGCTTTGAAGATATTGAATCGCGGCGTATCCTGCCCACCCACTCCTGGTACGTGGGTTACGCGCCGTACGAAGATCCGGAAATCGCCGTCGCCGCCTTTGTCTTTAACGGCGACGAAGGGTCTCGCGCTTCCGCCCCTATCGTGCGCGAAGTGATGGCCGCTTACTTCGACGTAGACAGCTATGCGCCGCAGCCGGACGAGAGCGAGCAAGAACCGGCTGAGGAGCCGGTCATTCCACCGCAGGAGGAAGCCGAGGAACCACAGCTCGATCCGCCCGGCGACGCTGAAGATACCGGCGAGGTTGAAGATACCACCACACCGTAGCACCCTCGGCGACGACCGGCGCGTCCACGGGCGCCCGCCTGTGGCAACTTTTTCATCATCTGCACTTGTGTTATCATCACACTATGACAATCATTCTTCTGGTCCGCCACGGTCAAAATGAGTGGGTTCAGAAAAAGCGGCTGGCAGGTTGGATTCCTAATATTCACCTCAACGAAGAGGGAAAGAAGCAGGCGCATCAACTCGCCGAGCGACTGTGCCACCTGCCGATCACGACCGTCTACAGCAGCCCGGTGACTCGCTGCATGGAAACCGCAGGCTACGTGGCGGACACGCTGCAGCTTGAGGTGACGGAACTGGAAGCCGTCGGCGAAGTGCGTTATGGGGACTGGGAGGGAGCTGAAATCGAGACGTTGGCCAAAGAAGAATCGTGGCACGCCGTGCAACACTATCCCAGCCGCTTCCGCTTCCCGCAGGGGGAAGCCTTGCGAGAAGTTCAGGCGCGAGCGGTCGCGGCGCTGGAAGAGCTAAGTACAAGGCATGAAAAGAACGAAATGGTTGCCGTCGTGTCACACGCCGATTTGATAAAGCTGTTGCTGGCACACTATCTCGGTGTCCACATCGATCTTTTTCAGCGTATCGTCATCTCTCCTGCGTCGGTGAGCGCGCTGGCTCTGATGGACAACGGCATGGTTCGTGTGATCCGCGTCAACGACGATGGTCCGTTGCAATCTCCACCGGAAGAGGAAAACGAGAAGGAGAAGGGCCAACGTGCGAATGGAGAGGGAAACGCTTAACAATGGCGCGTCACATTGAACTCAACCCGGTCTCACATCTGACCATAAATACGGTAGGCCCGCCCGGTCAGCGCACTTTTTATCTGCAAGGCAGCAAAGGAGCGGATACCGTATCTCTGATTATCGAGAAACAGCAGGCAGCGATGTTGGCCAGCAGTTTCGAAACGCTGCTGAGCGAATTGGCCAAGCGCAACCCACCTGATACTCGCGAACCACAGGAGCAGATCTGGACTGATATGCGTCTCCGCGAACCATTGGAAGCGTTATTCCGTGTGGGGCGCATGGAAATGGGATACAGCGATGCCAATGATCGCGTCGTGCTCGTAGCCTACGAACTGGTGGATGAAGACGTTGAGGATCCCAACGCCGTCAGTTTCTGGATATCTCGACCACAGGTAGAAGCGCTCATTCCCCACATTGAAGAGGTCGTGCAGGCCGGACGGCCTATCTGCGGTAACTGTGGCGAACCGATCGATCCAGAAGGCCACTTCTGCCCGAAACGTAACGGGCATATGTAGCCGGCGGCGCCAAACCACCTTCAGGAGCCATGGCAGAATTAACAACAGCGGAGACGCTGCAATTATTGCGAGAGGGGACGTTGGAAATGGAGGGGCTGATTTCGTGGGGCTCCAACTACACGTTCCTCACCCGCGTCTGCCATGATCTGGGCCAGATCCAGGCCATTTACAAACCACGGAAAGGGGAACGCCCTTTGTGGGACTTTGCACCGGGCACCCTTTGCCTCCGCGAGCGAGCGGCTTTCGTGGTCAGCGAAGCGCTGCAGTGGAACCTGGTGCCAGAGACAGTATTGCGCGACGGCCCCCATGGTTGGGGCTCGGTCCAGCGCTTTATCGAACACGATCCCGACGAGCACTATTTCACCTTTCAGGGTCAGTATGAAACCCAGCTCCAGCGTGTGGTGATCTTTGATATTTTGATTAACAACGCCGACCGCAAGGGGGGGCACGTTCTTCTGGACGATTCAGGCAGGCTGTGGTCAATCGACCACGGCATCTGCTTTCACGCCGACTACAAATTGCGCAGCGTCATTTGGGACTTTGCGGGCATGCCCATCTCCAAACCGTTGCTCGACGATCTGAGACGACTGCGAAAACGTCTCAACGATCCCGACGATCACACGGTGCAACAGCTATGCGAGCTGCTAAACGAGCGCGAGATGGAGGCATTGCTGCGCCGCCTGCAAACGTTGAGTAAGGAAGCGATATTTCCACAGCCTGGACCCGGCCGCCATTACCCCTGGCCACCGGTATAGAACAGAGAAAGAGCCACGATGACGCCAACGATTCTGGCCATTGATGATCATCTGGACACCGTCCGCCTCATAGAAATGACCCTGCAACGCCACGGTTACCACGTGATCGGCGCCTCCTCAGGCGAGGACGGACTACGGCTGGCCCGTGAAAAGCGGCCCGATTTGATCGTCCTGGACATGATGATGCCGGGTATGAATGGGATCGACGTTTGCCGCGAGATCCGGGGCGATCCCCATCTGCAGGATACACCGATTATCATGTTTACGGCCAACGCACAGGCTTACGAAAAGAAGCAGAGCTTTGAAATGGGCGCCGACGATTACCTGACAAAACCCACGCGTCCGGCAGAGTTGCTGGAACGAGTGGAGGCGCTCCTCTCGCGAAGACAACAGGCGCAGCCTGCCGCCGCGGACGACAGGCAGCCTGGCCCACAATTGCCGGGCACTGGCCCCTGGTTCATCACCGTCGTCGGCGCGCGCGGCGGCGCCGGCGCGACGACGATGGCGCTCAATCTGGCCATCACCCTCGCCGATCAGGACCACGGGACGATGCTGGTCGACCTGGACACGCAGCAGGGGCATGTGGCCCTCTACCTCGACCATCTGTCTGGCCCAGACCTCGTTGAGTGGCTCAATTTGCCCGCCGGTCGTCTGGAAGCGGCGTTCCCTGAGTACCTCGTGCAACACCACGAACATTTGCACCTGCTACTATCGCAGGCGCACTTCAACCCGGATGAAGCCCGCCTGCACGCCTCCCAGGTAGCCGCGCTGCTCGCTATCTTGCGCAGCTCTGGGCGATCGGTTGTCGTAGACGTGGGTAGACAGCTGGGCGCAGCCGTCCACCCGCTGTTCCAGGCCAGTACCTATACCATTATCTGTTTGCGCCCGGAACGAGCCTCGATCATTGCCGCCAGAAAACTGATGCGCCATCTAAAACAGATTCCAGGCGTTTCCTGCCCCATTGTGGCTGTCATGCTGGATTTTGGCGGTCTGGAAAGTCTGCCACGCGGGGCAGTCGAGGATTTTCTCGGTTTTCCGCTGGCAGACGTTATCTCGGTGGACGCCAGGCAGATTGCGCGGGCGGCCAATCGTGGCGCACCGTTGGTACACATCGACGGCAACGGGCAACTGGCAACACAGTTCCAGCAATTGCTTCAACAGATGCTCGAGGCATCTGCAGCATGAGCTTGCATCCACACCTGAAGGAGCTGGTCGAGGAAGCGCGGCGGTTGCTGTCAGGCGCCAGCCATATCGTGGCGCTGACCGGCGCTGGAATCAGCACCCCGTCGGGCATTCCGGACTTTCGCAGCCCATCATCCGGGCTCTGGGAGCGAGTCGATCCGTTACAGGTTGCTTCTCTGTTCGCCTTCCGCCAGCGTCCGCAGGATTTCTATGATTGGATTTATCCCCTGACCAGAAAGACGCTGGCTGCACGACCGAACGCCGCTCATCTGGCGCTGGCGCAGATGGAGAAATTTGGCCCGCTGCAGGCTGTTATCACCCAGAACATCGACATGTTACACAGTAAGGCCGGATCGCAAAACATCATCGAAATTCACGGCCATATGCGGGAGCTTACCTGTCTTCGTTGTTTCGATATTGTGCCCTCAGAGCCGGTGCTAGAGCAGTTTTTGAAGAGTGGAGAAGCGCCGCGCTGCTCCTGTGGCGGCGTCCTCAAACCGAACGTCATCCTGTTTGGCGAGCAACTGCCGGTGCGGGCGCTTGCAGAGTCAAAACGGCAGGCGCGACAATGTGACGTGATGCTCGTGGTAGGTTCGTCACTGGAAGTAGCGCCCGCCGGCGACCTTCCCCTATTGGCCCGCGATCATGATGCGCGGTTGATTATCGTCAATTATGGAGAAACCTACGCCGACCACATCGCCGACGTCGTCATAAATGCAGACGTCGTCGAGGTGTTGCCCCTGCTTGCCGAACCATTCCTCCGCTAGGATAAATCTCCCAAATCGCCGCACATCAGCGTCAACAGGCGACCGTGTCCAGGAATGCTAATGAGTTGTAAACTATCGCGTGATATTCTTGTGCTAAAATGCGAATTGACAGTCGCATAAAAGTAAGCTGGCTGCCAGCCCTCTGCTGGCAGCGTCGATAAACTAAGCTCAATGACAGGATATTCACTCAAAGGAACCACAAAATGCAACGGGAAAAGGTTATCATTATTGGCTCGGGCCCGGCCGGATTGACCGCGGCCCTCTATAACGCACGTGCACAACTGAATCCGCTGGTAATTACCGGAAACCAGGTTGGTGGACAGATTGCCATCACCAACGAGGTCGAAAATTATCCCGGTTTCCCCGACGGCCTGACCGGCCCGGAACTGGTGGAGCTGATGCAGAAACAAGCGGAGCGCTTTGGCGCCCGCTACGCCTACGACGAGGTGACGGAAGTCGAATTTATCGAAGGACCGCCGTTCCGTGTGAAGACGCACGGGGAGGAGTACGAAGCAGACGCCGTCATCGTGACTGCCGGCGCCTCTCCGCGACGACTGGGGGTGCCCGGCGAAGAGGAAATGATCGGTCGCGGCGTCAGCTACTGCGCCACCTGTGATGGATTCTTCTTCCGCGGCAAGGACGTTGTCGTTGTGGGCGGCGGCGACAGCGCTCTGGAGGAAGGGCTGTTCCTGACGAAGTTTGCCAGTAACGTACGCATCATTCACCGTCGTGATGAATTGCGCGCCGGCCCTACCCTGCAGAAGCGGGCCTTTAACAACGAAAAGATCTCGTTCATCTGGGACACGGTAGTGACCGAAATAAATGGTAACGGCACGGTAGAGGCTGTAAAGACCATGAACGTCAACAGCGGGCAGATCGAAACGCTGGATACCGATGGCGTGTTCATTTACATCGGCCACTATCCAAACAGCAAGTTTCTGGAAGGGCAACTGGCGATGGACGAGCACGGCTATGTGATCACCGATGAATACATGCGCACCAGCGTTCCCGGCGTTTTCGCCGCCGGCGAGATTCAGGATCCGCGCTTCCGCCAGATCGCGACGTCGGTGGGCCAGGGTTGTGCAGCAGCCATGGAAGTCGAAAAATGGCTCAGCGAACAGGAAGACGAACGAACTGAGGCCCTAGTCTGAAGCGAACGATCCGGAGGATTGGGGCGGGCGCGGCCCGCCCCCCTCTCTCGCAGCAGCCTCTAACTTCTACTCCCCCTCTACAAGGGTTTGCAAATCCTCAAAGCTTGTTACTCTGGAAACGGTCTGGGCAAAGGCAAAAAGGGAGTTACTCTCCTGTCGTAGCCGGTTGACCAGAGGACCAATGGGATCCGCCCCCGTGGCGCCGGGCACGTCCGCATAAGCGCCGTAAAAGGCGAAGTAAGCCTGATTGAGCTTCCGAATCGAATATCCATTCGTCACGAACAGCTCGCGCCTTTCCTCCATATACGCCTCGGCGGCTTCCACCTCTCCCTGCGCCAACAGTTCGTCAACCCGAATCCGCGTCTGGGCCATCTCGGCGCGGAAGTCAAAGCGCTGTGGCGGATCCTCCGGCGATTCGCCGGACCCATCAGGATCTGGGGCCTCCGGCGGTACATATTGCGGATAGTAGCGTTCAATGACCGCCTCGCCGATTTCAGTGCCCACAATCGACGCCACCGTCTCATTGATCGTGCGCATCTCCGGGCTGGCAAGATAACGTATCCCCAGCGGGCGCATCGTCAGCCAATGGTGCATCCACTCGTGAGCGACCACGTCGGCGAGGAAGTTGACGTTGCTGGTTTCGATGATCATTGAGGGATACATGCCCAGACCGCCAATAGGCACCACCAGTGCGGACAGGTCCAGTTCTTCGAAGATGGCCTCCTCCAGCGCATCGCGCTCGGGCACGGTCAGATCGGGCAGCAGCGTAATGTTATAGACTTGCCGGATCTCATCGCGCGGAGAGACAACCAGCACAAGCGGCAACGGCGTCATACGCATCTTGAGCGGCGGCCATAGGGCCTCCAACGTCCCAAACCCTTCCTGGACCATGACCGCCGAAACCTGCTCTTCGATTATCGCCTCTGCCAGCGGTTGTTGCAGCAACAACTCGTCCCGCGTCATGGCCAATTCCTGCTGTAGCTTTCTGGTTTCTACGTCCGGGTCCTCTATCGTGAAATCAACGTAGGCCTCGTTGATTTGGCCCTGTAACAGTTGTGTTTCTCTCATCAGCGCCAGATACTCCAGCACCAGCTCGCGGCGCTCGTCCTTTGCGAGGTATTTATGGCCCCCGACGCCATGCGCCCGTGCCTTGACCACCATAGCCTCGGCGCCCCAGCGCAAGAAGTCAAATTCGCGCAGCCCCACCAACCGATTCAGGCGGTGCCGCTCCACCTGAAACGCAGGCCACTCCGGGGCGACG
>JBMCFH010000017.1:0-32910 GCA_048620455.1 Chloroflexota bacterium | reverse complement strand
GAGGCCCAGGGTGTCTAGGATGAAGGCGTAGTCCAGGGCCAGGTCGCGCAGGTGTTCGTAGCGCCCGGAGGGGCCGCGGTGACCGGCGCCCATTTCGGTTTTGAGCAGCAGGCGGTTGTTTCCTTTCTTCACGCGGCGCAGTTTGGCGACCCATTTGGCCGGTTCCCAATATTGAACGCGTGGGTCGTTGAGGCCGGCGGTGACCAGCAGGTGCGGGTATTCGCGGGCGTCGACATTGTCGTAAGGCGAGTAGCTGAGCATGTAGCGGTAGTAGGCGGCGTCTTTGGGATTGCCCCACTCCTCGAACTCGCCCACGGTCAGGGGGATGGACTCGTCGAGCATGGTGGTGACCACGTCCACAAAGGGCACGCCGGCGACGGCAGCGTGGAACAGCTCGGGAGCCGCGTTGAGCACGGCTCCGATGAGCAGACCGCCGGCGCTGCGGCCCATGATCGCCAGCCGGTCGCGGTCGGTGTAACCGGCGTCGATCAGGTGGCGGGCGCAGGTGATGAAATCTGTAAACGTGTTGCGCTTGTTGAGAAATTTGCCCTCGTCGTACCAGCGGCGCCCCATCTCCTGCCCGCCGCGAATGTGGGCGATGGCGAAGATCATGCCGCGATCCAGCAGGCTGATGCGGTTGGAGTTGAAATAGGGGTCCATGCTGAAGCCATAGGAGCCGTAGCCGTAGAGCAGGCAGGGCATAGGCTGCTGCGGGTCGAAAAACTCCTTTTTGTAGACGAGTGAAATCGGAATCTCTATGCTGCCCTCAGCCCCGTCTTCGGCGGTGGCGAAGATGCGCTCCGTGCGGTAGAGGTCAGGGTTGTACTTTTTCACCTCCTGCTGTTTAACCAGCTCTCGTTGCCGCGTTTCCATGTTGAAGTCGAAAACGGAGTCCGGTGTGGTCAGCGACTGGTAGGTGAAGCGCAATAGCGTCGTGTCGAATTCGGGGTTGCGGTTTTCGGAGTAGGTGTAGACCGGTTCGGGGAACGAGACGTAGTAAACGTCGTCCGCCGCCAACGCCTGCACGCGGATCGTGCGCAGGCCGTTTTCCCGCTCGTAGACGACCAGATGGTCGGCGAACATATCCATGTCGTCAATCTGCACGTCGGAGCGGTGCTGGATAAACGGCTGCCAGTTGGCGCGGGCCGGATCGCCGACCGGCGCGGTCACCATCTTGTAGTTGGGGGCGTCGTCCGCATTGGTAATCATGTAGAAGCGCCCGTCGCGGTGTTCCACATAGTAGCGGACACCGGCCTGGCGCGGCTCGATCAGCGTAAATTCTCCATCGGCAGCGCCGGCGTCCAGGAAGCGAACCTCGCTCGTTTCCAGGCTGCGCACGAGCAACAGCAGGTAGCGCCGATCCTTCGTCCTGGAGACGTAGACGCGGTATAGCTCGTTTTCCTCGTGGTACAGCAGTTCGTCCTGCTGCGGATCCTGGCCCAGCCGATGGCGCCAGGCTTTGTCGTCCCGTTTGGCCTCGTCCATCGTCGTGTAGTACAGGGTCTCGTTGTCGTTGGCCCACTCCGCGGAGTAGCTGGTGTTGTGGATCTGATCCGGGAGCAGCTCGCCGCTCTGCAGATCCTTAAAGCGAATGACATACTCTTCCGCGCCGCTGGTGTCCAACGAGTAGGCCAGCAGGCGATGGTCGGGGCTGACGCGGAAGACGCCCAGCGCCAGATAATCGTGCCCCTCTGCCAGCTCGTTCAGATCCAGGAGCACTTGCTCCTCTGCGTCCAGGCTGCCCGCTTTGCGGCAGTAGATGGGGTACTCCAGCCCCTTCACCGTGCGCGTATAGTAGAAGTAGTCGCCGATGCGCTCCGGCGCCGACTGGTCCGTCTCCTTGATGCGCCCCACCATTTCCTCGTACAGCGTCTCCTGCAGCCCTGCGGTGTGCGCCAGGCACGCTTCCGTGTACCGGTTTTCAGCCTCAAGGTAGGCGATGACGTCGGGGTTTTGCTTGTCGCGCAGCCAGTAATAATCGTCGACGCGCGTGTGCCCGTGGATGGTCAGTTCGTGTGGCCTGCGCTCGGCGCGGGGTGGGGTGGGAGAATTGGGGCTCTGTGTATCAGGCCGGTTCATATAGTTGTTCCTCTTGCATAAAGTGTGCCAGCGCCTCTTGCCAGGGGCGCAGAGTGATGCCGATGGCAGCGCCGTGGATGTTGTGCAGCGCGCCAAAGGGCGGCGGCGTGGAGGCGCGCCGGAACTCGCTGCTCAGAATGGGCGTGTTGTGCACGTCGGTCAGTTGCGCCTGGCGCAGGATCTCATTGGCGAACTCCCAGCGGGAGCAGGCGCCGCTGTTTACAAAGTGGTACGTGCCGTATTGGCCGGTCTCGATCAATTGCGCAATGGCCTGCGCCAGGTCCGTCACGTAAGTCGGGTTGCCAATTTCGTCGGTGACCACGCGCAGGGCGCCGTCCTGCTGCGCGCGGCGCCAGATAGCGTGGATGAAATTGCGCCCGCCGCCGGCGTAGAGCCAGGCGGTGCGCACAATATAGTGGCAACCGAGCAGGTGGCGCACGTGGAACTCGGCGGCGGCCTTGGAACGCGCGTAGGGATTCTGCGGATTCAGGGCGCGCCACTCTTCATAGCCGCGCGGATCGCGCCCGTCAAACACCTCGTTGGTGCTGATGTGGACCATCGCCGCGCCGTTTTCGAGGCAGGCCAGGGCCACATTTTGCGTGCCCAGGCCGTTGACGCGATAGGCCAGCGCGGGATCGCGGGCGCACCCCTCAACGTCGGTGTAGGCGGCGCAATGGATGACCAGGTCGGCGCGCGCCGCCACAACCGCGCTGAAGATGGCCTTCCGGTCGGTGATATCCACCTCCGGCAGGTCAATGCCCGTTAGCTCGTGATCCTGGGCCAGCGATTGATGCAGGGCCGTCCCCAGCTGGCCCTTGTCTCCGGTGATAAGAATTCGCACACCTTCCTCCCATGTGGGGCGCGCCGCGCGGCAGGCGCATCGCCGGCAGAGCACGCGGCTTGTTGACAGGGCATTATAACGCTCAATAATACCTTTATGCACATCGATATCCTGACCCTTTTCCCCGACATGTTCCCCTGTTACCTGGGGGCCAGCATCCTGCAACGAGCCCAGGAGGCCGGCCTGTTGTCGATCGGCCTGCACGACATCCGCGATTACGCCGGCGACAAGCATCGCGTCACCGACGAGCCGCCCTATGGTGGGGGTGGGGGGATGGTGCTCAAGCCGGGCCCCATCTTCCGCGCGGTGGAGGCGGTGCTGCCCGGCGAGGGAGCGCCGCCCGAGCGGCCAACGCCCGTCATCCTGCTATCGCCGCAGGGGCGACTCTTCACCCAGGACGTAGCGCGGGAGCTGGCGCAGGAGGAGCGATTTCTGCTGTTGTGCGGGCGCTACGAGGGCGTGGACGAGCGCGTGCGCCAACATCTGATCACCGATGAAATTTCCGTGGGCGATTACGTGCTGACCGGCGGCGAGCTGGCAGCGTTGATCGTGGTGGATGCCGTGGCGCGGCTGATTCCCGGCGTTCTGGGCGCCGAGGATGCTGCAGAAGAGGATAGCCACGCGCAGGGTCTGCTCGAAGGCCCGCACTACACGCGGCCGGCCACGTTCCGCGGCTGGGAAGTGCCCGACGTGCTGCGCTCGGGCCACGCGGCGAACATCGCCCGCTGGCGGCGGGAGCAGGCGCTGCGGCGCACGTGGCAGCGGCGACCCGAATTGCTGCGAGAGGCCCCGCTGTCAGAAGACGAAAAGTGGTTTCTGGCCACGTTGGCGGAGGAAGAAGCGTCAGAAAAAGGCGGGGAGTAAGCGGAATCTGGCCATTTAGCGCGCGTTCGGGGCCCGAAATGGCGCTTTTCGGCCGAAAAATAGGTCATTTTTCCCTATTTTCGGCCAAATACTTGGATTGGCGTGAAAAATGCGTTAAAATGGTTTCACGCCAGCGGGAGTGACCAGTGACCGCCGGGGGCCTGGGTTTTCGAGCCGAGGTTATGGACAGCCGAATAGGGGACGCACTTCTGATAGCGTCGTAAGCAACACGTTGTCACGTGAGTAGCCCTTCAACCCACGCGCGAACTCATTCTGGAGAATGGACCTGCGTGGGGTCTATTACCCCTGCCGCGATCGCTGTGAGTAAGTCACATAATTTCCACCTGGCAACTGTACCTTAAAATATGTCCTCTAGTACTGAAAGCTCCTTCACAGCAACCGGTCTTTGGTGTATACTGTTGCACGTAGTGGGTTGAAGTGGGGCAAAGTGGAGCAAGAGGGCTCCACAGGGCGCCAAATAAGTGCCAGAGTGGGGCATTTAGCACAGGTGTTCTAAATTTGCCGTAATACCTTTTACCCACGTACGACAAACGGCTTCTCCTTCGGCTGTTTCCGCCAGGCAGCCTCGGAACTCATCAAAGCGTCGGCAATAAAAGCGCAGGTTGCATGTTTCTCGGCGAATACACTCACACCATCGATGACAAGGGACGCATCACAATTCCGGCCAAGTTCCGTGGCGAGCTGGCAACCGGGCTGGTAGTGACCCGCGGCTTCGACCAGAACTTGATGGTGTTTCCGCTGAAAGAGTGGGAAGCGCTGGCTGAGCGCATCGCGCAGCGACCGCTGGGTGACGAGGATGTGCGCGCCTTTCGCCGTCGCGTCTTTTCTGGCGCTGTCGATCTGGCGCCCGATCGCCAGGGGCGCATCGTTCTCCCGCAATATCTGCGTGATTTTGCAGGAATCGACGGAGAGGTCGTTGTCGCCGGTGTATTTAACTACATCGAGCTATGGAATACCGAAGCCTGGCAGAGTGTGCGTGCTTCCATCGAAGATAACAATGATGCCTCGCGCTGGGAGGATCTGGGAATATAGGGACCAAAGACCGGAGAGTGGAGGCGAATCTATAATCCTCTTTCCTCTCGTCCCACTCTCCGGTCGGTCTAAAAAGATCAGAAGATTATGATCGAAAGAGATGGATGAGCATATTCCGGTCCTCTATGACGATGTCATGCGTTTGTTGCAACCGCAACCAGGCGGCAAGTATATCGACGGGACGCTAGGGGGTGGCGGCCATACAGCCGGTATATTGGAAAGGTCGGCGCCGGACGGGCGCGTTCTGGCATTCGACCGTGATCCAGAGGCTATCGCCTTTGCCCGCCAGCGTCTGGCGCAGTATGCGCAGCGCGTGACATACGTGCAGGGCAGTTATGCAGAGATGGAAACGGTGGCGCCGGCGCACGGCTTCGCCGTTGTGGACGGCGTGTTGCTCGATCTGGGTCTCTCGTCGCGGCAGTTAGCCGCCGACGAACGCGGGTTTTCGTTTATGCGCGAAGGGCCGCTGGATATGCGGTTTGATCCCACACAGGGTGAAACGGCGGCAGACCTGATTAACAATCTGAACGCAGAGGCGTTGGCCGATATTTTCTGGCGCTACGGCGAGGAACAGAACAGCCGTCGCTATGCGCGGGCCATCCTCGAGGCGCGGCCCTTGCAGACCACGACCGAACTGGCCGAGGTGATCGAGGAGGCGGCGCCGCACTGGGTGCGCCGCAAGCGCATTCATCCGGCGACGCAAGTGTTTCAGGCGCTACGCATTGCCGTCAACGAGGAGTTAAGAGCCCTGGAAATGGGATTGCAGGCGGCGATTGAGCTGCTACGTCCCGGCGCTCGTGTGGCCGTTATCAGCTTCCATTCGTTGGAAGATCGTTTCGTTAAGAATTTGTTTCGAGACCTGACGCAGGATTGTATCTGCCCGCCGCGGCAACCGATCTGCACCTGCGACGTGGAACCGACGCTGCGGCTGGTGACGCGCAAAGCGGTAATGGCCGGCGACGCTGAGATTGAAGAAAACCCACGCAGCCGCAGCGCGCGATTGCGTGTGGCCCAGAAATTATAGTAGGTGTTTGCCAGACAATGGCTAAAGTGACTTCCAGACGAGAAAAGCGACAGAGGGCCAAGCGCCTGGGCATTCTGACCGATGCGCAGGTGGCCCTGGGCTGGTTTGTGATC
Source organism: Chloroflexota bacterium (assembly GCA_048620455.1). Taxonomy (GTDB): domain Bacteria; phylum Chloroflexota; class Anaerolineae; order Promineifilales; family Promineifilaceae; genus JAAYYY01. The sequence continues at coordinate 26,936 of JBMCFH010000017.1, read as the reverse complement.
ACGGCCCTGGTGGCCCTGTTAGGCGCCGTCTATTTGAATCAGGCCAGCCGCATTGCCAGCACCGGAAGGCGCATACAACTATTGCAGAATGAACTGGATGAGTTGAAGCGCGAAAACTCGGAGCTGGAACAGGCGATTGCCGAAGCCCAGTCGCTGGAACGGCTGCAAGAGGAAGCGCTGCGCCTCGGCTTCGTGCGAGCTGACCCGGGCGATATTGAGTACCTGGTCGTCAACGAGTATCCGGCCGAGGCCACGCCCCAGCCCCCGCCCGCGCCGCGGCCCGAGCCGAACCAGGTGAGCACGTTTAGCGAGGCCGTGCGGCTGGCTCTGCAGGATCGCCTGGGCGAAATGGTCAGAGGGCAGGCGGGCGAAACGGAGGCTACGGTCGGCAATGAGACAAGGTAAGGGGGACTTGACGTGAACAGCAGCCAGCAAAGGCGTATGTGGATTGTCGTCGTTGCACTGGGATTTGCCTCAGTGCTGATCATTGGGCGGCTGGTGGCCTTCCAGGTGTTCCAGGGCGCCCACTGGAAGCAGCAGGGACAGGACGTCCAGAATGTGCGCGTCGAGGTGCGTCCCGAGCGCGGCATCATCTATGACAGAAATGGCGCCGTGTTGGCCGGTAACGGCTCCGATTATCGTATCAGCGCATCTCCGGCGCTGATTACGGAAGCGGATGAGATGGCCACGGCGCTGGCGCCCATCCTGCAGAAACCGCGCTATGAACTGTTGGGGGCCCTGCAAAGCGATACGCCCTACGTGCTGCTCACCGGGCGCGTCGACTCACAGGTAGCTCAGGCGGTTCGCGAACTGCCCTTCACCGGCCTGCAGGTGGAACCGTTACCGCGCCGTATCTACCCTCAGGGAGAGTTGATGTGTCACGTGCTGGGGTACGTGGACTTCGACGGCAAAGGCGGCGCCGGATTGGAGGGATATTACCAGACCGACCTGGCCGGGCAGGCTGCCGCCGACACGCTCAACCTGTCACCCTTAACGCCCCAGCGCAGCGTCATCGCCCGCGAAGGCGCGGATCTGGTGCTGACCATCGACCGCTCCGTGCAATATGCGGTTGAGGAGCACCTGCAGCGCGCCGTTAGCGAGTACGGCGCGCGCAGTGGTACGATCATCGTTATGGATCCGCGCACGGGGGCCGTTCGGGCATTGGCCAACTATCCATGTTTCTCGCCATACGATTTTTACGACGCTGACGAATCCCTGCTGGTGAACCCGGCCACCGGCCAGCAGTATGAACCGGGTTCTGTCATGAAGGTCGTGACCATGGCTTCCGCGCTGGATTCGGGCACGGTGACGCCGCAATCGACCTATCATGACAGCGGCATTCTGGAGGTCGGCGGACACCGCACGTATAACTGGGATCGCAGCGCGCCGGGCACGACGGACATGACCACCCTCCTGGCGCGTTCTCTGAACGTCGGCGCAGCCACGATTGCCACCTGGATGGGGCCGGAAACGTACTATGCGTACATGGAGCGCTTTGGTTTCGGCCGTCCCACGGGCATTGACGTCATGTCCGAGGCCGGGGGCACCATGCCCCTGCCCGGCAGCGAACTGTGGACGGAATCGTATATTGCCACCAACGCCTATGGACAGGGTATTGCCGTAACGCCAATCCAGATGGTTACGGCGGTTGCCGCGCTGGCCAATGGCGGGCGGCTGATGCAGCCTTATATTGTGCAGGAGATTCATGCTGGCGATCGCGTTTACCGTCAGGAGCCGAACGTATCCAGTCGTCCGGTCGGCGAGGAATCGGCGCAGCAACTGAATGCAATGGCTGTGGCTGCCGTGAGCCGCGAAGTGGATTCGGCCCAGGTTGAGGGCTACACCATCGCGGGCAAGACGGGAACGGCGGAAATTCCTGAGGGTGGCGTTTATCTCTCAGACGCTACCATCGGTTCTTTCATCGGCTGGCTGCCGGCCGACGACCCCGAGGTGGTGGTGCTGGTGAAGCTGGATCGCACGACGTCGTCTCCCTGGGGCTCGCAGACGGCAGCACCGACATTTGCGGAACTGGTGGAGGAACTGGTCGTCATGCTCGACATTCCGCCCGACTCGGTGCGCCTGCAGGCCGACGTGTCGGACTTGAGAGGGAATTAAGTGTTTAGTGTGCAAGTGCGAACTGTCGGGTATCTATGGATGCACGCGATGAATGTTCTACAGTGTAACTGCAAAGTGATCTGACTTATGTTGTCTCTTGGCCACCTCCTGGAAGCGCTGACCGATTACCGGCTCGATGGTAACGAGCCGGCTGTGCGGTCTGTGGTCATCGACAGCCGCGAGGTGCAGCCTGGCGATGTTTTCTTCGCCTTCGAGGGGGAAGATCTGGACGGTCATGATTTCGTCGACGACGCGCTGGCCCGCGGAGCCATCGCCGCCGTGGTCGAGCGCCCGGTTGCCGCCGGCGCGCCAACGGTGCACTTGGAGCAGGCGGGCGCGGCGCCCCCCTCCCACGACATTGTATCGCAGGGGCCGTTACAGGTTGTGGTCGAGAACACAGAGAAGGCTTTGCAACAGTGGGCCCGGCAGTGGCGCTTGCGATTCACGGTGGAAGTTACCGGAATCACGGGCAGTGTGGGCAAGACGTCTACTAAAGAGTTGACCTATGCCGTGCTGGCGCAGCGCTTTCAGGCTTTGAAATCGCAGGGCAATTACAACAACGAAATCGGCCTGCCGCTGACGCTTCTGAACCTGCGCCCGCAGCACGAACACGCCGTTCTGGAGATGGGCATGTACGCCAGGGGCGAGATCGCCTTGTTGTGTGATATCGCGCGCCCCAGAATCGGCGTGGTGACCATCGTGGGCCCGGTACACATGTCCCGCCTGGGCAGCCTGGAAGCGATTGTGGAAGCGAAACGGGAACTGGTGGAAGCGTTGCCGGCGGATGGCGTGGCCATTTTGAACCGCGACGAACCGCTGGTCATGGGAATGGCCGAGCATACGGTCGCCCGCATTTTTACCTACGGCCTGGACGAGCGCGCCGATCTGTGGGCCGACCAGGTGCAGTCGATGGGCCTGGACGGCGTGCGCTTTACGCTGCACCATGGGCGCGACAGCCTGCGCGTGCACGTGCCATTGTTGGGCCGGCACAGCGTGCACACCTCCCTGCGCGCCGCTGCTGTGGGTCTGGTCGCAGGGATGGCCTGGGAGGAGATTCTGGCAGGGCTGAGAGATGAGCAAACGCAGTTGCGTCTGGTGACCGAGCGCGGCCCGCGCGGATCGCTCATCCTGGACGACACGTATAATGCCAGCCCGGAATCGGTCATCGCCGCCCTCAACTTGCTGAAAGACCTTCGCGGTCGACGCATTGCTGTGCTGGGCGATATGCTGGAGCTGGGACCGGCCGAAGAGGAATCACACCGCCTGGTCGGGCGCCGGGTGAAGGGCGTCGCCGACGTGCTGGTGACTGTAGGACAACGTAGCCGCCTGATTGCCGAGGAGGCGCTGCGGGCGGGCATGAACAAGACTCGCGTGAGCAGCGTGGACACGCCGCAAGAGGCCGTGCCCCTGCTGGAGGAGATGATCGACGAAAATGACGTCATTCTGGTCAAGGGGTCGCGCGGCGTTTCCCTGGACAGGCTGGTTGAAACGTTGGCCCGCCGGCGTGACGTACGGATCAAAGAGTGATGTCGCGGGACCTGCAGGGGTTGAATCATTCCCTCAGGCGCCAGAGCGGCACTGATTTATGGCATTTGCACTGACATTAGGTGGATTTACTTTTGTGATGGCTGTTATATGGGGCAGTCCCCTGGTAGAGATTATGCGCCGGTTGCGACTGGGTAAGCAGATACGGATCGAAGGCCCTGAGTCGCACATGGCCAAGATGGGCACGCCGGCCATGGGCGGTGTGCTTATCGTGGGCTGGACGGTGATCATCAGCATTGTGGTCAACATCGTACAGCTGGTTCAGGCCCTGGAGATTGCGGAGAGCGTGATCATCCCGGTGGGCGTGATGGTGGCCTACTCCATCCTTGGCGGCATCGACGATTACCAGGGCCTGCGGCAGCGTCCCGGCGTGGGGATGCTGGCTCGTTACAAAATCTGGTACCAGGTGGCTATCGCCACCGTGGCTGCCATTCTGCTCTACTGGCTGGTAAACGACGGCCGGGGGTTGGTGGCTGTTCCAACCGTGCGCCCGCTGCTGGACATCGGTATCTGGTACATTCCGGTAGCGGTGTTCATCATTACGGGAACGGCGAACGCCGTTAACCTGACCGACGGACTGGACGGCCTGGCGGGCATAATCGCCGCAACCGCCTTTACCGCTTACGGCATAATCGCGTTTCTGCAGGATCAGCAATTTTTGCTAATTTTCAGCTTCGTCGTCGTCGGCGCCTGTTTTGCCTTCTTGTGGTTCAACGCCCACCCGGCGCAGATGTTTATGGGCGACATCGGGTCGCAGGCGCTGGGCGGCGCGCTGGGCGTCGTGGCTCTGATGACCAACCAGTGGCTCATTCTGCCGATCATCGCCATGGTGCCCGTGGCTACGACGTTGTCCACCATGTTACAGGTGGTGTCGGCCGTGGTCACGCGACGTTTTCTGGGGCGCGATATTCGCCCGTTCCGCATGGCGCCGCTGCACAATCATTTCGTGCTGCTGGGTTGGAGCGAAACGCAGATTGTGCAACGGTGGTGGCTGATAGGCATTCTGGCGGCAATGGTAGGCATTGCTCTGGCGCTGGTATAGGGATGGACGACGTGCAGGCAACGATGGAACAGGACATTGCGACCGTGATGACGAGAGACGATCTGGCAGGAAAACGCATCGTTATCCTGGGCCTGGCGCGGCAGGGCCGGGCGCTGGCCCGCTTCGCAGCCCAGGCAGGCGCCGAGGTGGTCGTTTCTGACCTGCGTTCTGCTGAGCAACTGGCCGAAAGCATAGAAGAGCTGCGCGATTTGAATATAGATTTTGTATTTGGCGAGCATCCCATGAGCCTGTTGCGGGGCACGGACGTCGTGGCCATCAGCGGAGGCGTCCCGGCCGATGCGCCCTTTGTGGCGCTGGCGCGCCGGCAGGGGATACGCGTGACCAACGACTCGCTGGAGTTCTTGCTACGCTCGCCAGCGCCGGTGATCGGCGTCACAGGCTCCGCGGGAAAGACGACGACCACGGCGCTGACCGGAGCCATGGGCCGCGCCGCCGGACTGCGTACCTGGGTCGGCGGGAACATTGGCCGGCCCCTGCTTGATGAACTGTCACAGATGGAGCCCGGCGATCTGGTCGTACAGGAACTCTCCAGCTTCCAGCTGGAAGTATGGGATCCAAATTTTGGCCACGAGGCGTTGAAGAGCCCGCACATCGCCGCGGTGCTCAACATTACAGCCAATCATCTGGACCGGCACGGCACGCTGGCAGCGTACGCCTCGGCCAAGGCCAATATTTTGCGGCACCAGAACAGCGACGGCGTTGCGGTGTTGTGCGCCGACGACGAGGGCGCCATGCAGCTGCAGCCGCTGGTTCGCGGGCGACTGCGCACGTTCAGCCGCCGGGGCGCTGTCGTCGATGGGGCTTTTGTGCGCTCGGGGCGAGTGTGGCTCCGTGACGGCGACGCAGAAACCGCTGTCTGCGAGCTGGGCGAAATGCAGCTTCGCGGCGAGCACAACGTGCTTAATGTGCTGGCTGCGGTGACCCTGGCCGATTCCGCGGGCGTAGAGGCCCGCGCCATGCGCGAAGCGATCCGCAGCTTCAGCGGCGTGCCCCATCGCCTGGAGCCGGTGGCTACGATCAACGGCGTGCAGTATGTCAACGATTCGATTGCCACCGCGCCGGAACGGGCGCTGGCTGCGCTGCGTTCGTTCGACGAGCCGCTGGTGCTGCTGGCGGGTGGACGCGATAAGAAGATGGTCTGGGAAGAGTGGTCGCGAGAAGTGGCCCGACGCGCGCGGCACGTCGTTCTCTTTGGCGACCTGGCGCCGATGTTGGAGGGTCGCTTGCGGGAACAGCGATCGCCGGCGCTATCCATAACTCGCGTGCAGACGCTGCCGGAGGCCGTGCAGGCGGCGGCGCGGGTGGCGCGGCCCGGCGACGTGGTTCTTCTGGCGCCAGGCGGCACCAGTTATGACGCGTACGAGGATTTTGAGCAGCGCGGCGAACATTACCGGGAACTCGTTAATGGTTTGTAGGCTGATTGCGGTCTGGCAGGGGTCAGACAGCGGCAAAGGTAGTGTGGAATAGTTATGGCATCGGTCACAGTCGTAAGAAAGAAGCGAGATAGAGTACGCGATGGCATTAAGCTGTACTTTGACTACTGGCTCCTGCTGGCAGTGACGGGCCTGGTTGTCGTGGGCATGCTGATGACGTACAGCACGACGTTCGACCTGGGCCTTCTGGTGCACGACGACCCTACCTATTACTTTCGGAGGCAGCTCGTGGCCCTGGGGCTGGGCATTGTGAGCATTGTCGTTCTGATGCAGTTTGACTATCACATTCTGCGCCGCTTCTCGGTCCTGATCATGGGCGGCACCTTGTTCTTGTTGCTGACGCTACTGGTGATCGGCGAAGCCAACTTCGGCGCCACGCGTGGCCTGTATGAGAACTCCTATCAGCCGGGCGAGCTGGCCAAACTGGCCACGATTCTGTATATCGCGCACTGGCTATCTTCAAAGGGAGAGCGTATCAAGGACGTAACGTACGGGTTGCTGCCGTTCGCCTTTATTACGGGAGTCGTCTGCTTCTTGATTGTGCAGCAGCCAGATTTGAGCACGGCGGGCCTGGTAGCCGTGATCAGCCTGACGATCTTCTTCGTCGCCGGCGCCGAGTTGAAGCAGATATTGATTGCCGGGTCTGTCGGCGGCGGCATTTTCTACATTTTGATGAGAACCACCCCTCATGCCGCGGCGCGCATTGCCGCGTGGCAGGAGGTGTTACGTGATCCGAATCAGGCCATCTGGCAGGTGCGGCAGGCGCTGATTGCCCTGGGCTCCGGCGGCTTCTTTGGCGTAGGCCTGGGCAATAGCACGCAGAAGTTCGGTCCGCTGCCGGCGGCGCACACAGATGGTATTTTCGCCATCGTCGGCGAGGAACTGGGTCTGTTCGGTTGCCTGATCGTGATCCTGCTGCTGGGGTTGCTGGTGTGGCGCGGACTCTACGCAGCGCGCAATGCGCGCGACGGTTACGGGTTTTTGCTGGCGCTGGGTATCACTTGCTGGCTCAGCTACCAGGCGCTGATAAATATCGCGGTGATCACCGCCGTCATTCCCTTCACCGGGATTCCGCTGCCTTTCCTCAGCTATGGTGGCAGCTCGCTGCTTTCTTCGTTGATTGCGGTTGGTCTTTTACTGAATATTTCGCGCGACGCTCATCTGACGACGCGCAGCCAGCCTCAAAAGTCGGTTATGGAGTCCCTTCGTGCGGATATTGGTCTGCGGCGGCGGAACGGGCGGTCACATCTATCCCGCTCTGGCCGCGGTAAATGAGCTACGACGACGAGGTCATGATTCTGCGCAGTTCCTGTGGATTGGAACGCGCGGAGAGATGGAAGAAGAACTTGTACCACGTGCAGGCTTACGGTTGCAAACGATTCAGGGAGGTCCCATTGTTGGGGTGTCTCCTCGCGACAAGCTGGTAAACGGTATGAAACTGACCTGGAGTCTGGGCAAGACAAATAGCATATGGCGAGCGTTCCGGCCCGACGTGCTGTTCATGACCGGCGGGTACGTCAACGTGCCCGTGGCGCTCACAGCCTGGCTGCGCCGCACGCCGGCAGCTATCTTCTTGCCCGACGTAGAGCCGGGTAGCGCCATTCGCTTCTTGAGCCGTTTCGCTCAGAACGTGGCCTGCACGACGCCGGCTTCCGAGGCGTACTTCAGCCCCGGCAAGACGGTGGTTACCGGCTACCCGGTGCGACCACAATTGCGCGCGGCGCTGGACCTGAGTCGGGCGCAGGCGCTTGGTCGCTTCGGGTTGGAAGAAGAACGGCGCACGCTGCTGGTGTTTGGCGGCAGCCGCGGCGCGCGCAGCATCAACCGCGCCCTGCTCTCCGTCTTGCCCTGGTTGCTGGAGACCTATCAGGTTGTGCACATCAGCGGCGCATTGGATTGGCCGGAAGTGGAAGCCGCTGCGCAAGATCTGCCGGGCGAACAACGGCGCTATTACCGTCCCTTTGCCTATCTTCACGAACGGATGGGAGCTGCGCTGCGCGGTGCGGATCTGGTCGTCGCCCGCGCCGGCGCCAGCATGCTGGGAGAATCGCCCGCATTCGCCTTGCCCGCCATTCTGGTGCCCTATCCGCACGCCTGGCGCTACCAGAGAGTGAACGCAGATTATCTGGCCGAGCGCGGCGCAGCGGTCACGCTGGACGACGAGTTGCTGCCAGACAGATTGCTGCCGCTGGTAAGCGAGTTGCTACAAGATGACGAGAGATTGACGCAGATGGCTGCAGCCGCCAGGGCGTTGGACCGGCCCTCGGCGGCGAGCAACCTGGCCCGGCTTCTGGAGAAGCTGGCGCAAAGGCACATGGTTAACAACGCATGGTAAGCTTACAGTTCGTCTTCTGGTTTATGGTCATTTTCTTCGCCCTGATCGGTTATATGCGCGGTTGGCAGCGCGAGGTCATTGCGTTAACGGGGCTGATCGCATCGATTGCCGCCCTCATACAGTTTGGTGAAGGTATTACGCGCCTGGTAGGGGCTCTGACCGGCACGGTACAGGATCCTAACGACGTATTGGCCTTCAGACGCCAGCAGTTCTGGGTTCAGGCGATCTTCCACTCGGTTATCGCCTTTTTCAGCTACCAGGTTGTGGCGCGCCTTGCCAATCAGGCGACCGGTGGGCGTCTGGGCGAGCGCCTGCGCGGCGATCTGGAGAAGCGTATCCTGGGCGCGCTGATTGGGGCCATCAACGGTTATCTTGTGATCGGCGGCCTGTGGGGTTTTCTGGAGTACCAGTTGACCGCCGGCGGCTACGTCAGGCTTGCGCCGGGTGAGTCGTACCCCTTTGATCCCTCGGTGATTGTGCGCCCGGATATAGCCGCCACGGCAGCGACTCTGACCGAGTACCTGCCCATGGGCCTGTTCAGTCCCACCGTGTGGCTGATCCTGTTTTTCGCATCGTTCTTTATTGTCATTGTGGCCCTGATTTAATCTGTTTTGTGAGTGAATGAGCATTGATTTTGATGAATCCTAGCCGGGTAAGAGAGGAAGAACAGCAACGGGATCAGAGCCCGTTCGAATTGCTGCCGGGCATGCACCTCCATCTCGTGGGCATTGCCGGGAGCGGCATTTCAGCCATCGCCTGGGTGCTATTGGGGCGGGGCTATGAGGTGTCCGGATCCGATTTGCGGCGCAACGAGCTGACAGCGGCGCTGTCAGAGGCCGGCGCTACCGTCTACGAAGGACATCGCGGCGCGCACATTGCCGGCGCCGACGCGCTCGTCGTCTCTTCCGCCGTGCCCGCCAATAATCCAGAGGTCGCGGCAGCGCGTGAGGCGGGCATTCCCGTCCTGAAGCGGTCCGATTTTCTGGGCTATCTGATGGCAGACAGCGTGGGCATTGCCGTCGCCGGAACCCACGGCAAAACCACCACGACCAGTATGATTGCACATACGCTGCTGGAGACGGGACACGATCCGTCGCTCATTGTCGGAGGTATACTGCCTGCGTTGGGCCGCAACGGGCGCGCGGGCAAGGGCGAACATTTCGTCGTAGAGGCCGACGAGTACGATCATATGTTCCTTGGCCTGCGCCCGCGTGTGGAAGTGATCACAAATATCGAACACGATCATCCGGATTTCTTTGCCACGGCAGCCGAGTACCTGGACGCGTTCCAACGCTTTGTGCAGCGCTTGCCGCAGGGCGGGCGGCTGGTGACCTGCAGCGACGACCAGGGCGTAAGACAGTTGCTGGCTCAACTGGAACGTGAGGATGTGGAAGTGGTTACCTACGGCCTGGGCGCTGAAGGTGCGCCACACTACGCCGCCGTTGACGTGCGCGCCAACCAGTTGGGCGGCAGCGATTTTGTGCTCACTGAACATGGCGCCACGCTGGGTGTGGTGCGCCTGCGCGTTCCCGGCGAGCACAATGTGCGCAACGCACTGGCCTGTGTTGCCGTCTGCCGCGGCCTGGACATGCCCCTTGGTGACCTGGTGCGGGCGCTGGCCTCGTTTGGCGGCGTTGGTCGTCGCTTCCAGGTGGTGGGTGAGGTCAAGGACGTGACGGTTATCGACGATTACGCGCATCATCCGACGGAGATTCGGGCCACGCTTGCCGCCGCCAGACAGCACCATCGCGGCCGGCGCCTGTGGGCTGTGTGGCAGCCACACACCTATAGTCGCACGCAGATGCTGCTAAGCGAGTTTGCGACCAGCTTTGAGGACGCCGATCGGGTACTGGTATTGGACATTTTCCGTAGTCGCGAGAAGAAGACGCCGGACAGCATTGACGCCGCGCAGGTGGTCGCCGCTATGTCCCACCCCCACGCGCTCCACATCGGGCGCCGGGAGGACGCAGCGGCCTACATTCTGGACCGCGTGCGTCCCGGCGATGTGATACTCACGTTGGGCGCCGGCGATGGCGACGAGGTGGGGAAGTGGATTTTGGAAGGATTGCGCGAAAGAGTTGCCGGACAGAGTTAGGAGGTTTAGATGAGTCAACAGGAGAAGCAGAAGCGTCTGAAGGCAGGTAATCGCAGGAAAAAGCCGTCCACCGCCAGCGGCGTCTCGGCGGCAGACGTGCGCCGTCTGGTGGCAAAGCTGAAGGGAGAGGACGCAGAAAAGTGATGGACGTGCAAACAGCAGTGTTGGAAGCGGCGATTACACGATTCCGGGAATTGTTCGGCAAAGAATTTAAGCTGGACGTGCCCATGTCTCGTTATACGTCTGCGCGAGTGGGCGGCCCCGCCGATATGTTCGTCACCGTACGCAATGCCACCGAGTTGCAGGCGGCTGTAGAGTTGTCTTATGCCCAGCAGATACCATACTTTCTGCTGGGCGGCGGCTCGAATATCCTGACCGCCGATGCCGGGATCCGCGGGCTGGTTATCATGAATCGCGCCCGCGAGGTGAAATTCCGCAACACGGGCTTCAGCGTCATCTGCACCGTGGAGAGCGGCATGAACCTGTCGTCTCTGGCCCGCCAGTGTATTGCCAAGGGCCTGGGCGGTCTGGAGTGGGCCGTGAGCGTGCCCGGCACGGTGGGCGGCGCGGTGGTAGGCAACGCCGGAGCCCACGGCGGCGACATGAGCGGCACGTTGGTGGCAGCGACCGTCTGGGAGCCCGCTCGTGGGGCGCGCATCTATAGCAACGAAGAGATGGCCTACGGCTATCGTGACAGCGTTCTGAAACAGGAGCAGGACAGCAGCGCGGCCCGTCGGGTGGTGCTCGCGGCAGAGCTGGAACTGACACCGGAGGCGACAGACGTGCTGATGGCGCGCGCCGATGGGTTCACGGCCCACCGCAAACAGACTCAACCCGGCGGCGCCAGCGTGGGGTCCATGTTCAAGAATCCCGAGCACTATTATGCCGGTTATCTCATCGACGCCGCAGGTTTGAAAGGTCTGCGCATTGGCGACGCCTCCATTTCTGAGAAGCACGCCAATTTCTTTATAAACGAAGGGAATGCCACTGCCGAAGACGTGCGCGCGCTGATTGCCGAAGCGTGGCACGCGGTTCGCGAACAATTTGGGGTGGAACTGGAACTGGAAGTAGAGCTTGTCGGCGACTGGCAATTCGAGGATGAGGATGAGTCGAAGGAGTAAGGGACGGCGCAAGTTGCGGGTTGGCGTCATTTTTGGCGGACGCTCTGGCGAGCATGAGGTCTCCCTGATGTCCGCGCAATCTGTGATGGGCGCGCTGGATCCAGAGAAGTACGAAGTCGTGGCCATTGGCATTGACAAGAGCGGCGAATGGCTGGTCGGCGACGCCATGTTGGCCCTGAGCGAGGGCGCTTCTAACTCCACGCATCCGGCGACCTTACTTCCTGATCCGCGCGCGTCGGCGCTGATGCGCATGGAACGGCGGGAGACCAAGCCGACGGCGCTCTCAGAAGTGGCGCAGCTAGACGTTATCGTGCCCATTTTGCACGGCACCTACGGCGAAGATGGCACGGTGCAGGGCCTGTTGGAACTGGCCGGATTGCCTTACGTTGGCGCCGGTGTGGTAGGGTCGGCCGTGGGTATGGACAAGGCGATCTTTAAGAGCGTGATGAGCGCCCATCAGATTCCCGTCTTGCCCTGGCGGCTGATTCGCGCCGGTGAGTGGCGCCGCCGCCCGCGGGAAATTCTGGACGAGCTGGAAGCGGCGTTCACTTATCCACTCTTCACCAAACCGGCCAATCTCGGTTCCAGTGTGGGCATCACCAAGTGCGACGACCGCGAAAACCTGACCGCCGGGTTGGATACGGCGGCTTCATACGACCGTCGCCTGATCGTGGAGCAGGGCATCGACGCCCGCGAGTTGGAGGTGGCGGTATTAGGTAACGACAATCCGATCGCCAGCGTGGTGGGTGAAATCCGCCCGCGGCGTGAATTCTACGATTACGTGGCCAAGTACGTCAGCGACGATTCTGAACTACTCATTCCCGCGCCCCTGGACCCGGAGGTTGCGGAGGAGGTTCGCGCGCTGGCCTTGCGCGCTTACCAGGCGATCGACTGCGCGGGTATGGGGCGAGTGGACCTGATGCTGGATCGTAAAAGCGGGCGTATCTACCTGAACGAAATCAATACGATTCCGGGTTTCACGCGAATTTCGATGTATCCCAAGCTGTGGGAGGCCAGCGGGATCAGCTATCCGGAACTGTTGGACCGGTTGATCGAGCTGGCGCTGGACCGCTTTGAAGAAAAACAAGTGTTGAAAACGACGCACACCGCAGACGATGGCCCGCCGGCCAGGCAATAAGAGTCAAGGATGGCAGATATGACGAGCACGCGTCGCTCAAAACAACAAAGGAAACTGCGCCGGCAACCACGGTTGCGCCGGGCGGAGTCCAGTTCAATCCTGTCGATCCCTCGTCTGGAGATTCCGCGCACGGCAAAGCGGAGACGGCGGCGTAACAAGGGTGTGCTGCGGCTGCCCACAGCCGCCCTGAAGCAGGTAATTCTCACCTCACGCTGGATCAGCCTTTTCTTGCTCGTTGTTTGCGTGGCGGCCCTCGGTCTTATTGGCACCGATGAAGATTTCTACCTGACGACCATTCCTGTGGAGGGCGTTTCCTCCATTCCGGCGGCGGAGATTGTGGAAGCCAGCGGGCTGGGCGGCGCGCACATTTTCGCCGTGCATCCCGGCGACGCCGCGGCGAGCATCATGTCTGTGCCGGGCGTCATTTCGGCCACGGTGAGGCTGGAGTGGCCGAACGCTGCCCACGTCAGTATCGCCGAGGAAACGCCCGTTGCGGTGTGGGAGCAAGGCGACGAGCAGTACTGGGTCAACGAGCGAGGTGTGCTCGTTCCGGCGCGTGTGGATGTGCCGGCGCTGTTGCATATCCAGTCTGACCAGCCGGCGCCCAGCGTGGCCACGACGGCGAAATTGTCGCCTTCTGATGCGGAAGAGGAAGAAGACGCAACGGAGGAGGCAGCGGAGCTCTTTGTGCCGCCTGACATTCTGCAAGGCGCGCTGCAATTGCGCGAGCTGCGGCCTAACATCGACAGGCTCTCGTATAGCCCGTCCGGTGGGCTAAGCTTTGAGGATGGTCGAGGCTGGCGCGTCTATTTCGGCAGCGGCACGGACATGGATCAGAAGCTGGTCGTCTACGAGACAATGGTCGACTATCTGCTGGAGCAGGGCCTGTCGCCCGAATATATCAGCGTGAGTAATCAGGAGAAGCCATTTTATCTGGCAAACGATTCGTAGCTGATTGAGGTTTGTGATGGAAGGGATTTTATTTGGTCTGGACATTGGAACGACGAAGGTTTGCGCCCTGGTAGGTGAGGTGCGCGCCGGGCAGGTGCGCATCATTGGCTATGGCGTGGAGCCTTCGCGTGGCATGCGCAAAGGTATGATAGTGGACGTGGGCGAAGCGTCTGTGGCCATTGCCCGGGCCGTAGAGAAGGCAGAGGAGACGTCGGGGTACGCCCTTTCTCGCGCGCAAGTAAGCATGGCGGGTGAGCACATCTCTTCCACCAACAGCAGCGGCGCGGTGGCCATCGGTCGCAATGGTACAGGCGTCACCACGCAGGACATCGAGCGCGCGTTGGATGCGGCCCAGGCGGTGCCCGTGCCCCACAACCGCGAGATTGTCCACCTGGTGCCGCGCCACTTCCGCATCGACGAGAACGTGGTGCAGCAGCCGGTAGGTATGCACGGATACCGGCTGGAGGTCGAAGCGCACATTGTCACCGGCGCCTCCACGGCATTGCTCAACCTGGGTAAGTGCGCCGACAACGTTGGCATTGAGGCCGAAGAGTTCGTGTTGAACGCCCTGGCTTCTGGCGAAGCGGTGTTGGAGCCGAACGAGCGCGAGATGGACGTCATCGTTGCCGACATCGGCGGCGGTACGACGGACGTGGCTCTTTATCGCCAGGGTAGCGTCTTCCACACCAAGGTTTTGCCCGTCGGTGGCTATCACGTCACCAACGACATCGCCATTGGACTGCGGGTCCCGTTTGAGGTCGCCGAACGGGTCAAGCTGCAGTATGGCGATTGTCGTCCAGAGGAGATCGACTCCGAGTCGGACTTCACCGTCTCTCCGTTTAGCGGCGAGCGTATTCTGGTCGGTCGCCAGGATCTGGCAACGGTGATTGAAGCGCGCGTCGAGGAAATATTCCAGCTTGTTCTGCAAGAGGTGGAAAGCTCCGGGTACGATGGCCTGCTGCCCGCGGGCATTGTGCTCACCGGCGGCGGCTCACAACTGCGGGGCATTACGGACGTGGCCCAGCGGGTTCTGAACGTGCCGGCGCGCGTGGGCACGCCCCGCAATCTGGTGGGGCTGGTGGATGCCCTGCGCAACCCGGCCTTCGCGACCAGCGTCGGCCTGTTACGCTGGACGATCAGCGGCAGCAACGCTTACCGACCGCGACCGCGCCAGGGAGAATGGAGTCGCCGTCTGGGAAACTTCTTCCGTGCCCTGTTACCGGAGTAGAGGAGGCGCTATGTGAAGACGATCACCGGGCCCGAGAGGTCGCAGAGCTTGTAAACCATATCGTATATCGCATCAATTACTGAGTGAATTAGAGAGTGTAGAACAAAAGAGGGGTTTAAGATGGATAAAAGACAACGTGAGGTACAACGTATGCCAGATGCAGAAGGCGCAGCCCTGATACGCGTGGTTGGCGTGGGCGGGGGCGGCAGTAACGCTGTGAACCGCATGATCGAGGCCGGGATCGCCGGCGTTGATTTCATCGCCATCAACACAGACAGTCAGGCTTTGATGTCCAGCCGGGCGCGGCAACGGATTCATATTGGTGAACGAACCACGCGTGGTCTAGGCGCGGGAGGGGATCCTGAGGTTGGCACGCGCGCAGCTGAGGAGTCGATGGACGACCTGCATGGCATTCTTCGCGGCTCAGACATGGTGTTCGTTACCGCCGGTATGGGCGGCGGCACCGGCACCGGCGCCACCCCCACGGTCGCCAAGGTGGCCCGTGATGAGGGAGCGTTAACCATCGGTGTCGTCACGCGGCCCTTTACGTTCGAAGGCGCCAAGCGGGCCAAAGCGGCTGAGACCGGCATTGAGCAGCTGAAGGAGCACGTGGACACGTTGATCGTCATTCCCAACGATCGCTTGCTGGAAACGGCTGACAAGCGCGTGTCGTTGATGGATTCTTTCCGCCTGGCAGATGACGTGCTGCGCCAGGGTATCCAGGGCATCAGCGAGCTGATCACGGTGCCCGGGCTTATCAACCTGGACTTTGCCGACGTACGCACAATCATGTCTATGGGCGGCGCGGCGCTGATGGCCATTGGCCACGGCAATGGGCAGGATCGGGCACAGATTGCGGCTGAACAGGCGCTGTCTAATCGCCTGTTGGACGTTACGATCGATGGCGCGCGGGGCATTCTCTTCAACGTGACCGGAGGCCCCGACCTGAGTCTGTATGAGATCAATCAGGCGGCTTCGGTTATCCGCGAAACGGCGCACCCGGACGTCAACCTTATCTTCGGCGCCGTCGTGGACGAAGAGATGGGCGACGACATCCGGATCACGGTGATCGCCACCGGGTTTGAGCGCACGTTGCCCTCCGTCCACCGCATGATGACTTCCCGTCCTGCAGAACGACCGGTGCCCACGCGCCAGCCGGTGCGCGAGTCGGTGTCTGTGAACAGCAATCGTTCTGAGAGTTCCGCATCGCCGGCTTCGCCCTCATCAACGGGCAATTCGGGGACGACACAACGCTCCTCATCCTCTTTCCGGCTTGACGATCTGGAGATTCCGGCGTTTTTGCGGAAGAAGCGCTAGGTTTTGACTGACGCCAACCCCTCTTGACGAGCTGCCGGTGGTACAAAATTACCACCGGCAGCTTGCCCCTGTTTTTCCTGTTCCAGAGTACTCACTCTGGACTTCCTCTAAAGACGCCTATTAAGGCCAAATTTCGGCCAAATATTTTAAGGTTTCCGGGTCGTGAAGATGCTTGCTATGGCCCTGCGCGTATGTTATAATGCGACGCACCTGAGTCCTAGATATGGGGGAGGCACACCGGTTAACCCTTATATCTGGTACTTTTTTTCACAGAGCCGCCAACACCGTTCGAGCCGGGGTCGCCGGCCCAAGTGGAGTCTATCTTGTGAGATGTCCCTATTGTGGCCACGAAAAGACGCGCGTGATCGACACCAGTCATGATTCGCGCGGAGGGATTCGACGCCGGCGCGTGTGTACCGCGTGCGAGCAGCGGTTCAGCACGTATGAGCGCCCGATATTAGCCACGCCGCTCCTCATTAAGCGAGACGGTACCCGCGAGGAGTTCTCGCGTGAGAAGCTGACGTCGGGCATTCGCGTGGCCTGTGCCAAACGGCCGGTCGCCGCGGCAGACATCGAACGGATGGTAGGTGAGATTGAGGCGGAGCTGCAGCAGATGGGTAAAGCTGAAGTTCCCAGCCGCCTTGTGGGGGATAAGGTCATCCGCAAATTACGAGAGATAGACGAAGTAGCTTATATTCGTTACGCCATCGTCTATTTGCGTCTGGGTGACCTGGAGTCAATACAAGACGAGATCGATCGTCTTCTGGAGGAGTAAGCGCTCAAGCCACTACTCTCCATCCACACCGGTGCCCCGCCGTCCAAGGCGAGATCAGAAATCATACGGAGGACAATATGTTGAAGGACGTAGAACGGGATAAGCCCAGAGAATCAGCTCCAGAGATCGCGCTCAGCGAAAACAGCCGCGCAGTTCTGGAACGCCGCTATCTGCGGCGTGGCCAGGATGGCAAGCCCGTTGAAACGATTGAGGAGATGTTTCGGCGCGTGGCCGGGCATATTGCTGCGCCCGAGGCGGATCATGGCCAGGATGTTGCGGCGGCCGAAGATAAATTCTACCGTCTGCTGACGGAACTGCGCTTTATGCCTAACAGCCCGACGTTCACAGGTGCGGGCACCCCGTTGGGCCAGCTGGCGGCCTGCTTTGTGTTACCGGTGGAAGATGATATGGGCCGCGATGAAGCAGGTATCTTCCAGACCTTGCGCGATGCAGCGTTGATCCAGCAGACGGGGGGCGGCAACGGGTTCGCTTTTTCGCGGCTGCGTCCCAAAGGCGCCCTCGTGCACAGTTCGGCGGGCCAGGCGACGGGCCCGGTTGGGTTCCTGCGCGTTTACGATCAGGCTTTTGGTGAGATCGCCCAGGGCGGCACGCGCCGCGGCGCAAACATGGCCGTCTTGCGCGTGGATCACCCGGACATTTTCGAGTTTGTTTCCTGCAAGGCGGACGAGAACGCCATTACTAACTTCAATATCTCGGTGGGGATCACCGATGAGTTCATGAAGGCGGTGGCCGAGGATAGCGAGTTTGACCTGGTGAACCCACAGGATGGAGAGGTGTGGCGCACGATACAGGCCCGCGATCTGTTTGATGAGATCGTCAAGTATGCCTATAACAACGGCGAGCCGGGGATGTTGTTCCTGGACAGCGCTAACCGATCCAATCCTGTTCCGCACCTTTACGAGCTGGAAGCGACGAATCCCTGTGGCGAGCAGTGGCTTGGTCCTTATGAGAATTGCTGTCTGGGGTCGGTCAACCTGGCGCAGCACATAACCGATGATGGTCAGGTGGATTGGGAAAAACTGCAGCGCACTATCGAGGAAGCAACCCACTTCCTGGACAACGTGGTGACGGCCAACGCCTACGTGCCGGCGGTTCCGCAGCTTGAGAAGGCGGCGCTGCGCGCGCGACGTATCGGCCTGGGGTTCATGGGCCTTGGCGATCTGATGTACCAGCTTGGTGTGCGCTACGGCAGCGAAGAAGGGCAGGCGCTGGCCGGGAAGGTCACCGAATTCATCCGCTATCACTGCATGCGCGCCAGTGTAGAGTTGGCGCGAGAACGAGGGCCGTTCCCGGCAATCGAAGGCAGTATCTACGACCCTGAAGATTTAAAATGGCAGATCCCGCAGCCGCTTTTTGAGTGGGAAGAAGAGTTTGGTCGCCCCGAGCCGGATTGGGAAGCGCTGGTGGCACAGATGAAACAGCATGGCATCCGCAATGCGGCACAAACTACTGTCGCGCCCACGGGTACGATCGCCACCGTTTCTGGCTGTGAGGGCTACGGGTGTGAGCCTGTCTTTGCCCTGGCTTATGTTCGCCACGTGGACGATAGAGGCGAAGATCTGGAACTGACCTATACCAGTCCTTTGTTCGAGCGCGCCCTGATTGAGGCCGGCGTGGACGAGGAGACGCGCCAGGAGATTGTCGAGGAAGTGGTGCGCGTCGGCAGTTGCCAGCACGTTGAAGCTGTGCCTGATGACATACGCCATACTTTCGTCGTTGCCGCGGATATTACACCCGAAGAACACATTCGCATGCAGGCGGCGATTCAGGCCTTCGTGGATAACAGCATCTCTAAGACCTGTAACTTCCCCGAATCGGCCACCAGCGAAGATGTAGCGCGGGCTTACAAAATGGCCTGGGAGCTGGGCTGTAAAGGGCTGACGGTGTACGTCACCGGCTCGCGCGAGAAGGTGGTCCTGGAAACGAAAGCGACCAAAGAGGCCAGAGAGCAGGATCTGGAACAGCCAATGCTGTGGCATGAGTCCAAGAAGCCACGCGCGGCTGTTCTGAAAGGCCAGACGCACCGTATCAAGACGCCACTGGGCACGACGTACGTCACCATCAACACTGATGTGCAGGATCAGCCTTTCGAAGTCTTCATTCAGACCTCAAAAGCGGGCACCGATACGCTTGCCGTCGCCGACGCCATTGGACGTCTGATCAGCTACGTGCTGCGTCTATCCTCTCCCGTTGAGCCGAAGGACCGGCTGAAGGAAGTAGTGCGGCAGTTGGAAGGCATTGGCAGTGGCCGGCCGTTGGGCTTTGGCGCAAACCGTGTGCTTTCGCTGCCCGACGGAGTTGCTCAGGTCCTGCAAGACTTCCTGGAGCAGTCGGTGCCGGATCTGAACAGCAACGGGCGACCGTCAAACCAGGGCAGTCGCCTGCTCATCGGCGACCTGTGCCCGGAGTGCGGCGACGGCGCGCTGGTCAACGAAGAGGGCTGCCGCAAGTGCTACGCCTGTGGCTTCAGCGAGTGCTGAAGTTGTACCTTAAAAATTCGCGCAGGCATTTGACTTTGATGCGCGAAATCGTCTATACTGTTTTTACCTTTTAAGTTCAAACTTGTGAAAGATTGGCTTAGAAGGGAAGGGCGCTCCGAGAAATTGGAGGATGCTATCGCCTAAATTAACTTTTGCACACTCGAGTTTCGCATGAAACAGAGAGGAGTGCGATAAAAGTTACTGCGACCCTCGGCTCGTTAGCCGTAAAGGTTAAGGAGATGAGGAAATCGCCGAGAAGTTTTTGCGAGGCATTCAGAAGATTACTTGGAGCCCCTTTTTTTGTGCCGCTTAAACGACCCCGCTCGCCGGGGTCGTTTTTTTATGTGCGTGAGTTGCCTGTGACTTGATTCTGTATGACGTGGGCGCGGAGCAGCCCCACGAAAGGCAGGTTGCGATATTTTTCCCGATAATCAAGGCCGTAGCCCACGACAAATTTGTCCGGGAGATCAAACCCTTTGTATTTAAGCGGAATGTCTACCAGGCGGTGAACCGGCTTGTTAAAAAAGGTGCAGACTTCGAGGCTTGCCGGGTCACGCGTGCGGATGTTGCGCAGGAGATAGTTGAGCGTCATGCCCGTGTCGATGACGTCTTCGACGAAAAGAACGTGGCGACCTTCGATGGGGGCGTTCAGATCCTTCGCCAGGCGCACGGCGCCGGGCTGTGCCTGCGCGCCGGGCCGGAAGCGCGCAATGTCCAGGTAATCGACTTCGACAGGGATGGTGATGGCTCGCAGAAGGTCGGCAAGAAAGGGCACGACGCCCTTCAGGACGCCGATGAGCAGCGGGTTCAATCCGGCGTAGTCTCTTGAGATCGCCTCACCCAATTGCAGCACCCGCGTCTCAATTTCCTCTTGTGAAATCAGCACACGCTGTATGTCGTCCGCCATGGGACCGTAGGCTCGCGGGGGATGTCCGATCACTCGTCCGGCTCCTGTGCCTCGGTGCCCAGGATTGGCTCCGCCGCCTCATCCAGGCCATACTTAATCAAGAGCTTGCGCACGTCGCGGCGCTTGAACAGCTTGATATTAACGTCCGGATACAGTTCCTGTAGCCGGCGCAATTTGCGATTCTTAAAGGTGCTCAGGCTGGGGCGAATCGTCGTCAGCTCTACGTATAGATCTTCGCCGGGAAGATAAAAGTCGGGGGTGAATGCAGCCGTCACGTTGCCCTCGTCATCCCACTCCAGGGGAAAGGTCCGCGGCTCGTACTGCCACTCCATGCGGTAGAAATCCAGGATTTGCGCGAACTGGGCTTCGGCCGGGTGTGCGAACGCCCGCTTCTTTTTGGACGCGGTCACCGCTGCCTCCCGCCCTGTGGCAGACCTTGATAGTGTGACAGACTCTGTGCTGCAATCTTTTTACTCATTATGTAATATAATTATAGATTATAGACCAGTGTGCGCAATAGTTGACCTTTGTCCTACCGATGCCTGATTCCGCGATAGCCATCAAGACACGCGACCTTTCCAAACAGTTTGAGCCGTCAAACGGTTGGCGCCGGCTGGCGCGCCGCAAACCGGTGGCGGCAGTCCGCGACGTGACGCTGGCGGTGCGCGAGGGGGAGCTGTTCGGGCTCCTGGGTCCCAACGGCGCGGGCAAAACGACCCTGGTCAAGATGCTGTGCACGTTAATCCTGCCGTCCAGGGGGTCGGCCATCGTCGCCGGGCACCCATTGCAGGACGCGGCGGCTATTCGCGCAGCGGTAGGGCTTGTGGTGACCGACGAGCGTAGCTTCTACTGGCGGCTGACAGGGCGTGAGAACCTGCACTTCTTCGCCGCCATGTACCGGCTACACGGTAGCGAGGCCAAGCGGCGCGTGCACGACGTCCTGGAGCAAGTGGACATGTTGCAACGCGCGGACCAACGGTTCAGCGACTACTCCAGCGGGATGCGCCAGCGCATGGCCATCGCCCGCAGTCTGCTGCACCGGCCGCGAATTCTATTTCTCGACGAACCAACGCGCAGCCTGGATCCGGCTGCAACGGTGCGCCTCCACGACCTGTTGCGCGATCTGGTTGACCGGCAGGGGGTGACCACCTTCCTGATCACGCACGATCTGGCAGAAGCGGAGAAGTTATGCGACCGTGTGGCGGTCATGCACCGCGGGCGCATCCAGGCCCTGGATAGCCCCGCGGGGCTGCGCGAGCGACTGGCGCGGCGACTGCACTATACGCTGCGCGTGGCCCATCTGCCGGGAGACGCCGCGCCCTGGGTACAGCAAGTCGCACCCGATGCGCGCGTGCGGGCTGTGGGCGATTTTCATCACCTTACTTTTGAAGCCGCCGAGGCCGATGGAATGTTGACGCGCGTTCTGGATTTCTTGCGTTTCAACGATGTCACCATACACAGTATTGAGACCAAAGCGCCCACGTTGGAGGAGGTTTTCACCCATTTCACCGATGCAGCAAATGATTGAGACTTCCATCGAACGGCTGCGCCTCCTATGGGCGTTTCTGGTGCGCGACTTCCGGACTGAAATCAGCTACCGCTTCTCCTTTCTAATGAACTTCGGGGGCATCTTCATTTCAGCGCTGACCTACTTTTTCCTGGCGCGTCTTCTGGGAGAGCGTGTCACGCCCTTGTTGGAGCCGTACGGCGGCGATTACTTCGCCTTTGCCCTGATCGGCGTGGCCTTTGCCGGCTACTTCAGCCTGGGGTTGAGTGGTTTTGCACGCGCCCTGCGCCGGGCGCAGACGACGGGTACGCTGGAGGCGATGATGATGACGCCCACGCCGGTGTCCAGCATTATCCTGGGCTCCGCGGTCTGGAGCTATGCGTTTACCACATTGCGTGTCGTGGTCTTTTTGGCGCTGGGCATTGTGCTGGGGATGGAGATGGGCAATGCGAACTATCTGGGCGGATTGCTGACACTGCTCATCTCCGTGGTGGCCTTTGCCAGCTTTGGCATCGTCGCCGCCAGCATCATCATGGTTATCAAGCGCGGCGATCCGGTGACGGCGCTGTTCAGCAGTTTCGCCATCCTGGTAGGCGGGGTGTTCTATCCGATTGAGGTGTTGCCCTCGTGGCTACAGGTTGTGGCGCACCTCTTGCCCATCACCTACGCGCTACGAGCGATGCGCCTGGCGCTGTTGCAGGGCGCGTCCTGGGCCGAGCTGGGTCCGGACTTGCTGGCGCTGGCGCTTTTTGCTGCGGTGTTTCTGCCCCTTTCCCTGTTCGCCTTTCGCTACGCTGTGGAGCGCGCCCGCGACGAAGGGAGTCTGGCCCACTACTAGATCGAAAAGGCCCGCGCCGGTTACCAAAAAGCGGCGCGGGCCTGGTGAATTCATACTCCAGGTGCGAGATCAGGCGGTTTTCAGTTCTTCCCCAACCTCCTCGGCTACCTGACCATTACCGGTGCGCTCCACCCCTTTTTCATCGGGTGCAGGGCGACGTAACACGCCGCCGACTGAGAGATATTCGTACCCTTTCGCCACCAACTGCTCGTAATCGGGAATCATGCGCCGGCCGTCGACGACCAGATAGGGCGGCTTCACTGCCTCCTCGATGGTTGAGGCCAGGCCGCGGAACTCTTCCCAGTCCGTGGAAATGTAAAGGGCATCGCTGCCGCTAATGGCGTCGCGAGCTGTTTCGTGGTAGGTGATCCGTTCAAAGAGATGATTCTTTTCGGGGTGGAACCAGCTGCGCTGTGCCTCGTCCATAGCCAACGGGTCGTAGGCGCGGATTTCAGAAACGCCGCGAGAGAGCAGCGACTCCACTGCCTTCAACGCCGAAGAATCGCGCATGTCGTTGGTCCGCTTCTTGAAAGCCAGACCCAGCAGGGCTACCTTCTTATTGTTGAAGTTGAAGCTGGCCTCGTATACAGCACGATCAATCATGTACGTCTTCTGGTACTCATTGATGTTGTAGACCGCCTGCAGCAGGTCTGTGGAACGCCCGACGCGGTTGAGCTGATAGATGAGCGACTGGATATCTTTGCCGAAGCAACTGCCACCGGCGCCGTTGCTGACGTAGGAACCCCAGGTGCTGATGCGCTCGTCGGCCGTGACGCCGATCTTCAGATCTTCCATGCGGATGTTACTGTAGGATTCACCCAACCGCGCGCCAACGCCGTTCCAGAAGGAGATATAGGTCAGCAGGAGAGTGTTGGCCGTGTATTTGATCGCTTCCGCGGTCTCCGGCGTTGTTTCCAGGTAGCGAATGCGCACGTGGTTGACGAACTGCGAGTAGACGCGCCGCAGGAGTCCGAAATCCTCCTCGGTGTCGGCGCCGACGACGACTCTGTCCGGGCGGCGCGAGCCTTCCACAGCGCTTCCCTGAGCCAGAAACTCGGGGTTAGAGGCAACGCCGAAGTTCTCTACACCGTGCTCTTGGAAAATCGATTCCAGCTGGCGAGCGGTGCCCACGGGAACGGTACTCTTGTTGACGATGACGACGCGCTTCTTGTCCTGGCGTTTGGCGAGTAGTTCGCCCAGATGATGCGCGGCGTTGATGTACGCGCTGAGATCGGTGGATCCATCGCGCTTCGGCGGCGTTGGCAGGCACATGAAGATGATGTCCGTGCCATCGACGACGTCGGTCAGGTCGGTGGTGAAGAACAGATAGTTGTCCATCGTCTCCGAGATGGCTTCCACCAATCCGGGTTCGTTGACGTAGCGTTCGATCTGATCTCGTTCGCCTGATTTGTAAGCCTCGATCCGTTCCTCATCAATATCATAGGCCCAGACCTGGTGACCGTATTCAGAGAGGACAGCGGCATGGGGTAATCCCACGAAACCGGTTCCTACGACGACAATTTTCATGATAGCTCTCCTTATTCTTTAACGTATTCCCCCCACGATGAGGACGACTCGCAATGATGACGTCTCACGCTGAGGCGTGTATGGTTGCTGGTTTCAAACAAAAAGGTTGTGCTCACCCATTGTAAACGCCACTACCTTTCAAAATCAATTTCGCTACCTCCCTGCCAATGCTGACGGCGAAGTTGGTGCCGCGATCCCAGGGATAAACCTGGCTCATACTGGCAAAGTATAGATTAGGCAGCGGAGTGCGCAAGTCGGGAATGTTGCGCGAATGGTTCACTTCAGGAACCGGCTGTGCATAGCGAGCGCGAAAGAGCCAGCTACGGCGAATCCACTGTGGCTCGAACGCCGGGTTGATCTGGTGCAGGTGGCTGACGAAGTGGGCTTCCAGCGCTTCCTTGTCCATTGACAGATAGGGATGGTCGGGTGTGACATAATCCCCGCAATAAACCAGGTGGTCACCCCCGTAATGTCTGCGGTCAATGTAATTGGTATGCTCGACCAGTGCCAGGAAGGGAATTTCGTTCTCGCTCTTGTCCGGTGAGGCCGCGGGGATATTCAGCCAGTAGGTGTTCTCCATCAGCTGATGGCGCAGGGCCAGCGTCAATACGACCGCGCCCATGCTCTTCAGGTTGGCCAGTTGACCGAGGTAATCATCGGGTAGCGCCGGCGCCATGCGCCGCAGAAGGCCCGGCGAGACGGTGACCAGCACGCGGTCAAATAGCTGCTGATCTCCGTCCGTGCGCACCATCAGGCGTCCGTCATCCTGCGGTTCGATGGCCTGCACGGGGCAGCCGAGAAGGACGCGTCCTCCGCGCTCTCTGACGCTGGCGGTGAGCGTGTCCACGAACATCTGGAAGCCGCCCTCGAAGTAGCCCAGTCGCGGCGAGCGCACTTTCAGGCGGGCCCACATCCAGGCCATGTTGGCGTCCTGATGGTAAGGGCCGAATTTGCCGATGAGCAACGGGCGCCACGTCGTTTCGTAGATTTTGTCTCCATACCAGCGCCGCATCCACTGGTCGGCCGTTTCTTGCTCCAGACGCTTCCAGGGATTTGTAAAGCGCAGGTAGGCGCTGACCAGACCGAAGCGTATGACGTCGAGCGAGTTGAAGCCGGGAAAGCGGATCCAGGCCAATGGCGAGTCAAAGGGGACAATGTCGCCGTCGTAGATGACGGATGTAACCGGCCGAGGAAAGAACAACTTATCCTCAATGCCCAACTCACGTGTCAGGCCGATGATGGCCGAGTCTGAGGTGAATAGATGGTGGTAGAACTTCTCCAGGGGCCAGTCCCAGGCCTCGTCGCGAAAGCCGGCAGCCAGGCCGCCGGTTTGCTCGTCTGCTTCAAAGAGGGTGACGTCGTAACCGGCATTGAGCAGGTCATAGGCTGCGGTCAGGCCTGTGATGCCGGCGCCGACAATGCCGATGGTGGGGCGATGGCTGGTCATACGCTTAACTCTTGCTCCTTCATCTGCGCCGCCCGGCCAAAATCAGACCAGCCCAGACCCTCGCGCAGCATGTAGAAAGCGCCCAGGAGGGTAATCGGCAGCCACAGCGCAGCGTGCAGAACAAGGGTGTAGGCGCCGGCGAGATCGGCGCTCACGCCGTAGAGCGTAAGAATGGCGATGCCCGGTGTGTCGAACGTTCCCACGTAACCGGGCGCTGAAGGCAGCGTCGTAGCCAGGTTGACCACGCCGTTCATTAACATCAGGGCAAAAAAGGTGACTTCAAAGGCAAAGGCGTGCATCACAAACCAGTATTTCACCGTCTCCAGGAGCCAGATGACGACAGAGGTCACAAAAATCATCAAGACGTTGCGATAATCGCGCAGCGATTCCAGGCCGCCCAGAAAATGCCGGGTAAAGTCGAGCAGCGGATCGCGGGCGCGGTGCGGTAGGAACATGGCGCTGAGCCGCTCTGCCAGCATGTAGGCGTGCTCAGGCATCGCTGCCAGGGCAAAGAAGACGATCATGGCCCCAAAGAAACCGAGGCTGGCGACGATGACGACCGAACGGACGCTGCTGCTGGGAATCGGTGTGAAGGGCAGGGCCACGAAGACGAACACGAGCATGACCAGGCCGTCGAAGACGCGTTCCACGATAACGGTAGCCATGCTGGCGCTGATGGAAACCGCTTCACGGCGGCGCAGGACATAGGCGCGCAGTAACTCGCCGGCGCGGAAGGGGTACACGTTGTTGCCCATGTAGCCGATGACGACGACGGGAAAGAGACGGCGCACCGGGATCTGTTTGACCGGTCGCAGCATGTAATCCCAACGCCAGGTGCGGGCCCAGACGCCCACGAAGTAAGTGAGAACGCCTGGCACAAGCCACCAGTAATTGGCGCCGGTCATATGTTGCCAGACCTGGCCAAGTTCCAGGCCGCGCAACGCCAGCCATACAAAGAAGGCGCTTATCAGCACGCCCAACCATAATTGCCACCGCTTCAAATGTTTATACCATCCACTTCTTCTACTCTTTATACACGTTCCACTGTGCAAACACGCAATTGTACCATGCTCAGAGTGAGCGGCTACCGGGC
>JBMCFH010000016.1:0-33658 GCA_048620455.1 Chloroflexota bacterium | reverse complement strand
CGTTTAGCTCCATCTCAATAATGCGCTCCACGCCCTGGCGACCGAGCACGGTGGGCAGACCAATGAACAGATCGTCGTAGCCATACTCGCCCTGGGTGTAAACGGCGCAGGGAAGAACGCGCTTCTTATCTTTGAGAATCGACTCGACCATGATGGCGGTGCCTGCCGCCGGTGCGTAGTACCCACTGTAACCGAGGAGCCCCACGATTTCCCCACCGCCTTTGCGCGTGCGGTCGATGATTTCATCCAGCCGCTCCCTGCTCAGCAGTTCCGTGACGGGAATGCCGGCAATGGACGTGTGTCGCGGCAACGGCACCATCGTGTCACCGTGTCCGCCCAGCACAATGCCGTGGACATCTTCCACGCTGACCCCAAGTTCATCGGCAATAAACGTCTTGTAACGAGCCGTGTCCAGCGCCCCCGCCTGCCCGATGATACGCTCCCTGGGAAATCCTGTCTCATGCAACATCACGTGGCACATGGCATCCAGCGGATTGGTAACCAGCACCACAATGCTGTCAGGCGCGTATGTCTTAATGTTCTGGGCCACTTCCTCCATCACTTCCTGGTTAATTTTTACCAGTTCATCACGGCTAGGAAACTTGCCCGTTTCAGGATCTTTCTTGCGCGGCACGCCGGCGGTCACCACAACAACGTCCGCCCCTTCAATGATCGCCGGATCGTTGCTGCCCCGGACGCGGCTGTCGAAGCCGATGGCGGGTCCGGCCTCAAACAGATCAAGCGCCTTGCCGGCGCCGATCTGGCCAAAGATGTCGAACAGAACCAGATCTGCAATTTCCATATTCGCCAGCCAATGGGCAGTTGTCGCGCCTACATTGCCAGCGCCATAGAGTGCTACCTTATTCTTCATCTTTCTCCCTCGGTCTAACTGACTGCCTGGCTTCCTTAACCCTCATGAAAGCGCTCGTAGATTTCTTCCAGAAGTTGAGCCGCTTCCACCAGTTTGTCCAGGGGATTTTCGTCACCTGTGAAATAGCGGTAATCGCCGGGCATCAAATCCAGCGTCGTAATCAACTCGCGATACTTGTCTTTCACCCCGCGATCCGTCACACCATAAGCCTCGGCGATCACAGCGCGATCGGCCGGAACCAGGTTAATCTTGGCCACAGCGTACGTCAGCGCCGCCGCCCACAATTCCGGCTCCTGAACGTCCAGCGGTCTCCGGCCCAACGTAATGCGATACTCCAGCCACATCTGGATGCCCTTACCGATCTGCTGCATCGGCATATCCAGCTCGCGCATCCTCTCGATCAGAACCTCCTCTACGTCATCCAGCGCAGACGAAAAAAGCCGCTCGTAACGCGCGGCAAGGTTCTCATCCGTTTCTGTGCGCAAGTACTCACCCAGCGAGCGCATCGCTTCCTGATAATCACCGCTGCGGACATAGGCGCGAGCCAGGTTCAGGTGATATTCAGGATTATCCGGATCGTTGTCCGTAGCCACCTGGAAAGCGTCGATCGCCTTCTCCATCTCCCACTGCCCGAAATGCCGCAGACCGTCCTTGTTATGGTTGGCTGCTTCTTGCGCCTGTTGTGCCGTTGGTTGTCTTTGCTGCTTTGAATTGGCCATGATAACTCTCAGCTTACTTCTATGCAGGCACGGCTGCTTCAGAATCGCTAACACTCGTCTCGTCCTCGCGCGCCAGGGACAGACCCTCAAAGGCCAGCACGCGTTCGAAGGCCAGGATGGCTACCTCTAACATCGCCTCATTCGGTTCACGCGTCGTCAACCGTTGCAGGGCAAGATTGGGACGCGTAATCAGGCGAATCAGTGCATTATCCTGGTGCCGCGCGGTGAAACGGATGAACTCGTAGGCAATGCCCGCAATGACGGGCAGCAACACAATGCGCGACAGCAGGCGAACCGGGAGTGAAATTGGGGGCAAAAGGGTATAGACAAGAATTGAAACGACCACGACGGTCAGCAAGAATGCCGTACCGCAGCGGGGATGTTCCAGCGAGAAACGTGAAACAGAGTCCGGCGTCATCTCTGCCCCGGCCTCGTACGCGTTTATCGTTTTGTGCTCGGCGCCATGATAAGCAAACAGACGCTGCACGTCGGGCAGCAGGCCGATGGCCCAGATGTAGGCGACGACCAGGATCAGGCGTATCACGCCTTCGATCAGGTTGCTGAGAATGGGCTGCGGGCCCTGGCCCAGCCAGCGAACCAGCACATCGCCAACAAAGGCCGGAAAAAGAAAGAAAAGAGCAACTGAAATCGATAGGGAGATCAGAACCGTCCCCCACTGCGCCGGTCCTTCAAATACATTTTCTGGGTTCTCTTCGTCCCCCTCTTCTTCCAACGCAACCTCGGCCGAAAACATGAGGCTTTTCACGCCCAGCCCCAACGCGTCCCACAACAGAGTGAGTCCACGCACGAAAGGAATTCGCGCCATACGGCCACCGTAAATGCGTGCATTTAACGGTTCGGTGTGTACCACAATCTCGCCCTCTGGGTTGCGTACGGCAACCGCCAGCGCTTTCGAACCGCGCATCATGACACCTTCTATGACCGCCTGTCCGCCATAATTGAATTCGCTCGCCGGTTGTGAATTGGACATGGCTGGATTGTACTGAGGCGCCAGAGGGCCGTCAAGATGACATCTGTCTTAGCCTTGCGGCGTCCGGTTTAAGGAGCCAGGCGTTGAGCGCTTCCCAGGATCGTATCGATCGCCGATGGAGACAATCGGCCCGGAGCTGTACAGAGCGCCAGCAACAACGCCTCTTGCGTCCCGGTGGTAAGTTGCTGGCGACAGATCAGCTCTGTTGTATCTGACAGCTGTATTACAACGCGTATTCCAACGTAGCTTCGCCCAAAGTCTGTCACATTCCGCGCATCACTGACGGTGACGTCTCCTTCCTGCGCCAGCCCTATAGCCTCTGTCGGTGTGAGCCTGTTGAGCAAGCGGCTGCGCATCACGATGAGGAAGGCACCGGTGGTGGCGTCGGCTGTCGCGTCGCTACCCCGCGCCAGGAATAACGGTTCCGCATCCTCGACAAAGCCGGTCAACGGTTCCGCCGCCCGCCGGTAGGCCTCTCGCTCGCCAAGAAGCTGGTGTAGTTGCTGCTGCTCATTATCCGTAGCCGCGTCTAGTTGCTCCCACTGTTCGGGCAAGAAAACGGTAAAGGTGCGCTCTCTGTCCGTGGCAACGACCCACCCGTCGGGCAAAAGCGTGTTTGCCGCCTGTACGCGTGGCTGGCGTCCAAGCAGGAATGTCACCATCAGGGCTGCAACGACGACGAGGACCGTCCAGACCGCGTATACTTCGAAGGCAAGCGACTGCTCCAATTTCTCCTCAGCGCCGGACGGCGGCCCTGGCTCCTGGTCCCTTTCTGGCAAAGGTTGACCACATTGCCAGCACACGCTCTCTTCGGCCAGCAAAAGCTGGTCGCAATTTGGGCAACGTCGCTCCATTTCTTACTCGCTACTCCGCGCCGCAATTGTAAACAGATTTACACGTTTATTGTAACAAACTTGCCTGCGGGCGTCGTGAGCCGCTTTTACAATTGCTATCAATAACGATAACTTCCTCTTTTTTCTCCTCTTCCCGCAGAGAGCCTCGTTCATAAGCGAGGCTCTTTGTGCTTCTAGAACGACCCGATAGAACCACTTGCATGCGGCTGCAGACCGGGCAATAATCGCCATACGGTGAGTTACTTTCACGATCTCCCCGACTACCTCTTCGTCCCGCCGCAGGGACCTCTTCCTGGGGTATTGTTTCGCTGCGCGCGCCAGAGTGACGCGCGTGCATTGCATAGCACATGCTACGCACATCGCTCCCAAAGCCACTTCGCGGATGAGTTTGCCCGCTCCCTGCGCGCCCAGGCCACGGGCCATCGCGTGCACCTGCTGGCTATTTGTGAAGACCGCGTCGTGGGCAGCGGGCAGCTCATCGCCTACACGCGCACGACGAGCACCTTTGCCCACCGAGTGGAGATTGCCGACCTCATTGTGGATAGGCCATACCGCGACCAGGGGATCGGCACGGCCTTGATCGGCATCTTGGAACGGATCGCTGCTCATGCAGGCTTTCCCAGAGTTGAGATCGGCGTCATGGCTGTCAACGAACGGGCGCTGGCTTTATACAAGCGTCTGGGGTTCACAGTCAAAGGCGAGCTGGCGCTGCCCGGTGGGGTTAGAGCATTCGTCTTGCACAAAGCCACCACCGCCTCAATCCGCCGCTAATAGATGACATTTGTCACTGGTCTCCTACCTTCCCCTTTGCTATAATTGCTTAAAGTCGAATAGATTTAATTTATTGGATAAATCAAGCAGGTGCCAATTACGAACAAGTTAGATTCTGAACTTCTGAACTATATTGTCCAGCGCCAGGTACCGGCCGGTGAGCGGCTGCCTACCCTGGCGGAAATGAGCGACGATATAGGCATAAGCGTGGGCAAGTTGCGCGAACAACTGGAAGTTGCGCGCAATCTTGGGCTGGTCTCCGTCCGACCGCGCGTAGGCACCCAGCGCGAGCCGTTCGACTTTCTGCCCGCGGTGCTCAGCAGCGCGCTTTTTGCCCTTTCCAGCGGCGAGGCGCAGTTTGAGCAGTTCAGCCAGTTGCGCCAGGCCATCGAAACCGGCCTCTGGGCGCCCGCCGTTGTGCGCCTGACGCCGGAAGATAAGGTCTGTCTGCAAGAGTTAGTAGAACAGGCCTGGCAAAAGCTGCGCGGTGAAGCGGTCCACATTCCCAATTGGGAGCACCGCCAGTTCCACCTCACCATTTTCAGCCGTCTCGACAACCCCTTCGTAAAAGGCATTCTCAAGGCTTATTGGGAAATCTACGAGGCAAGCGAACTGACACGGTGGGCCTCCTACGAATATTGGGTGGAGGTCTGGCGCTATCACGAGCGAATTGCCGAAGCGATTGCACAAGAGGACTTTGACCACGGGCGACAACTGCTCGTACAACACTTTAATCTATTGCCGGCGGCTTCGCACGACCTCTCGCCTAATGGCGACGGTCCGGAGCGATAGGTCGCAGGGCGCAGTGAGATAAAAAAGAGTTCGGGACGTAACGCCCGGACGGAAATTATAGGAGTACAGAGAGAGTAGGAGAAAACTGTTATGGGTGTTAGCGAACCCACCGTCAAACCCGCACCGGCGGAAGCGCCGGTGAAGGGCGACAGAGTCAACGACTTCGCCATTGTGGTAGCCACCGCTAATGGGACCGGCAGCCAGACGTCAAACCTGACCCTGTTGCGCGCACTGTTCAAGATGGGTATTCCCGTCAACGGCAAGAACATCTTCCCTTCCAATATTCAGGGCCTGCCAACCTGGTACCACATCCGTGTGAGCAAGGATGGCTACGTGGCGCGCCGCGAGACCTCCGAGGTACTGGTTGCCTTCAATGAGGTGACCGTCCACGAGGACGTCAAGGAATTGCCCGCAGGTAGCATCTGTATCTACAACAGCGATTGGCGCAACACGCCGGAGCGTGACGACATCGTCATGTATGGCATTCCCGTCAACGATTTCCTGCGCGAGGTTGGGGCGCGAGGTAAGTTCCGCGACCGCTTCAGCAACATGATCTACGTTGGCGCTCTTTCCCAACTACTGGACATCGAGCTAGAGGCCATCGAAGAAGCGCTCAACTATCATTTCGGTGGACGCCAGAAAATCGTCGAGCCCAACATGGAAGTCATCCGCCTTGCCTATGACTGGACGGCGGAAAACATAGAGAAACAAGACCCCTTCCGTGTGCAACGGATGGACGCTATAGAAGGGCAATTTCTGATCACAGGCAACGAGGCGGCGGCGCTGGGCGCCGTGTTCGGTGGCTTCACACTCGCTGCCTGGTACCCTATCACCCCCTCCACCAGCCTTATTGACGCGCTGACGGAGCACGCTCGCAGCTTGCGACGTGACGAAGAGGGTAACGCCACTTATGCCATCGTTCAGGCCGAAGACGAACTGTCGGCGATCGGCATGGTCATCGGCGCCGGATGGGCCGGTGGGCGGGCCATGACCGCCACGTCGGGACCCGGCGTCTCTCTGATGGCCGAGTTCGCCGGCCTGGCTTATTTCGCCGAAGTGCCCGCCGTCATCTGGGATATCCAGCGTGTGGGGCCCAGTACCGGTCTGCCTACTCGCACCTCTCAGGGTGACGTCACCTTTGCTTATTATCTGGGCCACGGCGACACCAAGAACGTGCTCCTCCTGCCCGGTAGCGTGAAGGAGTGCTTCGAATTCGGAAAGACGGCTCTCGACCTGGCCGAACAGCTGCAAACCCTGGTGCTCGTGCTCAGCGACCTCGATCTGGGTATGAACAACTGGATGACCGAACCGTTTGATTACCCGGAAGAACCGCTGCAGCGTGGTAAGGTTTTGACAGCCGAGGAAGTCAAAGAGAAAGGATTCGCCCGCTATAAGGACATTGACGGTGACGGCATCGCTTACCGCACCCTGCCGGGCAACGAGAACCCTCTCTCGGCCTATTTCGCACGTGGCACTGGCCACAACGAACACGCCGTGTATAGCGAGCGCCCCGACGATTGGCTAGATAATATGAATCGCCTGCAACGCAAATTCGAAACAGCGCGGAATCTGGTCCCGTCTCCGATTGTGGACAGGGTCGAGGGAGCAGATGTGGGTATTATCGCCTACGGCTCCACAGAACCAGCCATCGAAGAGGCGCGCGACCGCCTGGCCGAACAGGGCGTCAGGACCAGTTTCATGCGGCTGCGCGCGCTACCGATCGACGATGAGGTCCGCCGCTTTGTAGAAGAACATGAACGCATCTACGTCGTGGAGATGAATCGCGATGGTCAGATGCACGCTATCATACAGCTGGAGATGCCCGATCTGGCGACCAAATTAGTGTCACTGGCGCACCTGGATGGGATGCCGCTGACGGCGCGCTGGATTGTGGACAATCTTCAGGAAAAGGAGCAAGCAGCATGAGTGCACGGACACGGGGCCGTGACCGCACAAACGAGATCGGCCTGGAATTTTCAGACTATAAGGGTCGCCCGACGACCCTCTGCCAGGGCTGTGGGCACAACTCTATTTCCAACCAGATCATCCAGGTGGCGTACGAACTCAACGTGCGCCCGGAGGAAATTGTCAAACTGAGCGGTATCGGATGCTCCAGCAAATCGCCCGCCTATTTCCTGGGTATGTCGCACGGCTTCAACGCCCTGCACGGGCGTATGCCATCCATTGGCACCGGGGCGCTGACCACCAATCACCACCTGAAGGCTGTGGGCGTCAGCGGAGATGGCGACACCGGCAGCATCGGCATGGGCCAGTTCAAACACCTCTGCCGTCGCAATGTGCGCATGGTCTACATCGTGGAAAACAACGGCGTGTACGGCCTGACCAAGGGCCAGTTTTCGGCTACAGCCGACGAAGGGCTGGAGCTGAAGTACGCCGGGCTAAACGAATTCCGTCCCATCGACATCTGTCAGGAAGCGATTGTCGCCGGCTGTGGCTTCGTCGCTCGCAGCTTCTCCGGCGATCCCACACAGGTGCGCGAGCTGCTGAAGGCTGCTCTCAGTCACCGCGGCACAGCCGTGCTAGACATCATCAGCCCCTGTGTTGCCTTCAACAACATCGACGCCTCCACCAAGAGCTACGGCTGGGGCAAGAAGCATGAGGAACCGCTCCACGGTCTGGACTACATACCAATTCGCGAGGAAATCTACATCGACGAGTACGCGCCCGGCGAGGTCAAGCCGGTGAAGTTGCACGATGGCTCGCACATCTTGCTGCGCAAACTTGAAGCCGACTACGATCCCACGGATCGTAAAGCCGCGTTAGGGCGGCTGGAGGATGCGCTGCAGAACCAGGAATTCGTCACCGGTCTCATTTACTTCGACGACACGCGCGAGAACCTGGCAGAAGTGGAAGAGCTGGCGGACGAACCGCTCTCTGCGCTGCCTGAGGAACAGCTGCGCCCCTCACGTGAGAAACTGGACGAGGTAATGGCCCGCTTCCTCTAAAACGGACAAACGGTTGCGGCCAATTGAGTCATACACACGACACACGTTTTTCGTTACAATAAGGGTCGCTCCCTACTGGGGGCGACCCGTTTTTGTTTCAGCCCATGTCCCAGGAGCTGGCAACCATGCAATTCGGACTATTCGACGAAAAGCCGCGCCGCTACGAATCGTTTGAGGAGTTACTGGCGGAGATGGTCGATCTCTCTGACGACCCGCTGTCCTCCGCCGGCACCACAATGGTTATTTACCGCGGCAATCCTGCTGCGCGGCTGATGATCATCGGCGAAGCTCCCGGGCCCGAGGAGAACCGGCTGGGCAAACCGTTTGTGGGCCGCTCGGGCCAGCTTCTCGATCAAATCCTGGAGGCCGTGCACTTCGACCCGGAGAAGGACGTATTCATCACCAATGCCGTGTACCGCATGCCGCCGGGCGAAGGCGATCGCCCCTTCCGCAAACCGACGACGGAGGAAATCGAAGGATACAAGCCTTACCTGTTTGAAATGATCCGTCTCGTCGATCCCGTGATCATGCTTCTCTCGGGCAACGTGGCGACGCAGTCACTGCTGGACAAAACCGGTATCACCAAACTTCGCGGCGAATGGTACCGCTGGAACGGTCGCTGGGTAATGCCCATCTTCCACCCGGCCTACCTCTTGCGCAATCCTTCCCGCAAACCGGACGGGCCCAAAGCGCTCACCTGGCGCGATTTTCAGGAAGTGCGCAAGAAATATGATGAGTTAATCGGAGATTAGTTGCTGGAGAATGGAGATTAGAGATTAGAGAGTTGAGCTCTTGCCAACTGCTCGCCGATTGTCGAGGTCGATCTCCAATCAACCAATCTCCGCTCTCCACTCCCCATGACCCACTCTGACAAAGCTGCTCTGCGCGGCGAACCCGGCTACGTATGGCGCTCCGGCCAGGAGCGGCGGCTGGCGATGATTCGCCGCTGGGCCGATCTCTCCGGACGTATACTGGACGACGGGTGCGGTCTGGGCACCTATCTGGACGCCTTTGCTGCTTACAGCGATTGCCGCATTGGCGTGGAAATTGAGTGGGAGCGGGCGCTGCAGGCGCGTGAGCGAGCCACAGGCGTGGTGCTGGGCGCCGGCGAGGATTTGCCGTTTCCCGATGACTGTTTCGACTTTGTCCTAAGCAATGAGGTCATCGAGCACGTGGCCCATGACGGGCAGTACGCGGCGGAAATGGTGCGCGTGGCGCGGCCTGGCGCCCGGCTTCTCATCTTCTGTCCCAACCGCTGGAACCCGTTCGAACAACACGGCATCTATTGGCGAGGCGAATATAGATTCGGCAACATTCCCCTCGTCAACTACCTGCCCGATCCTTTGCGCAACCGGCTCGCGCCACACGTGCGCGCCTACACAGGGCGCGGATTGCGTCGCCTGTTTGCGCCGCTCCCGGTCTCGGTCGTGCACCACAGCCGCATTTTCCGCGGCTTCGACAACGTCGCCTACCGCTGGCCCCGCTTTGGCCCCCTCTTCAAAAAAGTGATCTACCGGCTGGAACGCACCCCTCTGCAATTCTTCGGCATCTCCCACCTGCTGGTGTTGGAAAAGCGCCGCGCCTGACGCCGCGCCTACCGGCCCTACAGCAACCATATTGGATCCTTTTCCATCGTCTTTGGCAGCGATTAATAGATCCAATTTCCTTGTATCCAGTCGCCGAGCGGATTACAATTCAGGTACTCATTTCCGAGAGTCATCGAATAGCAACGTAACGTATTGAGGAGGTTGTGCAGTAACCATGGGAAAGGAACAGGAAAACGGACAGAAAGAGGTAGCAGGCATTACGGTTAAGCGCGGTCTGGCGCAGATGTTGAAGGGCGGCGTGATCATGGACGTGGTGACGCCGGAGCAAGCCCAGATTGCAGAAGAAGCCGGGGCGGTCGCCGTCATGGCTCTGGAGCGTGTTCCGGCGGACATTCGCGCCGATGGTGGCGTGGCCCGCATGTCGGATCCAGGCATGATCAAAGAGATTATGGACGCTGTAAGCATCCCCGTGATGGCCAAGGTACGCATTGGCCACTTTGTAGAAGCGCAGATTCTGGAAGCGCTGGGCGTGGATTATATTGACGAAAGCGAAGTGCTGACCCCCGCCGACGAAGAACACCACATCAACAAGCATGAGTTCAAGATTCCCTTCGTCTGTGGCTGCCGCAATTTGGGTGAAGCGTTGCGCCGCATCGGCGAAGGCGCGGCGATGATGCGCACCAAGGGCGAAGCGGGCACGGGCGACGTCGTGGAAGCTGTGCGTCACGCGCGTAGCGTGCTCGGCGAAATTC
Source organism: Chloroflexota bacterium (assembly GCA_048620455.1). Classification (GTDB taxonomy): domain Bacteria; phylum Chloroflexota; class Anaerolineae; order Promineifilales; family Promineifilaceae; genus JAAYYY01. The sequence continues at coordinate 23,395 of JBMCFH010000016.1, read as the reverse complement.
GCCGCCTGCAGTCGATGCCCGACGAAGAGTTGATGAGCTACGCCAAGAGCCTCGGCGCGCCCTATGAGTTGGTGAAGGAAACGAAAGAGCTGGGTCGCCTGCCGGTGGTCAACTTCGCCGCGGGCGGCATCGCCACGCCCGCCGACGCCGCGCTGATGATGCAGCTCGGCGTTGATGGCGTCTTCGTCGGTTCCGGCATCTTCAAGAGCGGCGACCCCGTGCGGCGTGGCAAGGCCATTGTCGAGGCCACCACGCACTACCGGGACGCCACGATCCTGGCCCGCGTCAGCGAGAATCTAGGCGAGCCGATGGTCGGTCGCACCGCTGCCTCCCTGCCTGAAGAAGAACAGATGGCCGTTCGCGGCTGGTAGGGAAGAGATTGGAGACTGGTTGACTGGAGATCGGAGATCCAAACGTTGGTCGCATACATCCATCAGCGGCTAAATCTTTAATCGCCAATCTCTAATCCCCAATCTCCCACAGGTAACACCATGAAAATTGGCGTTCTCGCGCTTCAGGGCGCGTTCATCGAACACGTCAAGATCCTGCAGAAGTTGGGCGTAGAAACCGTTGAGGTGCGCCTGCCAGAACATCTGGAAGGGCTGGACGGTCTGATTATCCCCGGCGGTGAAAGCACCACTATCGGCAAACTGGCCGAGACATATGACCTTGTCTCGCCGTTGAAAACATTCGCCAGGGAAAAACCGGTCTGGGGCACCTGTGCCGGCATGATCTTTATGGCCCGGGATATCGGCCGTAAACAGCCGCTACTGGGCGTCATGGACATCAAGGTACAGCGCAACGCTTTCGGCCGGCAGGTCGATAGTTTCGTCACGGGGCTGGACGTCAACGGGCTGGACGGAGAGAGTGACCGGTCGTTCCCGGCGATCTTCATCCGCGCGCCAAAGATTGCGGAGGTAGACGAGGAGCGAGGAGTCAAGGTGCTGGCCCGGCTGGAGGATGGCTCGGCCGTCGCCGCGCGCCAGGGCCAGTGGCTGGTCACCGCCTTTCACCCGGAGCTGTCAGACGACGACCGTTTCCACCGTTACTTCTTAAGCATGATTGAAAACGGCGCTGCTGCCGGCGCTGGCTAGCGGTGCGCTGAGACTCCTATCTGCTGACACATATCCTGCACGGGGCAGGTCGAGCATTTCGGCAGTCGCCCCGTGCAGATGTGTTTACCAAAAGGCACCAGCAGACGATTAATTTCTACCCAGTATTGGCGGGGCAGGATGTCGCCTAACGCGCGCATCGTCTGCTCGGGCTGGCTGGTCTGCACGTATCCCCAGCGATTGGTCACGCGGTGCACGTGCACGTCGACGCCGATCAATTTCTCGCCACAGGCGATACCCATGACCAGATTGGCGCATTTGGGACCCACGCCGTAAAAAGAGCGCAACACGTCTTCGTCACACGGCAATCGGCCCTCGTACAATTCCACGACTTTCCGGGCGATGTCGTGAATCTGCTGCGCTTTGCGCTCGTGGAAGGTGGACGAGGCAATCAGCTCATCTATTTGTTCCGGCGTCAGTTCACTGACCGCTGCCGGCGTGCGCGCCACGGAGAAAAAGGCTTTTGCCGTAGGCAACATCGTTTCGTCCCGCGTGCGGATGGAAATGATACAGGCTACAAGCTGCTCAAAGGGCGAATCGAACCCCTCTTCAGCCAGTTCAAACATGGCCGCTTTGGGGAAAGGTTTCACCGCCTGGCGAATGCGACGCAGGGCAACGTCGATGTCGAAGGGCTCTGTGGTAACGTCGTTCATAGCTGTGTTCGTATCGTCTGGTGCTTATTTCAGTTGTCGGGGACTGACCCAGCTAAGGATTAGACCGGCAATGATACCCGTTGTCAATACGCCCATTATGCCCAGGATGGCAGAGATTATGCGCCCCATGCGAGTCAACGGTGTGATGTCCCCGTATCCGATGGAACCCGCGGTGATCAGTGACCAGTAGAGGCCGTCGAAGTAGGAATAGGTTCTCTGCGCTTCCTCGGGCATATCCACTCCCGACGTCTCTTCGATCGCGTCCTGGATGGCGCCATTCTCAGCGTTGACGAATAGAACCGGAAAAACGACGACGATCAGCACTATCTGTAACAACAGAAATAGAGAGAGCCAGCGCCGGTTGCGCTGCACACGACGCACTTCATAGAGATAGGCGCGATTGCGCAGGCGTAATAACTGCGCCTCGTCCATCACATCTCGCGTCGTGGGCGCCGTCTGCAACAGCTCAAACATCTCCTCCAGCTTGCCTTCGGCCTCAAACTGCCGTAACGCCTTGCGCAGCAAGTCCCGCACATGCTGGCGAATGCGCCGCGCGATATCCTCGTCAGTGGTTTCAAATCGGTACAGCAGTTCAAGCAGGTCTACGACCTCCTCCGCCTCCCTCCAGTCCACCTCCTCAAACTCAGATGATGTTACTTCTTCTGCCACAAATCGCGCAAAACGGTCAGCGGTCAATGTCGTGGATGCGGCCTGCAACACGTGGAGGACGGCGAGGCGCACGTCAGTTTCTTTGGCCTCGTCCTCCGTCGCCTCATAGATTTCTAGCAGCTCGTCCAGAATGCGATCATACTCGCTCGCCGTCGAGGTTGAGCGGCTCTCCGCCACAAGTCTGGCGACTTCTTCGTCCTTGACCTGGTCATACTGCCCCTCTGACGCGCTCATGTCACTGGATTATGCCCGACTTTCGCCGGCTCGCAGCCTATTTTGGATATAACATAGGCACAAATTTGGTCCTGATCTTCAATTTTGCCACTCCAGCTTCACGATCTCTGGCGCAACTTCAACCACGTCAACCCCTCGCCACGACATCTGCTCCTCCTCTTCCATCGACGCCAACGCTTGCTGCCACCGGCAGATGCGGTTCTCCGTCATTGCCGACGTTCCCAGATTTGATAGCCACCCGCCGACGCGACACCACTGGTTCGCGTGCACGTAATCTGGCTGCATTCGGGCAAGGTAAGCGTCAAAGTCCGGCACGCCGCTGCGCTCGTCAAAGTAAGGCAGAATTTCCGCCGACGTTCGCCCATCCAGGCTGATAACCCGCACTCGCTCATCGACAAAGTATCGGAGCTGCACTTCGGTGACGGCGATGCTCACCGGCGTCTGGCTCGCGTCCAGAGCTGCAAGCAGTTCGTCGGTTGCTTGCTCGCGACGCGCCGGCGCCTGCACCGCATCTATCAGATTAAGACTGAAGTATTGGCGGTTCGCCGGCCCATAAATGACGTTGAGTACGGGGCCCGATTCAAAACGACCAGCTGCCACACGGCGATAATAATCGAAGGCGCTGCCGGCGATAAGTAAGCCAATCATCCCTACAGTGGCAACCGTCGCCACCGTAGGTTGAATGTTGGTTATCGAGCGATACATCAACATCATGCCGGCCGCGCCGGTCAGGAACAGAAACGGGAATATGGGCAGAAAGTAACGGCCGAACGCCTCTGCGCCCACGCCAAAGGTGTAGAAGGCAAGGCCGACCGCCAGCAGTAAGAGCGCGGTCGCTCCCTGCCAGCGCTGTCGTGCGTTCCAATCCAACTTCCCACGTAACAGTGCCAGGCCAAACCACGCCGAGCCCAGAACCAGCGGAATGAACGCCGTGCCCAGGCTGATAATCGCCTTGGGATGTAGGTAGAGGAGGTCGGGCCATACCTCCAGGGCGCTCTGCCTTGCCGTGTAAAGCCGCGACACCGACGAGTCTGTCACCAGCCGACCGGTCACAGACCACTGATAACCGTACCAGGGCAATATCACAACTGCCGCTGCCAGCCCACCCAGCAGCACCTTACGCCATAGATGCTGCGGTCGCGACCATAGCCACGCTGCCAGCACCGCCAGTCCAAACAGGGCGCCGTCCGGACGCGTCAATGCCATCCAGCCCCACACCCCTCCAAGCAACAACGTTTTACGGTCTCCGCCGACGCCCGATCGGGCCAGAAAGAAGAGCAGTAACAACTGGAACGCGCTCAGGACATTCTCCAACCCACCAAGCGCATTAGCCACCACCGTTGTATGCGCCAACCACAGCGCGCCCACGCCCCAGGCAACTGCCTGTGGGAAGTTCCAGTCGCGCCGCGCGATGGTGACGAGTAGAAAGCCGGCGCCCAGCCAAAGGCCCACGACCGTAACTTTCAGTAGTATGGCGCTCCCGCCTTGCGCCAGCCACCAGAACGCCGTCAGGAGCAGGGTCCAGAACGGGCTTGTGGAGGCCACCACAATCTCGCCACCGGGCTGGTAGCGGAACGGCTCGCCAAGGGCAAAACGCTCGGCAATTGCTAGATGAACAAGGGCATCGCCTGCCAGGTGCCAGACAAACGGCAGCGCCACAACTGCCGCCGCGAGCAGGACAATGACAGGTAGGGCACGACTTCTTTGCATGGGCCAAAGTCTATCATGTCTGAACTGAATACGGTACCGCTGTCGCCGTCGCCAGGACCGTGGCTAACCAGGCGCTCCCGCCGTTGCCGCGGTCGTCATCAGGCGTATTATTCGTTACAATCCGCTGCTATGCACGAGAAAGAACTGGCTTACACTGTTGAAGAAGAATATCAGGCCGCTCTAGATTACCTGTACCAGTTTGTAAACTACGAGCGGAAAATGACTGAAATATACGCCCCGGAGAAAATGGACCCCTTCCGCCCGGCGCGCCTGCTGGGGGCGTTGGGCAATCCTCACCAGGGGTTTCCCAGCATTCACGTAGCGGGCACCAAAGGGAAAGGGTCTGTGTCCGCCATGTGCGCCACCTGCCTGCGCGCCGCCGGCCTCTCAGTCGGCCTTTACACCTCGCCTCACCTGCAGGATCTTCGCGAGCGGATCCGCATTCTTACTCCTGGCGACGCCGAGGGGTTCATCCCCCGCGAGAAGTTCGCTGCCCTGGTCGAGCAACTCAAGCCGGCGGTCGAGCGAATCGGCGGGCTGACGTGGTTTGAGCTGGTCACCGCCGCCGCTTTCATGCACTTCGAGCAGGAAGCGGTTGACGTGGCTGTGGTCGAGGTTGGTCTCGGCGGGCGGCTGGACGCCACCAACGTGCTCAGCCCGCTCGTGTCGGTGATCACCAGCCTCAGCCTGGACCATACCGGGTTACTGGGAGACACCATTGAGGCCATTGCCGCGGAAAAAGGCGGCATCATCAAAGACGGAGTCCCTGTCGTCAGCGCCGCCCAGGCGCCAGGCGCCACGGCAACCTTACAGGAGATCGCACACCGGCGGAAAACGTCGCTCACTCTCGTCGAGCGCGACTGGCAGTACGAAGGAAGAACCCGGCACGAACCGCAACAGGCCTGCGCGCGGCAAGAGGTGACAATCACCAGAGCGCCGGCGGGCAGCCTGGTGCCGGCGCCCTGCACCTTCGCTCTGGCGCTGAACGGCAGGCACCAGCAACACAATGCGGTGGTTTCTCTCGCCGCGCTGAGCAAAGTGCAGGACGCCTTGCCATCGCTGTCGCTGGACGCCCTGCGGCAGGGCTTGGCTGCGGTGAGTTGGCCCGGCCGGCTGCAAATGCTGCTGGAAGCGCCTGGGTTACCATCGCTGCTGATAGACGGCGCCCACAACGCCGATTCCGCCGAGAAACTGGTCGCTTACTTTCACGAGATGTGCCGGTTCCGCAATCTCTGGCTGGTGCTGGGAATTACCGCGGATAAGAATGTGCCGGGCATCCTGCGACCGCTCCTGCCGCTGGCCGAGAAGGCGTTTATCACCCAGGCTCAGCACCCGCGCGCTACAGAGGTTGCTTCGTTGCAGGCGGCAGCTGCCGATCTGGGCTACCAGGTTCAGACGGAGCCCGACATCGCCAGGGCCGTACGCGCCGCCTGGCAGGCGGCGACGCCCGGCGACCTCATCTGTGTCACCGGTTCCCTCTACATTGTGGGCGATTTGCTTAATTGCTGGGACAGTCTAAAATCAACCTTGTTGCAGGATCGATAGCGGCAGCGGTATCTTTGGGCTGACGCCAGATACGAGTTCCTGAGGGCAGAGATGCAAGAGGACGATTTCGATTTTACTCAATATCCTGACCTGTTTGGGATATTTGGTTTCGACGAGGGGTTCGAACCTGATTTCGAAGAGGTAACGGACGACGAGGATACAATCCTCGAATGTCCCTTCCTGCCTCTGCGAGACATGGTCCTCTTCCCACAGATGGTGATGCCGCTGTTCGTCGGGCGCGATCGTTCCCTGGCAGCCGTGCAGGCAGCCATCGCCAACGGCGAGCACCTCATCGTCGCTGCGCAGCGCGACAGCGAAATCCACCAGCCAGACGCCGAAGACATTTTTGACGTGGGCACCGAAGTGGCTATCGGCCGCACGTTGCGCATGCCGGACAACACAACCAGCCTTCTGGCTCAAGGACGCCGGCGCATTGAGGTGTTGGAATTTGTGCAGTGGGAGCCCTACATCCGCGTGCGCGCGCGCCCTCTACGAGAAAATGACGACTGGCATCTGGCTACCGAAGCGCTGATGAGAGCAGTCTTATCTCTCTTCCAGCGCATTGTGGACCTCAGTCAGAATCTGCCCGAAGAGGCGTATACCTTCGCCATGAACATCGACGAGCCCGGCTGGCTCGCCGATTTCATCGCCTCGACCATGAGCTTCCCGCTGCCCGTCCGGCAAGAGATGTTGGAAACGCTGGATGCTATGGAGCGCCTCAACCGGGTGAACGGCGTTTTGGCCCAGGAGCTGGAGGTGCTGGAGCTGGAAGAGCAAATCCAGTCTCGCGTCCACGAGGAGATGGATCGTGCCCAGCGCGAGCATTATCTGCGCGAGCAGATGCGCGTCATTCAGGGCGAATTAGGCGAGGTTGATATCTTTGCCCAGGAGCTGGATGAATTGCGCGAAGCCCTGGACAGCAAAGCGCTTCCTGACGCCGCGCGCAACCGGGCCGACCGCGAAATCGCGCGCCTGGCGAGCATGCCGCCCATGTCCCCGGAGGTTGGCATCATCCGCACCTATCTGGACTGGATTCTGGAACTGCCATGGACAGAAAAGTCGCAGGAGAATCTTGACGTCCGGCACGCCTCGAAAGTGCTGGACAAGGATCACTATGGTCTGGACAAGGTCAAGGAACGCATCCTGGAGTTCATCTCCGTCAAGAAAATCGCCCCGGAACGCAACCGGACGCCCATCCTCTGTTTTGTCGGCCCGCCGGGAACGGGCAAGACATCAATGGGTCGCTCCATCGCCAATGCGCTCGGGCGCGAGTTTTTGCGCGTGAGCCTGGGCGGTGTGCGCGATGAAGCTGAGATACGGGGCCACCGTCGCACCTACATTGGCGCCCTACCCGGGCGCATCATTCAGGCCATGCGCCGTGCGGGCACCGTGAACCCTCTTTTCATGCTGGACGAGATCGACAAATTGGGGCAGGATTTTCGCGGCGACCCGGCGGCGGCCCTGCTGGAGGTTCTGGATCCGGAACAGAACTGGTCCTTCTCCGACCACTATCTGGATCTGGACTATGATCTATCCAGCATCCTGTTCATAGCGACGGCCAACTTCCTGGACCCCATTCCACCGGCCCTGCTGGATCGCATGGAGGTCATCGAATTTCCCGGTTACCTGGAAGAAGAGAAGGTCGAAATCGCGCGGCAGTTCCTGATTCCACGCCAGATACGCCAGCACGGGCTAGATGAGGCAGGGCTACGCTTTGAAGAAGAGTCCCTGCAACTGCTGATCCGCGAGTATACCTACGAAGCCGGCGTGCGTAACATGGAGCGGGAAATCGCCCGGGTGTGCCGCAAGATCGCCAGGCGCGTGGCCGAAAAACGGTCGCACCCCAGGCGTCTGCGCTCCAAGCAGATCGTAGATCTGATCGGACCGCCGCAATTCAATAAAGAGCTATTGCGCGACGAAGATGAAATCGGCGTGGCCACGGGCGTAGCCTGGACCTCAGCCGGCGGGGACACGATGTTCGTCGAGGTGAACCTGATGCCGGGCAAAGGCTCTCTGACGCTGACCGGGCAACTGGGCGACGTCATGCAGGAGAGCGCGCAGGCGGCGCTCAGCTACACGCGCAGCCAGTCCAAGGCGCTGGGGCTGGCAGAGGACATTTTCGAAAACACGGATATTCACATTCACGTGCCGGAAGGCGCTGTGCCCAAGGACGGGCCTTCGGCCGGCGTGGCCCTGGCGACGGCCTTAATCTCAGCCTTCACCGGGCGCGCTGTGCGCCGTGATGTGGGTATGACGGGTGAGATCACACTGCGCGGTCGCGTGCTGCCCGTCGGCGGCATACGCGAGAAGGCGCTGGCAGCGCGGCGCGCGGGCATCACCACCTTCGTCATGCCCAAGAAGAACGCCAATGACCTGCATGAGATACCGAAGAAGCTGCGGCAAGGGCTGCACTTCGTGCAGGTAGAGCGCATGAACGAAGTGTTGGAAGCGTCCCTGACCCCGGCAAGCCGCTCGCAGAAGAAGCGATCGGTGGCCTCGTCGCGCTCTGTCTCCACCGGTTCGCCGCCGCCGGCCTGATCCGGCAAAGTTCATGCACGCTCCGTCCTCGTCCGAACTTCCGCTGCTCGTAGAACTGACCTTTACGGTCAGAACCTACGACATTGACTTTGCCAATATCGTCCACAACGCCGTCTATATCCGTTGGCTTGAGGATCTGCGCCAGGAGATTCTCGTAGACCACATGCCCATCGAAGAGATGCTGGCCCAGCAGATCAGCCCCATTCTGACCCGGACGGAGATCGACTACCGTCGGCCCGTACAGTTTGGCGACGACGTCCGCGGGCGCATGTGGGTCCGGGAACTGGGGCGCACGCGATGGACTGTCAGCGGCGAGATCGCCAGCGGGCAGACCGTGGCCGCGGCTGCGGTGCAATCGGGCTATTTCGCCAGTCTGGAGACGCTGTCGCCGGTGCGTGTGCCGCAGAAACTGCGGCGGGCGTGGGAGCAACACCGATCATTTAGCGAGGCAGGCAGCAGTAAGTAGACAACGCCACTGCGCCGCCGCCCACAGACCATGATTACCAGCCACCGCAACCCCCTGGTCAAGCGCATCAAGAAACTGCACCGCAAGAAGCACCGGCAGGAGGAAGGCGCATTTTTCATCGAGGGCATCCGCGTGGTGCTCACCGCCCTGGAACAGAAGGCGCCGGTTGAGACCATCGTCTACGCCCCGGCGTTGCTGACCAGCGAGGTTGCGCTGGCGGCGCTGTCCGAGCAAAAAGCGCAGGGCACGACCGTTGCAGAAGTGTCGCAGGACGTGTTTCAGGCCATCTCCGACCGCGAGAATCCCGTAGGGCTGGGCGCCATCGTCAACGTGCGCCTGCAACAACTGCGCGATCTTCCCGTGCACCAGGACTCTGTCTACGTGGCGCTGGAGCAAATCTCAGATCCCGGCAACCTGGGCGCCATCGTGCGCACGGTGGATGCTGCAGGCGGCGCGGGGGTCCTTCTGGTCGGCCCCAGCGTCGATCCCTTTCACCCCACTGCGGTGAAGGCCAGCATGGGCGCTCTCTTTACCGTACCATTGGCCGAAGTGGAAGACATGGACCGCCTGTGGCGATGGGCAGAGGCGCAGGGGTTGCACACAGTAGCCACCTCGGCGCACGCCGAGCGCACCTTCTGGGAAACCGGCTACCGCTTCCCCACTTTGCTCCTCCTGGGAAGCGAAGGCCAGGGGCTGCCACCTGAAACGCTGAACCGGGCTGAAGTTTCGGTTACCATCCCCATGCAGGGCACAGCGTCCTCACTGAATCTGTCCGTTGCTGCCGGCCTCCTGCTCTACGAACTACGACGCTACTTGATGTTGCCCTGAGCAGCCACGCGGCGCGGCAGCCTCACTCCCAGCCCTCAATTATCTCCTTGAAGGTACCAACAAAATAATCGGCTTCGGCGCCGTCCAAAATGCGATGGTCAAAGGTGAAGCTGACGTATGCCAGGGGGCGAATGGCGATGGCATCGTCTATGACCTTGACGCGCTTTTCGATTTTGCCGATGCCCAGAATACCGCACTGCGGCTGGTTGATGATCGGCGTCGCAAAGAGGCTGCCGGACACCCCGTGGTTGGTAATGCTAAACGTACCGCCCTGCACTTCTTCCGGTTTCAGGCGATTGTTGCGCGCCCGCTGCGCCAGGTCATTTACCTGTCGCGCCAATCCCAGCAAATTGAAGTGATCGGCATTCTTAATCACAGGCACAATCAGGCCATCATCCAGCGCCGTCGCCACGCCGATATTGATCGCCCGCCTGAGCACAAGACCCTCATCGCTCCAGCTGGAATTAACACGGGGATGTTCCTTCAGCGCCTGGGCCGTCGCCATGACGATATAGGGAGTGAACGTCAGGCGCGCCCCGTCGCGAGCGTACTGCTCCTTGTGCGCCTGGCGATGCGTCGCCACTCTGAAAAAATCAACTTCAAAGACCGTGGTGACGTGAGGGCTGGTTCGCTTGCTACGCACCATGTGTTCGGCAATGCTACGCCGCATGCCGGTCAAGGGCACTACCTCGTCTCCTTCGCCAGGTTGCAGGGCCGGAGCTCCGGGCGGCGCTTCGGCAGGTTGTGGAGCGCGCTCGCGCACGGGCTCCGCCACGCGTGTGGGCGCTTCCACTTCCTTCTCCTGCTGCTCCAGATAGGCCAGTATGTCCTTCTTCGTCGTGCGCCCGCCGCGACCGGTGCCCTGCACCTTGCTCAGATCGACGTTGTGTTCCTCGGCAATGCGCCGCACCACGGGGCTGGCCCAATCGGCAAAGGGCAGCGCCTCTTCGCCGGGCTCTCCATCGCGTTCCGTGATCTGCCCTCTGTCTCGCCTCGCATGGCCGTTCCCAGGCGCTTCTTCCTCGCCGTCAGAGCGTACGCCTTCGGCCTCCCCGGCCGCCACCAATTCCTCTTCCGCTTCTGCCGCCTGCGGCGTCTCGGGCGGCGTCTCACCCTCCTCGCCAATGTAGGCCAGTACGGTACCCACCGGCACCGTCTCCCCTTCTTCTACGTAGATCTTGAGCAGCGTGCCGGCGATTTCTGCCGTGGCCTCTGTCGTCACCTTGTCCGTTTCAATCTCCAGGATGGGCTCAAACTCCTCGATACGGTCGCCCTCTTCCTTCAGCCACCGCGCCACGGTTCCCTCGATAACCCCTTCGCCCATCTCAGGCATCACTACACTGGTTGCCATGGATTCTCCTTAAAAACAGAGATTGGTTGACTGGAGATTAGAGATTGAAGAACCAGGCGGCACGCCAATCTCCAGTCTCCAGTCTCCGATCTCCAATCAGTAAAACCTCGGATAACGCTGTGGATCCGCCTCATTCATCAACTCATAAACCGTTTCGAAAATCGACTCTACGTTCGGCTTGGAGAAATAGTCGCCATCGGTGCCATAGGCGGGCCGGTGCTCTGCGCCGGGCAGCGTGCGCGGTTCGGAGTCCAGCCAGTAGTATCCCTTTTGCTCCTCCAATACTTTCTGCATCACATAGGCCGTCGTCCCGCCGGGCACATCTTCGTCGGCGAAAACGATGCGACTCGTCTTGCGCAAGGACTCCACGATGAGGCCATTGCGATCAAAGGGCAAGAGCGATTGCACGTCGATAACCTCCACGTCCACGCCCACCTCTGACAGCAACTCCGCCGCTTCCAGACAGAGGCGACACATGGCCCCGTACGTCACCACCGTCACGTCCTGACCCTCACGCAAAATCTCGGGCACGCCCAGGGGCACCGTCATTTGATCGATGTTGTCCGGCAACTTCTCCTTTAAGCGGTAGCCGTTCAATACCTCTACCACAATACCCGGCTCGTCTGAGTGTAACAATGTGTTGTAGAAACCGGCGGCGCGGGTCATATCGCGCGGAACGAGAACGTGCATGCCGCGCACCAGATTGATGATACCGGCCATCAGCGAGCCGGAGTGCCAGATTCCCTCGAGCCGGTGGCCTCTGGTGCGCACGATCACAGGCGCTTTCTGCCCGCCTCGCGTGCGCCAGTGGATGGTCGCCAGGTCGTCGGACATGATCTGTAGTGCGTACAAGACGTAATCCAGGTATTGCATTTCGGCAATAGGCCGCAGGCCGCGCAGCGCCAGGCCCATGGCCTGGCCCATGATTGTCGCCTCGCGTATGCCGGTGTCGGCGACTCGCAACGCACCGTATTTGGCCTGCAATCCGGCGAACGCCTGATTCACGCCACCCAGCCGTCCCAGATCTTCGCCGAAGGCGATCACGCGCGGATCGCGGGCCAGCATCGCATCAAAGGCTGCATTTAGCACCTCGAACCCGCTGACGGTAGGCGACTCCTCGGAGTAAGCGGGGGCAACCGGCTCCACATTCAGGGCGCGCTCTTCGGATTGGCTGTACAGATGCGAGCCATAACGCTCTTCGTTGACCGCTTCCTGCGCTCGCTTCCATTCGATCAGGACCTGTTTGGTCGGTATCTCCTCGTCGCGCAAGGTTAGCAGGACCTCGCGCAGACCCTGCATAATATCCTTGCGCGAAAGAGTCTGGCGCCGGTTCAGCCGCCGCTGGATCTGCGCCAGCTCCTGTCGATGCGCAGAATGGAACGCTATTTCGTCCACGATGTCGCCCATTTCCTGCAGTTCGGCGCGGATGGGCGCCTGGAACGCCTCCCACGCATTGCGTCGAACCCCTTCCATGCGCCGGCGCGCCTCCTGTTCCATCGCGTCCAACTCGTCCTCGGTGGCAATGCTCTCTTCCAGGATCCACTGGCGCATCTTATGAATACAGTCGAACTCTTCCTCCCAGGCCAACCGCTCCTCGGGCTTATATCGCTCGTGGCTACCGGACGTCGAGTGACCCTGAGGTTGGGTCAACTCGATCACGTGCACGATCGTGGGAACGTGCTCCTCGCGGGCCAGCCGCGCCGCCTGGTCATAGGTTCTTATCAGCGCCGGATAATCCCAGCCCGGCACGACGTAAATCTCGTACCCATCCTGCGACTCCGCTTCACGCTGGAACCCTTGCAGCAACTGTGAAATATTCTCTTTCGTGACCTGATGTTCGTTAGGCACGGAAATACCATATCCATCGTCCCAGATGGAGAGCACAAGCGGCCCGCCAAGCACGCCCACGGCATTGACCGCTTCCCAGAAGACACCCTCGGCGCAGGTGGCATTGCCGATGGTGCCCCAGACGACCTCCTGACCGTCACGTGAAAAGCGGGTCAGCGACTGCAATTCGGGCAGCCGCCGGTAGAGGTACGAAGCATAAGTCAGGCCCACGAGTCGCGGCATTTGCGCGCCGGTGGGCGAAAGATCCGGCGACGAATTATACATTTGCGTCAGGTCTTTCCAGGTACCATCCGGGTTCAGGCTGCGCGTGGCGAAATGGGCGTTCATGGCCCGCCCGCCCATCATCGGCTCCGCCTGCAGATCTGCGTGAGCGTACAGCTGGGCGAAAAACTCCTCAAACGTGTGCAGCCCCAGCGCTACCATCAAGGTCTGATCCCGATAATAGCCAGAGCGGAAGTCTCCCGGTTGCCAGGCCTTGGCCATGGCAATCTGCGCCACCTCTTTGCCATCGCCGAAAATGCCGAACTTCGCCTTGCCGCTCAGCACTTCCCGCCGGCCGATCACGCTGGCATAACGGCTTTCCAGAGCCAACTGATAGTCGTCGAGAACCTGGCCAAAAGTGATGGTTACGTCTTCAAGATCGACTGTCCGTACCTTTTCCTTCTGCGCCATGACATTCCTTCTCATCAGGGATAGTGGGTGCAAGAATTATGGGCGAGCTGGCGGCTCGCCACCCTTATTACACCGACAAATGTAAACGATCGACTCTAAATATCCCGTTATAGCGAGCGGCGTCGTTCAGCGGGCGTGGAGCCAGGGGATGCAGGAAAGACGGCGTTATGGCAGGGGCGAAACGGTGAAATTGTCAAATGCGACAAGCACGCCGCCTTCCCCCAGGGTCTCCACCATGATGCCAATGTCGCCCGATTCCAGCGTGTCATCAGTAACCCGCCCTACTTCCTGGTCGTTTACGAAGAAAATCATATTGGCGCCCTCGGCGCGCACGCGGAGCACGTTGGTGGCGTCGAGCCCTTCGTTGACCGCGTCCGACACAAACCAGCCATTTTCAATGAGCGGTTCCTCCTCCTCACAACGATCCTGGCAATGGCCAATCCACACATAGCCGTCGCCGCTGACCTCGAAAAGATAAAAGGAGTTCGTATCAGGATCTACGCGAAACTGCATACCGTACCCATTGTCCAGAGGGCCTTCCAGCTGCGTTGCTTCTACCTGATAGACACCATCGGCAAAATCCTCCCCTGCGGTGGACCAGAACAGCCCTAGCTCGGACTTGACCAGGAACTCATAACGGCCGTTGTTTACCTCGCCGCGGGCGTTGAGATCCTCGCCGCCGCCCCAGCGCCCCAGTTCATCAAACGTCTCTTCGTACGGGCCACGCAACTCACTGCAACCGGCCAACAAAAGCAAGACCAGCAGGCTTAGAGCCATCGTCAGCGCGGCAGAGGCGCTCTTTCTTATTCGCATTCATTCTCCTTATGCTTCAGCTTCCGTTCGCTGCTCCATCCATGGCGCCAACCACAACTTCCGCCACATCCACGACCTTCATCGTTTCGCCCAGCTCTTTACCGGCGTCCTCCAGCATGCGCGCGCAGAAGGGGCAACCGATAGCCAGGGTCTTCGCTCCCGTTTTCTCCGCTTCCTGATAACGATTATTGCTGACGGCCTGCATGCCGTGCTCCTCTTCCTTCCAGAATTGCGCGCCGCCCGCGCCACAGCAGAAAGAGTTCTCGCGGCTGCGATCCATCTCCAACAGCGTTGTTCCCGCGTCGGACAGCGCCTTGCGCGGATCGTCGAAAACACCGTTGTGACGGCCGAGATAGCAGGGATCGTGGAAAGTAACTTGCTCCAACTGCGCGCCGTTCAGACGCAATTTGCCACGACCAACCAGGTCGGCAATCATCTGCGTGTGGTGCATCACGTGGAAGTCACCGCCCAGCTCGCCGTATTCCTTTCCAATGGTATGCAGGCAGTGCGGACAGCCGGTGACAATACGCTTGTCATCCGCGCCGATCTCTTTCAGCACCTCGATGTTGGCCATCGCCATCTCATAGTACAGGTACTCATTTCCGGCGCGACGCGCGGCGTCGCCGGTACACGTCTCCATGCTGCCCAAAACGGCAAAGCTAGTACCGGAGGCGTTGAGGACGGTGGCAATGGCGCGCGCGATCTCCTGTCCCTTGGGATCGAAAGCGCCGGCGCAGCCCACCCAGTAAAGCACCTCAAAGTCAGGGTTTTCTTCGACGGTGGGTACGTCGAACGGCAGAGAGCTGGCCCAGGCCAGGCGATCTTCCGTCGTGCTCCAGGGGTTGCCGGTGCGTTCCATCCCTCTGAACGCCCCCTGCAACTCTGACGGGAAGTCAGCCTGCATCAGCACCTGATCGCGGCGTATATAGAGAATGTCAAACATGGGCTCGTTGCCCACCGGGCAGACCTCAACACAGGCGCCACAGGCCGTGCAGGCCCACAAGGCGCTCTCGCTGATGGCATAGTCAAGAAGGTGCGGCTCATCCTCTTCTCCCGCAGCCAGCGCCGCCATGTTCTCGCGAATGTAGTAGCGCTTGTTTATTTCTAAGGCGGCCGGCGAAAGCTCTTTGCCCGTCACGTAGGCGGGACAGGCATCCTGGCAACGGTTGCACATGATGCAGGCAAAGGCGTCCAGAATGTGCGTCTGCTCCAGATCGGTGAGGCGCGCCACGCCGAACTGCTCAATGCTCTCATCTTCAAAATCGATGGTGTCCAGCGCGCCCAACGAAGTGCGCTCCGGTCGCGTCATGAAGTTGAGGGGCCCCATGAATAAATGGGCGTGCTTGGTATAGGGGAAGTAAGGCAGGAATAGAAAGATAAGTCCCAGCGCAACCCACCAGCTGGCGTGGAAACCGATAGTCAAAGCCTCAGGCGAGAGCCCCTGCCACAACGTAGCGACCGAGGCGGCGAACGGCTGCCAGGCGTCGCCGCCCACTTCGGCCACGTGGAAGGTCTGGCCGAGGAAGCGAAACCCAACGTGCAGAAAAATAAAGAGCCCCACAACCAGCGAATCTTTGGGAATGCCGGCGCGGGCCTTGTCCATCAGTTTCACGTTCTCGCGCGCCGAAAGCGTGCGCCGGCCCGTGGACGAAGCAAAGCGCCGCGCCATCAAGTAGACGATGCCAACCAGGACGGCTACCGTAAAGATGTCAGCCAGCAACCGGTACACATCGCCAACCGCGCCCGGTATTTCGAAACCGGCGATGAACCCCTCCAGCACATCGACCACGTTTACCAGGCCATAAAAAATGAACCCCCAGGCGACCCCGTAGTGCAGGAGCGACGTGATCTTGCGGTTTTTCAGGATGTTTCCCTGGGTGATCAGCGCCACGACGCCGGTAACCATACGCCGTGGCAAGTCGTCCAACCGCAGCCGGCCCTGGCCCCGCGCAATGATGCGCCGCATCTCCTCAAACGTGACAATAGTGGCTCCCAAAGAAATCGCTACAAGCAATACAAAAAGAAACTTCTCAGTGGGGGATAGCATTGCTTCCTCTCAAGCTTCATTTATGATGACACGCAAAGAGCTGACATGGTGCGACAATGAGTCTATCATAGGGCATAGTGGCAGGCAATGAAGGAGAAAGTCACGCCTTGACACTGGAGAGCATGGATCTTTCGCCCACCTTCCGGCAAACGATCGTCGACCTCTACGCAGAGGATGGCGCGCGCTGGCTGGAACAACTGCCCGCACTCCTGGAGCAATGCGCACAACGCTGGTCCCTGGCGCTCTCCCCGCCCTTCGCCGCGCTCAGCTATAATTACGTGGCGCCGGCCCGGCGTGCGGACGGGACGGAGGTTGTGCTCAAGGTTGGCGTGCCCAACGCGGAACTGCGCACAGAAATGGACGCCCTTCGACTGTACGACGGTCGCGGCTGTGTGCGCCTTCTCGACGCAGAGTGGGATCTGGGTGCGCTCCTGCTGGAACGCCTCGCTCCGGGCACGATGCTGGTCACTCGCGACGACGAAGAAGCCACAGCCATCGCCGCCGCGGTGATGCGCGATCTCTGGCGGCCGCTGCCGGAAGCGCACTCCTTTCCTACGGTGGAGAAGTGGGGCCGCGGTCTACAACGATTGCGCCAACATTTCGACGGCGGCACCGGTCCTTTCCCTCTGCATCTGGTAGAACAGGCGGAACGCTACTTCTGCGAATTGTTGGCCTCCAGCGCCCCGCCGGTGCTGCTGCACGGCGACCTGCACCACTACAACATCCTGGCAGCCAAACGCCGGCCCTGGCTGGCCCTGGATCCGAAAGGCGTCGCCGGGGAACCGGCCTACGAACCCGGGGCCCTGCTGCGAAATCCTCTACCGCAGATCGGCCATGTCCCGCAGCTAGATCGCGTCATGCAACGGCGCGTGGCGCAGTTGGGCGACCTGCTGGACCTTGACCGCCGCCGGATCCTGCGCTGGGGGCTGGCGCAGGCAGTCCTATCCGCCTGGTGGAACTTCGAAGATAGCGGCAAAGGGTGGGAAGCACATCTGGCTGTGGCCCGCGCCCTGGCCCAGGCCGAGCAACGCCTCTAGACCAACACAATCAGCACGTGTGGAAAGCTGTTCGATTGCCACTTCCCGCGTATAATGCGCCCCATGTTGCGTAAGATCATCACCGCTATCGGCCTGTTTCTGCTCATTCTGGCCCTGTTCCCACCCACCCTATCGCTCTATCAATTGACCGGCGAAGAGGAAGCGGCGGGCCAACTACGCGGCCTGCTACAGTGGTTCCACTCGGCCATCCGGCCCCAACCGCATCTGGCGCGGGAGGCGCAGGTAACCCACGCTGACGTCAGCCCCTTTGGCGTAAACACCTTCCTACAGAACGAAGCGCTGCCCGAGGTGCGCGAAGAGAGCCTGCGCCTAATCCGCGACGCCGGATTTGAGTACATCCGCCAGGAGTTCACCTGGGAAGATATCGAGATTCACGGCAAGGGCGACTTCGTGGACCGCCGCAACGACCTGGACGGCGATGGCGAGCCGGACCCCGTCGACGCCTGGGCCAAGTACGACAACATCGTCTCGCTGGCGCAAGAACACGACGTGGAGATCATCGCGCGCCTGGGCAACCCACCGGCCTGGACGCGGGCGCTTTCTGATACGATCGGCACCAATGCGCCGCCCGATGACTTCGCCGACTTCGGGGACTTTGTGGAACTAGTCGCCGAGCGCTACGCGGAACAGATCGACTATTACCAGGTGTGGAACGAGCCTAACGGCAACGAGGAGTGGGGGTTGCAGGACGTGAATCCCGAAGCCTATACGGAACTACTGTGCCTGGCTTACGAACGAATTAAGGCCGCAGATGAGGACGCCGTCGTTTTGGCCGGCGCGCTGACGCCCACCGTGGCGATTGACGGGCGCAATCTCAACGCCCTCGTCTTTCTGGAACGTATGTATGCCGCCGGGGCGGGAGAGTGTTTTGATGTGATGTCAGCGCAGGGATACGGCCTGTGGTCTGGTCCAACGGATCAGCGGCTGCGCCCCACCGTGATCAATTACCCTTATCATCTCTACCTACGCGACCAGATGGTGCAACATGGGGACGCGCACAAATCGATCTGGATCAGCGAAATGGGCTGGAATGTCGTGCCCGATGGCATCCCACCGGTCTATGGTCAGGTCAGCGAGGCTCAACAGGCGCGCTACGCGGTGGAAGCGTTCGAGCGCGCCCGGCGCGAGTGGCCCTGGGTTGGCGTGGTCAACTACTGGTTCTTTAAGCGCCCTGGTGACAGTGAACGCGACCAGGCCTGGTACTACTTTCGCATGATGGAGCCCGATTTCACACCCCTCCCGGTGTGGGATGCGGTCGCCGGCTACGCGCCGTCGCCGCCGCCGGTCGAACAGCCGGCCGATATCTTCTACCTGTGGCAACAGTGGCGCCCCAGCCTCTTCTTGCTGGGTAGCTCCCTGTTGTTCTTTACGGTTTTGTGGTCGCTGGCGCCGCCGTTGCCGCCTACGAACGATCCTCAATAGAGACGTAATCTCGCTCGCCTTCCCCAAGATAAATCTGGCGCGGGCGGGCGATGGCCTGTTCCGAATCGTTCAACAGTTCCTGCCACTGGGCCAGCCAGCCCACGGTGCGTGGAATAGCAAACATCACGGGGAACATGCTTGTCGGAAGACCCATCGCCTGGTAGATGATGCCCGAATAGAAATCGACGTTGGGATACAGGCGGCGCGACACGAAATAATCGTCCTGTAGAGCGATGCGCTCCAGCTCCAGGGCAATGTCCAGCAAGGGGTTGCGCCCCGTCACTTCAAAGACGTCGTCGGCCGCTTCCTTGATAATTCGCGCACGCGGATCGTAATTCTTGTAGACGCGATGGCCGAAACCCATCAGGCGGAACTCCCCGTTCTTAACGCGTTCCACATAGTCGGGCACGTTCTTCACATCGCCAATTTCCGTCAGCATACGCACCACGGCCTCGTTGGCGCCGCCATGGCGCGGACCGTAGAGAGCCGCAGCAGCAGCCGAGACGGCGCTGTAAGGATCGGCCAACGTACTGCCCACAGTGCGCATGGCTGTAGTGCCCGCATTCTGCTCGTGATCGGCATGCAGAATGAACAACACGTCCAGCGCCCGCTGCAGGGCAGGATGCGGCTCATATTTCAGTTCCACCATCTTGAACATCATATTCAGGAAATTGCCTGAATAGGTCAGTTCGTTGTTCGGATAATTGATGGGAAAGCCCATGCTGAAGCGGTAGGCATAGGCAGCCAGCGTCGGCATCTTGGCGATGAGGCGCTTGATCTGTAACAGCCGGTTCTCCTCGTCTTCCACCTGCTTGGCTTCCGGGTAAAAGGTAGACAGGGCAGCCACGCCGCTGATCAACATACCCATGGGATGGGCATCGTAGCGGAAATCCTCGAACAGCCCCTTCATATTCTCATGAATCAGCGTATGGAAGGTAATCTCCCTCACCCAATCATCGAGTTGCTCCCGCGTAGGCAGCTCCTTGAAAAGGAGCAGGTAAGCGACCTCCAGAAATGTACAATTCTCCGCCAATTGTTCGATTGGATAGCCCCGATAACGCAGGATCCCCTGGTCACCGTCAATATAGGTGATTGTGCTCTTGGTCGACGCCGTGTTCTTGTAGGCTGGATCGTAACTCATCAAGCCAAAGTCTCCGTCATCCACCTTGATCTGCCGCAGATCCATGGCGCGGACCGTGCCGTGCTCAATGGGCAACTCGTACGTTTTACCGGTGCGATTATCAGTTACAGTAAGGGTCTCTTGACTCACTTTTTCCTCCAGGCTCTATCGATGGCTGGCTCGCCGATTGTTCGAAAAGTTCCAAATTATGCACTCTCTCCACCCTTCTATAGTAACAGAAACAGGCAGTTCACGTCACGGACAGGCGGCCACTTTTCAAAGCCGCCGCACCCAATATCAGTTGACAACTATCAATATTTCATTAGAATCTCCCTAAGCATCCAGTATATGGCGGCGCGTGCGCCAACCATCTTTGAAGTCTCATTAATGCCATACCAACCGAATAGGAGGTGAGATTATAAGATAGAGGTGTCCCTTCTAGTTATACGCCGTACCTACCCTGTTCGCGTAGTTCAGAACCGTATCAGGGTCGGTGCTTGACCGGCATATGCCGGTCGACGATTTAATTAGTTGATTTACCCGAGGAGAAGGAACGATGAAACGATTTTTATATCTGGTGCTGTTAATTCTTCTGACTGTTGGCCTGGTTGCCTGTGGCGGTACCGCAGAACCGACCGAGGCGCCCGCCGCTGAAGAACCGGCGGAGGAGCCCGTAGAGGAGCCGGAGGAGGAAGAGCCGGCCGAAGAGCCGACGGAAGAAGAGCCAATGGAAGAAGAAGAACCGGCGGAAGAAGAGGAACCGGCAGAAGAAGCCGGTAGCCCAATCTACCTGATGGGCGCCGACGGTCTGACGTCCGACACGTTCTTCGAGAACGTTGGCGAGACCGGCGTCGGCATGTACTTCTCCGGACCGCTCTTCCCCAGCGGCGGCGACTATGAGGATCTGGTCGCCAGTTATGAAGAGGCTTACGGCGAGAGTCCTATCCAGGCTTTCCATTCCCATGCTTACGACGCTACCAATATTGCTTTGAACGCCATCCAGCAAGTAGCGGAAGAGCAAGATGACGGCTCGCTGGTCATCGATCGCCAGGCGCTGATCGAAGCCGTTTACCAATCGAGCCATGACGGCCTGACCGGCAACCTGGCCTGTAATGAGTTCGGCGATTGCGCTGCTCCCGCCATCGGCATCTTCCGTTTTGAGAGTGTGGATATGGGTGCCTCCGACGTGATTAACAACGTCCAGGCGAGCTATGAGTTCGATCCGCCTGAAGCGGGCAGAGGCGTTGTTCCCGAGGCGCCGGAAGGCGTGGAATTAGGCGAGATTGTCGTAGAAGAAGGCGCTCCAATTGAACTTGCCACCTTGCAAGCTATCAGCGGCGCCGTAACCAATCTGGGCACCGACCAGGTACGAGCGGTCGAGCTGGCTATCGAAGACTTCGGCGACATTGCCGGGCATCCCGTCCAATTGAGTATGGAAGAAGACGACCTGTGTAACTCCGAAGGTGGCCAGCTTGGCGCCCAGCGCATCGTGGCCAACCCGCAGGTCGTGGCGATTATCGGTACAAGCTGCTCAGGTGCGGCCGTACCTGCCTCCGAAGTGGCTGCCGGAGCCGGATACCTCATTATCTCCGCATCCAACACGGCCCCGGCGCTGACGGCGGTCGGCTACTTCAGCGAAGAGGGTCCATCCCGCGGCGATAACTGGAGCTACGGTTACTTCCGCACCGCGCACAATGACGAGTTCCAGGGTCGTGCTGCCGCAACCTACGCCTTTGAAGAACTCGGGCTCTCTCAGATCGCTACGATTAATGACGGCGATCCCTACACGCAGGGTCTGACCTCGGCAATGGGCAGCTCCTTCGAGGGCCTGGGCGGTGAGGTTGTGCTGGCAACGGCTGTCGGCAAGGAACAGGAAGATATGCGACCGGTTCTAACCGAAGTCGCTGCTTCTGGCGCCGAACTTGTCTACTTCCCCATCTTCGAACCGGCCGGCAACTTCATTGTCTTGCAGGCTGAGGAAGTTGGTATGGAGATTCAGAGACCATAACGTCCGTCTGAAGTATTCGCGTTGCGCGGGGCCGGTCTGGAATCGACCCCGCGCAATGTTTATCTCTAAGAAGGAAGAGGAGAAGAGATGTGACAACGCTCGCTGAACGAATTGAGGGGCGCTTCAACATCAATCTGGAGCGTATCAACTGGGTTACCGTTGTCTTCTGGACAATCGGCATTGTTTCCATCGTCCTTATTCTGATCGGGGCTTTCCGTAGCATCGCCAGCGGTCGGCTAACCGCCGCGCAGTGGCGAGACCTCATCGTGTTCGGTCTGGCGCAGGGAGGCATCTACGCCCTCATCGCTCTGGGTTACACGATGGTGTACGGCGTGCTGAATTTCATTAATTTCGCCCACGGCGAGGTGTTTATGAGCGGGGCCATGATCGGATTCTACGTGGCCGACTCGCTGGCGCGTTCCGGCTTCCTGGATGCGCAACCGGTCATAGCCTTCGTGGTCATCCTTTTGGTCTGTATGGCCACATCGACATTAGTAGCCGTTATCGTGGAGCGGGTGGCCTACAAGCCATTGCGTGGATCACCGCGGCTGATCCCCCTGATTACATCTATTGGTGCGTCCTTTTTTCTGCAATACACGTTTCGTGGCTTTTTTGGCGCGGGCATTAACACGTGGCCCACGTTTGAGGCGCTCTCGGGGCCGCTGGTGATTGGAGGCTTCAGGATAGCCAAGGGCCAGGCCCTGGTGATCGTCGCCGCCATTCTGATGATGGTGGGGCTCTATTACTTCGTGGAGAAGACGAAGATAGGCAAAACGTTGCGTGCTGTAGCGGAGGATAAGGAGATCGCCGCGCTGATGGGCATCAACGTCGACCGGGCTATCGTATTGACGTTTGCCGTCGGCGGTGCGATGGCCGGAGTGGCGGCGATGCTTTACTCGCTGGTGTTCCGCAATATTTACTTTTTCTCGGGATTCTTCCCGGGCATCAAGGCCTTTACGGCGGCCGTAATTGGCGGCATCGGTAATATTGTGGGCGCCATGGTCGGTGGGCTCCTGCTAGGCATTCTAGAATCAATCGGGCCAAGCCTGGTATTGGGTGGCTTTGAGATTACGGCGTTTACGCAGTTGAAGGACGTCGTGGCCTTCCTGGCGCTGGTGCTGGTGCTCATCCTGCGGCCGCACGGCATCCTTGGCGAGCGTCTGGCAGAAGAACGAGGTTAGACGATGACTCAGGAAGTAGCACAATTCGGTGAAAAAGAAACGGCCAGACAACAACCGGGGGGCGTGGCCCGTGAGCGCGTTCAGGAGCTTGACCTAAGCCGAGCTGTCCGTCTGGGGGCG
>JBMCFH010000015.1:0-33811 GCA_048620455.1 Chloroflexota bacterium | reverse complement strand
TCGAGCGAAACCGCTTCCGCGGCCTGTTGTAGATCGACGTCCGTCGCCGCGCCGAAAATGGCCAGCAACTGCTGTAGTTCGTCGACCGTCGTCGCCTCGTCCAGGGCCACGCCCACCGCGCCGTCGTCGTAGGCGCGCAGGTTCATGCGCTGTTCGCGCGCCGCCTGCAGTACCTCTTCCTGGCTGCGCGGGCCGCCGCTGATCTTGAGTGTGTCGAAGACGGGCGTGTCGTTCACCTCGTAGCCGGCCTCCTGCAACTGTTGGGCCAGCAGCAGGGTCAGCAGGCGCACGCGTTGCGCGATCCGTTTCAGCCCTTCAGGGCCGTGGTAGACGGCGTACATGGAGGCCATGATGGCCAACAGCACCTGCGCCGTGCAGATGTTGCTGGTGGCGCGCTCGCGGCGAATGTGCTGCTCGCGCGTCTGCAGGGCCAGCCGCAGCGCGGGCGCGCCGGTGCTGTCCACGGAGACGCCGACGAGGCGGCCCGGCAGCTGGCGTGTGTACTCCTCGTGCGTGGCCATGAAAGCGGCGTGCGGGCCGCCGTAGCCCATGGGCACGCCAAAGCGCTGGCTGTTGCCCACCGCCACGTCCGCGCCGAAGTCGGCCGGCTCGCGCAGCAGGGTCAGGGCCAGCAGGTCGGTGGCGACCACGGTCAGGGCCCCTTGTTCGTGGGCCCGTTCGAAGAACGCCTGGTAATCATAGATAGAGCCGTCCGTCGCCGGATATTGCACCAGCACGCCGAACACGTCGTCGTCGACCTCAAACGTGCGGTGGTCGCCGACCACGACGTCGATGCCCAGCGCGGCAGCGCGCGTCTGCACCACGCCGATGGTCTGCGGGTGACACAGGTCGGAGACGAAGAACGTGTTGGCGGTGGAGCGCCGGCCCTGCGCTCGCAAACAGAGGGTCATGGCTTCGGCTGCCGCGGTGCCCTCGTCCAGCATTGAGGCGTTGGCAATCTCCAGGCCGGTCAGGTCGCTGACCATCGTCTGGAAATTGAGGAGCGCTTCCAGGCGGCCCTGGGCGATCTCGGCCTGGTATGGTGTGTATTGCGTGTACCAGCCCGGGTTCTCCAGAATGTTGCGCTGGACGACGCCGGGCACCAGGGTATCGTAGTAGCCCATGCCCAGGAATGACCGGTAAATTTCATTCTGTTGTGCCAGCTCGCGCAAATCGGCCAGCACCTGTGATTCGCTGTACGCTTCGGGCAAGTCCAGCCCATTGGTGCTGCGAATGGCGTCGGGGACGGCGAGGTCAATCAGCTCGTCCAGGCTGGACACGCCCAGCGTCTCCAGCATTTCCTCCACCGCTGCCCCCTTGGGGCCAATGTGGCGGCTGGCGAATGTATCAAGTGGATTCAAAAGCTCGCCCGCTTTCACCCCCACCTGTTTCAGGTGTGACATCTGTAATCCTCCACGAGCCGCCTCCCTTGCATCAGGGAATGGCTCGACAATTCTTAGTTAAGCGCCAGCGCCTGACGAAGATGCTTTCAATTTATTCGGTCGTTGCAGGCATGCGCTGTCGGTCCTGAACGAGGTTCAAACTCGTTCTGTGGGGCGCCGGCGTGCGATTGTGCGGTCGTCGTGCTTGTGGGCCAGAAGGCGCTTAGCCGCGTTCCTCGACGTAGGCGCGATAGGCGTCGGCGTCCATCAGCTCATCCAGCTCGCTCTTGTCGCTGAGACGGATGCGGATCATCCAGGCCTTGCCATAGGGATCTTCGTTGACCGCTTCTGGCTCGTCCATCAGATCTTCGTTCACTTCCAGGATCTCGCCTGAAACCGGCATGTAGAGGTCGGCGGCTGCTTTTACCGATTCCACCACGCCGAAGCTATCGCCTTCTTGAAGGCTCTCGCCGCTGCCCGGCAGTTCCAGATAGACGATGTCGGAGAGGGAGTCCTGAGCATAATCTGTGACGCCTACCGTCGCTTCGTCTCCCTCGACGCGAAGCCACTCATCATCTTTGGTGTACAGCAAATCGTTTTCAATCTTCGTCATTTAACCTGTTCCTCCAGCAAACGTTTGATTCGGACAACAAAAAGGACGGCCCAAACAACCCGGTAAGGGTTGCTGCCGTCCTCTGTCTGATACCTGAGAGATTCACCGGACGCTGCGCCGGCTTGCCCCGTCGGTGCTCTGACCACTGCCTCTGCAATGGCCCGCTTTCCAGATTCGCCCGTTTGCCCGGTCCTTTTGCCTGAGAGTTTCACTCCCCACTGCAGCAACCACGAGGAGCTTGCCCCTTCGGCGCCCTGCCGCGTTTGCTGCAATGTCGTCACTCGCGCGCATAGCAGGTCCTCTCCCGAACAAGCGTAAGGCCTTATTCCTTATTTTCTGATAAAAATTGTACTTCCGCCGGGCAGCAGGCGCAAGCGCAGATGAATTTGGTGGCTGAGGGGCGGCTGCGCTGCGGCGTAATGTGCGACGGCGGACACAAATCGGTAAAATGCCGCCATGACAATTAACAAGGCAACGATTACGACCAACGGCGTGGTGCGCCCCACCTTTGTGGAGGTCGATAGACGCCGCCTGACCGAAAATTTCCGCGCCATTCGCCGCCACGTGGCGCCGGCGAAGGTCATGGCCATTCTCAAGGCCAATGCCTACGGACACGGGTTGGTGGAAGTGGCGCAGCACATGGTGCGCGTGGGCGCCGACTATCTGGGTGTAGCCTTCCTGGAAGAGGGCATCCTGTTGCGCGAGGAGGGGGTGACCGCGCCCATTCTGGTGCTGGGCGGCATTATGGGCAACCAGGTCCCGCTCTTTCTGGATTATGATCTGACGCTGACAGCCTCGTCGGTGGAGAAGTTGGAGCAGGTGGAAACGGAGGCCCGCGCCCGCGGCGTCACGGCCCGCGTGCACCTCAAAATCGACACCGGCATGGAGCGCATTGGCGTGCACTATTACAGCGCCGGCACCTTGCTGGAGGCCGCCTTGCGCTGCGAGCATTGCGAGGTGGAGGGCATCTACTCCCACTTTGCCAGCGCCGACGAGGCCGACCTGAGCGCGGCCCGCACCCAGTTGCGCCGCTTCCAGGACGTGCTGGCCCAGTTCGAAGCGCGCGGTGTGCGACCGCCGTTGCGCCACATTGCCAATTCCGGCGGCATCTTACAATTGCCGGAGAGCCACCTGGACATGGTTCGCGCGGGCATCGTACTCTACGGCGTCTATCCTTCGGCGGAGGTGGCGCGCACCATCGAGGTGCGCCCGGCCCTCTCCTGGAAATCGCACGTGGTCTACTTTAAGGTCGTCAAGCCGGGCCATCCCGTCAGCTACGGTTCAACCTGGCAATCTGACAAGATGGTGCGCGTGGTAACGGTTCCCGTGGGTTACGGCGACGGTTACTTTCGCAGCCTATCCAATCGCTCGCAGGTGATTATTCGTGGCAAACGCTATCCCGTCGTGGGCCGCGTGTGCATGGACCAGATGATGGTCAACATCGATTGGGAGACGGCCTACAATGGAGATGTTGTCGTCTTGCTGGGGGAGATGGGCGAGGCAGCGATCACCGCCGGCGAACTGGCAGAGTGGGCGGGAACGATTCCTTACGAGATTTTGACGAATATTAATACGCGGGTGCCGCGTGTTTACGTGGGCGATGGTGAGAAATCCGATTTCTCTAAGAAATCGGATTTCTAGGATGTCTAGTACTTTCCATCCGCAAACGTGTTCACCCCTGCGTTGCGCCCCAGCCGCTTGGTCATACGGATGTCGTCCCAGCGCCGGTCGATGACCTCCAGGATGCCGTCGTGGATGGCCCAGGCGCGCCCCCGTATCGTCTGCCACTGCTCGCGGCGCCGGAAGGGCGTGCTGCCGTCCAAGGCCTCATAGAGTTTGCCGCCCGGCCGGAACTCGGCGTCGATGGTTTCCATGAGCCGGCGTCCGGTCATGTAAGACGCGCCCATCCGCTCAAAAAGGACGGCTGCCACGTAAGTCAGGGGCTCCATGTAGAACAGATCGTGGCCCATCAGCATCAGGAACGCTTCCAGATGCTGCAGCGCGGCGCGTGAGGAGCGCAGGCCGGTGCGCACCTGGCCCGGGGCTAATCCGGCTTCCATGGCTGCCTGCTCCGCCTCGCGGTTGCGGTGCACTGTGCCGAAAAGGGTGTTTTCCCCCTCTGCTGAGCGATCGGTGTCAAAGCGCGGGCTGTTGGGATCATTGATGACCAGCAGGACCACGTTGATGCCATTAAAGGCGTTATCTACCAGCTCCAGATAGGCCAGGGGATCGCGGGCGTCGACGGCGTGGCGCACCACGAGTTTCATCAATCCTTTATCCACCGGCGCGGAAAGCGCCACGTGCTGCTCGCCGCTGCGGCCTTTCCAGCTGATAGGATCGACGCCAAAGCTGGTTAACAGGTCCGGGGGCAGCAGGGTGCGGTAGAGGCGGCGCTTGGCGCCCTCGGGAAACTGATTGATGCTGTGAATCGATATGGGAAGCTGCGGTTCGCGCATGAGCCGCAGCGCGGAGAGCGTGCCGGGTGTGAATTCGGCCTGCTTCTCTTCGGGACTGTAGTTGACGCGTTCCGGCGCACTGCTAAAGAGATTGTGCCAGAACTCTTGAGCGCGCGCCGCGCTCTCTTTTTCCAATGACATATTGATCTCGGCCCCGTCTGTCAGCGCGGCGCTCCGAACGCGACGCTCAAAGCGCAAGTGTTAATCGGGCAACAGGGAGGAGAAGCGCTGGTGCTGGTAGTGAGTCAGGGCCACGGCGAGCCCATCGGCGGCGTCGTCAGGTCGCGGCGTTTCGTCCAAATCCAGTAAATTGCGCACCATTAACTGTACCTGGTGCTTGTCGGCCTTGCCGTATCCCGTAACAGAGTCCTTTATCTTGGGCGGCGAATACTCGCCCACGGGCACACCGGCGTCGGCCAGCGCCAGAATGAGCACACCGCGCGCCTGTCCCACGCTGATGGCGGTGGTGATATTGCGTCCGAAAAAGACCTCTTCGATGCCGGCTGCATCAGGCTCGTACTCTGCCAGAAGCTGCGCCAGTTCGCGGTAAATCTGCTGCAGCCGTTGCGGCGTCTCGGAGCGGGCGCTGGTGCGGATAGTGCCCCAGGTCACGACATGCGGTTGGCCATCGATGACGTCGATAATGCCATATCCTGTCGTCGCCGTGCCCGGATCCAGCCCGATGATGCGCATGATATGATTACGATCCCTCTACGGCGGCGATCGCTTCGTCGGTGATCACCAGCGCAGAGTAAATGTTCTGAACGTCGTCCAGGTCCTCCAATTTGTCGATGACCTTCATCACCTGCACCACCATGCGCTGGTCCAGCGAAAGAGGATTGGTGGGCTCATAGACCATGGTGGCCTCATCCAGTTCATAACCGTACTCTTCCAGCGTGTCGCGCACCGTCTGGAAGTCGTCCAGGCTGGTGTAGACTTCTGCGCTGCCGTCGTCGAATTGTACGTCCTCCGCGCCGGCGTCGGCGGCGACCAGGAACAGTTCGTCAGGGTCGAAATCGCCCGTGACGTTGACGTAGCCTTTGCGCTGGAACTGCCAGATGACAGAGCCGGCGTCGGCCATGGAGCCGCCGACTTTGGTCAGCTCGTGGCGCAACTCGGCGACGGCGCGGTTGCGGTTATCGGTGACGACCTCGATAACCAGGCCCACGCCGTGTGGCGCGTATCCTTCGTACACAACTTCGTGCAGCTCCGCGCCTTCCAGCTCGCCCGTGCCGCGCTTGATCGCCCGCTCGATATTGTCCTTGGGCATGTTGGCTTCTTTGGCCTTGTCGATGGCCAGGCGCAGCCGTGGGTTGAACTCGGGATCGCCCCCTTTTTCGCGGGCCGCAATGGTGAGCTCCTTTGCCAGGCGCGTAAACAACTTGCCCCGCTTGGCATCTGCGGCAGCTTTCTTATGTTTAATTGTTGACCATTTAGAGTGACCAGACATATGTCAATTATCCCCCAGGACGTCGCCGGAATTCGTCCAGCCTCCGGGTCCTGCTTATGGTATCCATTCTCAGCCGAAACCAGTAGCTGAGTTGGTACAAATTGCATTATATCACAAAGGGTGTGCTTCAATTCCGTGTCCCCCCATTTTAGCCGGGGAACAGGGTGTCTAGCAAATGGGGCGCATAGCGCTCGGCCATGTCGCTGCTGATGCTTCTGCTGTGGCAAATTTCCTTATAGAGGCTGGCGCTGGGCCGCGAGTTCCGCTCCTGGGTTTGCGGATCCAGGGCAATCAGCCCGAACCGTTGCGTCCAGCCCCTGTCCCACTCGAAGTTGTCTACGAGGCTCCAATGGTAGTAGCCCATGATGGGCCAGTTGAAGCTGAGCGCCCGCCACATCTGGCGCAGGTGAGTCAGCAGAAAAGCGGGCCGCAGGTCGTCGGCGCGGTCGGGGAGGCCGTTTTCGGTGATGTAGATGGGGCGCTCGTAGCGGCGGGCGTGTTTGATGACGCGGAACAGGCCCTCCGGATACACTTCGCCGTAATCGCCGTCGCTGACCACGGCATCCGGGCCCCACTCCCGCTGGTAGAGGCGCGGAAAGCGGGTGTAGAAGCGAGTGTAGTAGTTGATGCCCGTGAAATCGAAGGCGCCGGCAAGGCCCGGCACGTGACCGCGCCCCATGGGCCAACGTATGCGCCCATCGCGCATTGCCTCCATCCACCAGTCATTGTAAACCCAGGAAATTTGAGCCGCCCACCAGCGATCCAGGGCGTGGCCCTTTGGCCGAGCGTCGAAGGCGATCATATTTTTGGCCACACCGACCTGGGCCTGCGGCTGGACTTCCTTGATTGTCCGATAGGCGGCGGCGTGGCAGCGCAGCATATTTTGTAGGGCGCGCGCCGCCGCAGACCAGCCGCGTTGCGCCGGCGGGGGAAAGCGGCCCTCAATGTAGCGCTGGAAGGCGTAAACCACCGGCTCGTTGATCGTGATCCATCTGGGGATCAGGTCGCCCAGAGTCTCGGCCACGCGCGCTGCGTAGCGCTGAAAATAATCGACCACCAGCTCGCTGCTAAAATCGCCTTTTTCTACCAGCCACAACGGATTCGAGAAATGGTGTAGCGTGACCATTGGCTCAATGTCGCGCTCGTGCATAGCCTGCAATATCTGCCGGTAGCGGTCCAGTGACTCATGGTCGAAGACGCTGGGCTGGGGTTCGATACGGCTCCACTCCAGCGAGAGGCGGTGGGCGTTGGTGCCCAGGTCGGCGGCTCGATCTAGATCCGCTTCGGCGTTTTCCCACCAGTCGCTGGCGAGGCCGGAACGTTCGCCATCGAGGATAGCGCCATCCTCTTGCTCCCACTGCCACCAATCATTATTGTCGTTGTTGCCTTCCACCTGGTGCGCCGCTGTGGCCGTCCCCCACAAAAAATCGGGAGGGAAGTACATGGTTGCTTTCGCCATTGCCTGTTTCCTGGCCCTATCTCGCCTTATGCCTGTCTGGCGCTCCATTGTATCACCGACCGGCCCGGTTCTGAAAATGCTCCTTGCTGAAGCGCCGTACGCTGGCGCAGGCGCCGGCACGCTCGGCGCGAGGCCCTTTTGCCACATAACCGATATTTCCTATAATTAGGCCCTGTCTAAAGGGCTATACTTGTGCCTGCAGCGTTTTTCTTCCAGAAGAACAACAATTCAACTTTCAGGTTGTGGTGGAGGTTTCGGTGAGAGACTTAGTTCCCCCAAGTGGCTACTATTATCCAAACAAAATGGCGCGCATCTTCTTGCTGGCCCTGGAGGAAGTGATGGGCCGCAATGGGCTGAACGCGCTGCTCAACCTGATCGACCTGCAAGAGTACATTCACGACCTGCCGCCCGACAACCTGGAACGGGAGTTTGACTTCGCTCACATTTCCAACATTAACAGGGGTCTGGAAGATATTTATGGGCCCCGCGGCGGTCGAGGGTTGGCCCTGCGCGGTGGTCGCGCCATCTTTTCGCGCGGTCTGAAGGGGTTTGGCGCGTTGGCCGGCGTGGGCGATCTCGCCTTCAAAGTGTTGCCTCTAAAAACCAAGCTGCGCATCGGCGTGCCTGCCGTCGCTCGCATCTTTACCCAGTTCAGCGACCAGACCAGCCGCGTTGAGGATCACGGCGACTACTTCCTGTATTACATCGACCGCTGCTCAATGTGCTGGGGGCGCTCGGAGTGTGACCGTCCCATCGGCTTCGTGGCGGTGGGTATTCTGCAGGAGACGCTGCGCTGGGTCAGTGGGGGATTGGAGTTCCGTGTGGAGGAGCTGGAGTGCATTTGCCAGGGCGCAGAATCGGGCGTCTTCAGAATTGACAAAGAGCCGATTCGTTAGATTTTTGAGCGCAGTTGTGAGCCCGGCCCCACAAGGCGACCGGGGCGTTGCTGTTTTCTGGAGTGACGAGCAGTGGCCGACACCAAACACAAGATCTTCATTATTGAAGACGACGTCGAAGTAGCCGATATGCTCATGGCATTCTTCAGCTCGCAAGGGTACGAGACGGACACGGCGAGCTGGGGCGAGGAAGCGTTAAGCCAGATACGGGAAGATTTACCTGACGTCGTCCTACTCGATATACGCCTGCCTGACATCGACGGTTACGAAGTATGCCGCCGGCTTCGCCAGTCGCGGCGCACGCAACATCTGCCGATTATCTTTCTGACCGAACGGCGGGAGCGGAAGGACAAATTAGCAGGTCTGGAGCTGGGCGCGGTCGACTACATCACGAAGCCGTTTGACATCCAGGAACTGCGCCTGCGCGTGCGCAACGCGTTACAGCGCGCCAACCTGCAGGGGATGCACAACCCGATCACGGGGTTGCCCGAAGGGCCCCTGGTGGAAGAACAGATCGAGGCTCTGTTGCAAAGGCCGGGCTGGGGTCTGGTTTTCGCCAGTATTCGTGGCCTGGACCGCTTTCGCGATCAGTACGGCTTTGTGGCTGCCGACGACGTGACACGGGCAGTGAGCCTGATGCTGGCCAACGCGCTGAAGGAAAATGGCGAGGTAGATGCCTTTATCGGCCACACCAGCGCCGAAGAATTCGTAATCCTGACCGACGCCGCGCGTAGCGAAAAGTTGGCCGCGGCTAGCCGGGCGCGCCTGGAGTCAGCTGTGCAGTATTTCTACCCGGCGATTGAGCGCGAGCGCGTTAACGACCTTCCTGAATCGGAACGTCTGGACATCCGCGTGGCCTCGCTGAGCGCTGAGGATGGCAAGTTTACGAAGCTCAGTGATGTTGGCGAAGCGTTGCACGCCCTGACGGCCTGACTGTTTCCTGGCAGTTCAAGGCCCATCTGTTAGAATAGGCGCAGTTTCCCGCCAGTTGTCAGGGCTTATTCTGGCCCTGATTTTTTTATTGAGTAGACGGTATGCCTGATATTACGGTGGTCATACCAACTTATAACGAAGCAGATAATCTACCCCTGATGGCGGCTGAGTTGTGGGCGCTGAACATACCCGGACTCAGCATCCTGGTCGTAGACGATAATTCGC
Organism: Chloroflexota bacterium; assembly: GCA_048620455.1. Taxonomy (GTDB): domain Bacteria; phylum Chloroflexota; class Anaerolineae; order Promineifilales; family Promineifilaceae; genus JAAYYY01. Next base: position 24,397 of record JBMCFH010000015.1, on the reverse strand, counting down.
CCGACGGCACGGGTCGCCTGGCCGAGGAACTGGCCCAGCAACGCCCTGCCGGCCTGCGTATATTACACCGTCAGAAAAAAGAGGGATTGGGCGCGGCTTATGTGGCCGGTTTCAAACACGCTCTGACCCGCGCGACCGACGTCGTCATCCAGATGGACTGTGACTTCTCCCACTCGCCGGAACACATTCCGCACATGCTGCATGAGCTTCAGAACTATGACGTGGTTGTGGGCTCTCGCTATGTAGGCGGCGGGCAGATTGACGAGCGTTGGGAGACCGGGCGTTATCTGCTAAGCTGGTGGGCGAATGCTATCTACACGCGCCTGCTCCTTAATCTTCAGGTACGAGACGCGACAGCCGGCTACAAATGTTGGCGCGCCGACGTGCTGCGCAGTATCAATCTTGATGGAATCAGTTCACACGGTTATAGTTTCCAGTTCGAAATGGCTTATATCGTGGAGAAGTTGGGATACCGTGTGAAAGAGATACCGATTTACTTTGAGGATCGCCGCATTGGCCGTTCCAAGCTGACGATTCCGATTAAGCTGGAAGCGGCGCTGCGCGCCTGGCTCATTTTATGGCAGTATCGTCACCTGACGCCTGCCATGCGTATGTCGGGGCCAGAACAAGCAGGCGTTGAGGCGAACGTAGAACGGAAGGTTTAGCCCGCCACGCGCTGCGGCCCTTCCATTCTGCGTTCTTCAATTCCTATGAAACGCCTGAGCCGATACAAAGCGGACGTCCTGATCGTGGCAGGGTTTCTGATCCTGCCGCTTTTGCTGTTTAGCGACGTAACCCTGGGCGGGCACACGATGGTGCCCGCCGACAACCTGTTCCAGTGGTTGCCGTGGGCCAGCGACGCCGCGGCCCTGGGCGTGGGTCTGCCGCACAACAGCCTGCTCAGCGATCTGATTCTGGAGAACTACGTCTGGAAGCAGTTCATCCGCGAGAGCCTGAGCGCCGGAGAACTGCCGCTGTGGAGCCCCTATCTTTTTGCCGGCTCGCCCTTTCTGGCCACGGGCCAGAGCGCCGCTTACTATCCCTTCAGCGTTTTCTTCCTCGTACTGCCCCTGGCCAAGGCTTATGGCTGGTATACCATCAGCCAGTTGTGGTTGGCCGGCGTCTTCACCTACCTCTTTGCGCGTGTGATGCGTATGCGCCGCCCGAGCGCGGCCATGGCCGGGCTTGTTTTTCAGGGCGCCGGTTTCATGCTGGTCAGCGCCGCCGTTTTTCCTATGATCGTCGGCGCAGCAATCTGGCTGCCGTTGCTGCTGGCCTCGCTGGAGATGGCGATTCGCGCCGGCAGCTCGCCGCGCGGCGCGGGGCGCACGCTGCCCTGGGTGGCGCTGGGCGCCCTGGCCCTGGGCAGCCAGATCCTGGCCGGTCACATCGAGATTACCTATTACACGCTGCTGGTGATGGCCGGCTACGCCGGCTGGCGACTGGTGTCACGCGGCGTTTACCTGGCCGGCGAGCAGCGTGCTGGCAACGGCGCTGATTACTTCGGTCGCCGCCTGCGCCTGCGCCTGCTGAAGACGTCGGTCTGGCTGCTGGGCCTGGTAACCATCGGCATCATGCTGGGCGCCATCCAGTTCGTGCCTTTCTACGAAGTGGGACAGGCCAACTTCCGCGAAGGATCGGCGTCGCTGGCCGAGGTGCGCGGCTGGGCCTTTCCCCCGCGTCGCGCGCTGACTCTTGCCGCGCCCAACTTCTTCGGCAATCCCGCGCACCACAGTTACCAGGACGTATTTAGCGGCGAGCGCGTGCCCTTGGACACGAACTATTACGGCGAGCCCAACCCTAACGGCGCGGGCACCAGCAGTTGGGGCATCAAAAATTACGTCGAAGGCGGCGTCTATCTGGGCATCCTGCCTCTGTTGCTGGCATTTCTGGGCCTGTGGACCTGGCGACGACGTTCCAGCGGACCGCGCTCAGCCATTTTCTTTTTCGTCGTGCTCAGCTTCTTCTCGCTGGCTTTCATTTTCGGCACCCCGCTCTACGCCATCCTCTACTACGGGTTGCCGGGCATCAACCAGTTGCACTCGCCATTCCGCTGGGTGTTCCCGCTATCGCTGGCAGTAGCCATGCTGGCCGGCTATGGCATGGATTATCTGGCCGCCAGCCGCCAGGCCGCCACGAACAAGCCTGTGCAAGCGGGCCGCTGGGCCAGCGACACGGCACCTGCGCGCTTGCTGCAGCCGCTGGTGTTATGGGGGCGGCCCTCGCTCGTCACCTGGCTGGCTGGCGCCCTCTTCTGGGGCGGCGTGCTGCTCCTGGGCGGTCTGGGCGTCTCCTACCTGTTCTATGGCTCGCTGGAACCGCTGATTGAGCGTGTTTTCCTGGGGATGGCCAAAGCGCCCGAGGCCTTTCCCCACGCGCGCGCTTTCTATAGCTACGAACTGCGCCAGTTTCTGATCCTGGCCCTGGCCTTGATAGCATCCGGCGCCGTGTTGCGCGTCAGCCGCTGCCCGATCTTTTTGCCCGGCGGGTCCCGCTCCCAGGTGCGACGACCCTTGTGGCCCATCCTGGCGCTGATCGTGGTAGGTCTTGACCTTCTGGTCGCCAACGCCGGCTTCCACACCGCGGCCGATCCTGCGCTGCTGGAGTACCGCCCGGATCTGGTCGCCTGGCTGCAGGAACAGCCGGGGCGCTGGCGGATGACGACGTTTACGCCGCGCGGCGACAAACCGCTGAATGCAAACACGCCCTGGCTCTACGGATTACAGGACGTGCGAGGCTACGATTCGGTCATTCCCCGGCAGTATGTGGCGTACATGGAGGCCATCGAACCACAAAACGAACTGCTGTTCAACCGCATTCAGCCCATTGTCAACTGGGAGTCGCTGAACTCGCCGCTGCTCGATCTGTTGGGCGTGAAGTATATCGTCAGCGCCGAAACGGTGGACCTGCCCAAATTAGAACAGGTGTGGGAAGGTGAAGGGTTGCGCGTGTACGAGAACCTGGCGGTGGCGCCGCGGGCCTTCACGTTGCCGCAGACGGCAACGGCGGTGGTGCCCGATCCGCTGGCAGAAATGTTGGAGCGCGATCCGCGCCAGCACGTCATCGTGGCTCAGGAAGATTGGCGCACGCTGGAAGCGGATTGGGAGATGCAGCATCCGCCCCTCATTCCCAATATCGACGCGCCTCTGCCCGACCAGCCGCTAGCCGCGGAGGTCACCGCCTACGGCAACATCGAGGTGGTGGTGCAGACCGCCGTCGAGGATCCTTCCTGGCTGGTGCTGACTGACAGCTACTTTGAGGGCTGGAAGGCGTTTGTGCGCCCACAGGGCACGGGCGAAGATTTCGAGGACGAAGTGCCCCTGTATCGCGTCAACGGCAACTTCCGCGGCGTGTTACTGGAGCCTGGCGAGTGGAGCGTGCGCTTCCGTTACAGTCCGCTGACGTTCAAAGTCGGCGGGCTGACCAGCGCCATGGCGGGCATTATCCTCCTCTTTGCCTTTGGCGTGTGGGGCTGGCGTCGCTTCTACAATCCGCAGGTGGAGATGTCGAACACGCGCAGCATTGCCAAGAACAGCCTGGTACCCACGCTGCTCAATTTGCTCAATCGCTCTATCGATTTCCTTTTCGCCGCCTTTTACCTGCGCGTGCTGGGCCCCGCGGATGCCGGCAGCTACGCCAACGCCATCGCCGTCGCCGGCTGGTTCGAGATCATCTCCAATTTTGGCCTCAACACGCTGATTATCCGCGATGTGTCGCAGGATAAGAGCCGCGCCAGCCACTACCTGCTGAATACCATCGTGCTGCGCCTGGGCACCAGCGCCGTCGCGGCGCTGCCCATCGTCCTCTACCTGTGGCTGGGTACCTTGGGCCAGAACCCACTGGGCCCGGAGGCCATTGCCGCCATCTTGCTGCTGATGGCGGGTATGCTCTTCTCCGGCGCTGCGCAGAGTTTCACGGGCCTTTTCTACGCTTACGAAACGGCAGAAACGCCGGCAGCCATCGCCACCATCACTACCATTTTGAAGGTAGGCTTTGGCGTGCTGGCGCTGCTGCTGGGCTACGGTTTCGTAGGTCTGGCTGCGGTGTCCATTCTGGTCAATTTGGTCACGCTGGGCATCCTGGGCCTGTCCGCCTTCCGTTCCTTCGCCTTGCGCGGGCCATGGCGCCTGGATCTGGGGCTGCAGCGTAAGATGGTCAGCCTCAGCTACCCGCTGATGTTGAATCATCTGTTGGCCACCGTCTTCTTCTTCGTGGATGTGCCGCTGATGCGCGAGATCAACGGTGAGGAGGCCGTCGGTTGGTACAACAGCGCCTATAAGTGGGTCAACGCCATCAACGTCATTCCCAGCTTCTTTACCTTTGCCCTGTTCCCCGTCATTTCGCGGCAGATTGCGAACGACCTGGAGAGTGCCCGGCGCACGTTCCGCATGTCTATCAAGCTGATGACGCTGATCGCGCTCCCTATCGCCGCCGTGACCACGTTGCTGGGCCCCCTGCTCATCGGGATCCTGGGCGGGCCGGAATTTCTACCGGAGGGCGGTCTGGCTCTGCAGCTTGTCATCTGGTCCATTCCCGTAGGCTGGATAAACAGCGTGACCAATTACGTGCTCATTGCCCTGGGCCAGGAACGCGTGCAGGTGCGCGCCTTTATGGTTGCGGTGGCTGTTAACGTGGTAGCCAACCTGCTTTTCCTGCCGCAGTTCAGCTTCCGCGCCGCGGCGGTTACCACCATCGTGTCCGAAATCGTACTCTTGGCCATCTTCAACATTTATCTGCGCCAGAGTATGCCCGCCGTGGGCTGGCAACGGCTGCTGTGGCGACCGCTGGCGATCACCGCGTTCATGGGTGCGGCGATGTGGGCCGGCGCACAGGTGCATCTGGCGGCGGGCCTCGCCGCCGGCGCTCTCGTCTACCCCCTGGGCCTGTGGCTGTTGCGCGTCTTCGGCGAAGAAGAGCGACAGATCCTGCAATCGCTGTTGCCCGCGCCGCTGGCAGCGCGGCTCAAGCTGGTGTGAGGCGGAGGCAGGGTGTGAGTGTGCTGACCCGGCAGCGGACGCAGCGGACGCAGTGGGTGCTGGTCGCGGCCCTGCTGGTGGGCGCTGCGCTGCGCTTCTACGGCCTGTACGCCGTGTCTCCGCCGGGCCTGGCGCACGACGAGGTGGCAAACTGGCTCATCGACCGCGCCATTCTTGCCGGCGAGCACGCCGTTTACTTCAGCGAAGCGTACGGGCACGAGGCCGGGTATCATTACTTGCAGGCGGCCTTCGTGGCCCTGCTGGGCGACCACGCCCTGGCCCTGCGGCTGCCCTCGGCCTTCCTGGGCCTGCTGCTGGTCGCCGCCAGCTACGCGCTGGGCCGACGCCTCTTCGGCCGGCGCGTGGCGCTCACCGCGGCGCTGTTTCTGACCGTCCTCTTCTACCCCGTCTTCTACAGCCGGTTGGGCCTGCGCGCCATTCTGCTGCCGCTGCTGTCGGCGCTCTCGGCCTACTTCTGGTGGCGGGGGTGGGGGGCGCCGCCCGCGGGGAGATCGGAGATTGGAGATTGGAGATCGGCGAGCGGCAAGCGAGGCTATTCAATGCGCCATTTTGTGCTGGCGGGGCTCTTTGCCGGGTTGAGCCTACACAGCTATATGGCGGCGCGGGCGGTGCCCATCTTTTACCTGCTGTTCGTGGCCTATCTGGGTCTATGCCACCGCGAGACGCTGCGCGCGCGGTGGCGCGGGGTGCTCTTATTCTGGTTGGTCGGGGTGCTGGTGGCGGCGCCGCTGGCACTTTATTTGCTGAGTAACCCCGGCGCGGAATTTCGCGTCTCCGAGGTAGACGCGCCGTTGCGGGCCCTGCTGAACGGCGATCTGGGGCCGGTTGTGGATAACTCTGTGGATATTCTGGGTGCATTTGGCTTCGCCGGGGACCCCCTCTGGCGGCAAAATGTGGCCTCTATGCCCCTCTTTGACCCCTTGCTGGCGGCTTTCTTTTACCTTTGTTTGCCCCTCTGCGCCATAAACGTGCGTGATGAACGGTATGCATTCCTTATACTTTGGTTATTTTCGGCATCTATTCCCAGTATAGTGACTATAGACGCCCCAAGTAGCATACGTATAGTCAATATCCTTCCGGTTCTCACCCTCCTACCGGCAATAGTTATGCACAATTTGGGGCACTTATCCACAAAAAAGGTAGACTTATCCACAGCGGTAGTGGACAAATGGATTATTCCGGTGCTGGTTGTGAGCCTCTTTCTTGTGCACACCGGTCGCACGGTATGGGCCACTTTTGAGACCTGGCCGTCTAACGAAGAGGTGCGTTTTGTGTGGCAGGAGGCGCTGGCCGATGCGGGACGCTTCCTGGACGGCGCGCCAGAGGTGAGCGATGCAGCGGTCGGTGGGTGGACGCCTGATTCCATGGATCCGCCCACAATGGCGCTATCCATGCGCCGCGGGGGCGTGGCGCTGCGCTACTTCAACCCGCAGGAGGCGCTGCTCATCCCGGCGGGCAGCGGTGGCAACCGTGTGCTTCTGCACCCGCAGATATTGCCCCTGCACCCCCTGCTGCAGGGGCCCCTGCTGCAGGGGGCGCTGGCGCCCGCTGCCGGCGATCCTCAAGAGAGCGGCTCTCAAGAGAGCGGCTCTCTCGTTGTCTACCGGCTATCCGGCGAGCTCACCGTGCAGCCCCAGACACCGGCGCGCGCTGCCTTTGGCGATGAGATCGCTTTCCTGGGTCACTCGCAGGGTGAGGATTGCGGGGCAGCCGGTTCTGACAGGTGCCAGATTCTGACCTACTGGCGTGTGCTTGCGCCGGCGAGCGGTCCGCGCCGCTTCTTCTTACACCTGTTCGATGGGGAGCAAGGTCCGCTGGTGCAGGGAGACGCTCTCGGCGCGCCGGCGGCGCATTGGCGGGCGGGCGATCTGATTATTCAGCGGCACGAGCTGGTTGCCGGAGACCTGGATCTTGCGCCTTACGAGCTGCGCCTTGGCGTGTATAACCCGCAAACGGGCGAGCGTTTGCAGGTCTCGGACGGCGCAGAGTACGTCATAATCGGCGACGATGCCGCGAAATGAAATTTTCTGTGGATAGGCTGTGGATAAGAGGGGGTAAAGTGTGTATAAGCGCTCGCTCACGGCGCGAGTCCTGTGGATGAGTGTCCCAGCCGCCTTTTTGCGCCATACGACGAAAACGTGCTACGCCCCTTTTACCTGAGTGCAGTGTGGGCCGGGGCTGAGAGCAACTGCAGTTCCGGGAAAGCGACAGGAGCGCCCCCGCTGAGCGCTCCTGTCAGAAACAAAAAACGGGCGCTGTAAGTAGCGCCCGTTTGCACCTTCCTATGCAAACGGGGTCAGTCGATGGCCTTCACTTCCAGTTCGAGGCCGCCCGCCGGCGTCTCGACAGTCACCACCTCGCCCACTTTGGCGCCAAGGAGCGCCTGGCCGATGGGCGATTCGTTAGAGATATAGCCGTTGGTGGGATCGGCTTCCTGCGCGCCGACGATGCGGTACTGTTCAACTTCATCGTAGCCGTTCTCTGTGATGGTCACGGTGCTGCCCACGCGCACGGCGTTGGTCGGCCCGTTATCTTCAATGACTTTGGCGCGACGAATGGCGTCTTCCAGTTCCTGTATGCGGCCTTCAAGAAAAGCCTGTTCTTGCTTGGCGTAGTCGTAATCGGCGTTTTCTGAAAGGTCTCCCTGAGCAATGGCCTCTTGCAGCCGTTCAGAAAGCTCTGGACGTTTCACCGAAATCAGGTGTTCCAGCTCTTCCTTCATCTTCTGCAGACCTTCTTTTGTTATATAGACAACGTTCTGATCGTTCATAACGTAACCCTTCTCCAGTAACTTATTCACGGGGATGGGGAATGTGAACAAACAACCCCGCGAAAGGGCGGGGCTGCGCTTCAATGGTTTGACCGCGATTATTATATCGTACTCGATCTGTTCTGTCTAATGGTGCTGAATCGGCCCTGTCCCAGGGGCCGCAAGCCGGTTCCCGATGGCGCCTGCGTTGCCGGCTGCGATGCACTGTCAGGGCAAGGATGCTACAATTGCCTACCATGCAACGAAACAAAATCGCCCCTTATGCTCCCCCTGTACGCGTTCTACTTTCCCTCCTGTTGCCCGCGCTGGGAGGCATGCTGCTAATTGGCATCGTAGGCGCGATCTCCGGCTCGCCGCAAGCGGTGGATCCGGCCGAGCAGGCCGGCACATCCGTGTTATTGGCCGGCGCGGGCGTGGTCAGCCTTCTCGTCGGTCTCTTCTGGTATGGGTTGCCTGAACTGGGGTTGCGCGGCGGCCGGCCCCTGTACGCGGGCATTGGATTTGCTACGTTGGGCTGGGTTGCTTTCTTCGTGGCCCGCTTCTTCCTGGTCAGCAGCAACGAGGAGATTGTCGTCTCGCCCGGTTTTGGCAGTATTTTTGTCTACCTCTTTCTGTTTGAGGCGCTGGCGCTGCAATTGTGGACCTTTGGTCTCTTTTTCCGCAGCATGGCCGACTGGCGCGGGCCACTCACTGCGGCTGTTACCGGGGGTATTCTGTTCGGGCTGGTGGCCTACGTGCTCTTTGAGGAAGCGCTGGTCAGCAGCACCAGCGCCGTCCTTTACTTTCTGATGTGGGGCATCTTCTATGGCCTGATCCGGCTGCGAACGGGCGGCATCCTGGGTATCGTCATCATACAGGCCATGCACAGCCTGACCACGTGGCACATCTTGTTACCCCAGGAGCAGCCGGCCCTGCAGGAGTTGCAGAATCTCTACCTCGCGGCCGGTCTCTTTTACCTGATTTTCATCTGGCGGCTGTGGCCGCGCGAAGAAGAAGATTATCGAGTGTAGTCCTTGTAGATAATCGTTTATCCGCAACGGCTTCTTATTTGAGGAGGGTCACATGGCATACGAGTATATTCTGACGCGTGAAGTAAATGGCGTGGGCCTGGTGCAGTTCAACCGGCCCGATGCCCTGAACGCCCTGAACCGCGAAATGATGGCCGAGGTGATTGAGGCCCTGGAGCAGTACGACGACGACGCGAGCATTGGCTGTCTGGTGCTCACGGGCGACGAGCGCGCGTTCGCCGCCGGGGCCGACATCAAGCAGATGGCCGAGGCCACGCCGGTGGATATGCTGAGCAATCCCTTTATTGATTATTGGGACCGGCTGCGGCGCATCAGCAAACCGATCGTCGCTGCCGTCTCGGGCTACGCGCTGGGCGGCGGCTGCGAGTTGGCCATGGCCTGCGACATGATTGTGGCCAGTGAATCGGCGCAATTCGGGCAGCCGGAGATCAACCTGGGCGTGATTCCCGGCGCCGGCGGCACGCAGCGCCTGACGCGCGCCGTGGGCAAGGCGCTGGCCATGGAAATGGTGCTCAACGACCGCCGCCTCAGCGCCGAAGAAGCGGTGCGCTACGGGCTGGCCAACCGCGTGGTGCCGGTCGAGATCTACCTGGAGGAAGCGCTTGACTTTGCGGCGCAGATCGCTGCGCGGGCGCCCGTTGCCGTGCGCATGGCCAAAGAAGCGGTCAACGCCGCGTTCGAGATGCCCCTGCAGGCGGCGCTGGCCCACGAGCGGCGGTTGTTTTACTTCCTGTTCAGCACCGAGGATCAGAAAGAGGGCATGGATGCGTTTGTGAATAAGCGGCGGGCAGAGTGGAAAGGGCAATAGTGATTGGGGATTAGAGATTGGAGATCGGGGGGGTGTCGCCGTGGCCCTCTGGGTCACTTAGTTTCGATGTCTCCACTTTCCGCTCGGTCATGGCCAGCAGGGCGCTGACGGCGGCCCAGGCCAGCACGAAGACGAAGATATAGGCGCGCTGGGCCACGACGAAGGTCAGCGCGTCGTTCTGCGACAGGCCGCCCAGCCGCAGCAGGCCCAGCCAGCCCAGATCGAAGATGCCCAGCCCGCCGGGCGCTACGGCGATGATCAGGCTCAATTGGGTAATGGGGAAACAGGCGGCGAACAGCCACCACGACGCCTGCAGATCCAGCGCGCGGGCGATGGTGAAGTAGGTGGAGATCAGCAGCACGTTCAGCAGCAGCGTGTAGAGCAGGGCGCCCATGCTCTCTCGCGCGGTGGGCAGCAGGTTATCGACCGACGCGCCGTCCAGTTGCAGGCGGCGCGAGAGCCAGGGGAGGCGCGTCGCCAGCCACTTCAGGAGAGGGGACAGCCAGCGCCGGCGCAGCGCCACCCAGATCGCGCCCCCCAGGAGCAGCCAGCCCACAGCCGTCAGTGCGCCGAAGGAGATGGGCGCTACGTCCTGGCGCAGGTATAGGATGGCGGGAAGCGCAGCCACGCCCAGCGTCAACACGTCGTAGACGTTGTCCATGACCACAATCCACAGCGAGCGCCGCAGCGATATGCCCAGGGCGCGCAGGCCCACCGATTTGCCGCCCAGGGCGCTGACGCCGCGCGGCAGCACCAGCCCCAGCACGCGGGCCACCATGTTCAGATAGTAGAAGCGGCGGCGGGAGGCCAGCGGTGTGTCGGTGAGCGACCCGGTCACCCAGCGCAGGCGCAGGGCGGATACCCCGCCCACGACGCCGTAGATGAAGACGGCCACGCCCAGGGCGCGCCAGTCCCCGTTCAGGATCTGTCGCCAGGGCTCTGGCCCGGCCCACCACAGGATGAGGGCAAAGAGAGCCAGGCTGAGGACCTGCAGCAGGGGACGCAGCCACCGTTTCATACGCTGCATGGGTCTCTCACGCGCCCGTTTCTCCAGCGGTCGCAGGTTGCGCCGCCATCTGTCCCGGCACCAGCTCGCGCGCCGCCACGATCAGCAGAGCCAGCAGCGGCAGCGCCAGGAACATGATAGGGCTTTCGCCGGAAAAGGTTATGATGAAAAGGAGCCAGCCACCGGCCACAATAAAGGCAGCAACCAGAATGGCCGCCAGCCTTCCGCGGCTGCGCATAAGGCCCGTCAGCCATAGGAAAAAGGGGATGGCCAGTAACACCTGCCCGGTGCTGCCTGTCTGGAAGGGCACCAGCAGGCTGACGACGATGGTCCACGACAACGCCTGATGGAAATGATAGGCGGAGTCGTCACCGCCGGCCTGCCAGGCGCGCCGCCAGGCCCACAACATGGCAGCCAGCAGCAGGATGGCCACAAGCGGCTGCAGCCACGCGCCGGCGTCCGGCCCTATCAGTGAGACCAGAATGGCCAGCGGCGCTCGTCCACCCGCTGTGTCTGAGTAGCGGCCCAGGTCTTCGACGAAACTGAGCGGCCATCGAGGGAATATGAGGAGGGAGGCTGCCAGATAAGCCGCGCCCGCGCCCAACAGGCCCAGGTGCATGCGCCAGCGTCGCCGTCTCGCCGCCCACAGCAGGAGCCAGGGCGCGAGAAAGATGACCATCTGCGGTTTGACCGAGGTGCTGGCCAGGAAGATCCCGGCCCAGCCATCGCGCCCCCGCTGCATGGCCAAAAGCGCGAGGGCCACGAACAGGGTGATATGCACCGTAAACTGGCCCAGAATGATGCTGCGGCTGATGGGGTAGAAGGCCACCACGCCGAGCAGCAGGCCGGCGGCAGCCGCCGGCGATGGGCGCCATTGCACCCATTTGAGAAGCACGGCGAGCAGCAAAAAGGCCGCCCACTGCACGGCGACCATCCACAGCGCGTAGGCCCAGGAGTAAGGCAGCAGGGCCAGGGGCCACATGAGGAAAATGACGTGCAGGGGATAAGCGAAGCTGAAACTGTTGGTGCGACGGTCGTTGGGATCCAGCACCGCCGCGTTTTCTTCGGTCAGCGCCGGGTCATAGGGATCGCGTCCTTCCAACAACAGGGCGCGCGCGCCTGACCAGCGGGGGTAGAAGTCGTTGCCGCCGAGAAAGCGGGAGGCGTAGATCTCATGCACCGCGATGCTCTCTGCAGCAAACAGCAACAGGGCAAGTGCGAGGGCCAAAATCAATTCCTTACGCGTCATCGTCGTCGCTCCCGGCTATTCTCCCACTGGGTTGGCCAGGGCGTAGAGTGTATACGTATCGCCCCAACGTTCCACTTCTGTCAGATGTTCTTCTTGTAACGTTTCCAGAATGGCCAGATCGCGTTCGGTTACGGGATCGAAACCCCGTTCCAGGACAAAGTCCAGTCCGGCCTCGTATAGTAGAACGTGGGTGTATTCTTCCTCGCGCCAGTGGTCGGCCAGTTGCGCTGCGTCAAAGCCGTAGTGCTGCGTGTAATGTAAGTAGCGATCCAGAATGGCATCGGGCCAGCACTCCACGCGGCAGCCGTAGGTGCGCGCTTCCCACAGGAAATCCACTTTGGCCCCGGGCGGAAGTTCATTGACCGTCTCTATGACTTCGGTGTAGACGCCCAGGCGACGCGCCTCGAACGAGCGGCGGCTCTCCAGCCCGGCGATGACGGGCAGCGGATTGGCCCGCAGAAACTGCGTCGTCTGGGTAAAGAGGAGCAGGCCCAGGCTGAGCACAACCACCACCTGCACGATCCAATCCACGTCCAGCTGTGGGCGGCGCCACTTTTGCAGGCGCGCCAGAGCTGCGCCGCCCAGCACCGCCAGCACGCCGAAGACGAAGAAGAGAAAGCGAGCGCGCAAGAGCAGCGCCGTTCGGGCCACGCCGCTGAGCCAGAAGAGGTAATTGATGCCGAAGAAGAGCAGCATGTGAGCGCCAATCGCGCGCTCCTCGCGGTCCAATGTGCGCCATGTGACGAGCAGCAGGCTGGCGGACAACAGAAGCAGCGGGCCCAGGGTGGCCTCGTAGAATTCGGTGCCCTCTGTGCCCAGGATGGTGGCTTCCAGAGGGACCAGCGGCAGTCGCCAGGGGGCCGTCGCCGCCAACCCGGTGCCCGGCCGGTCGTACCACCAGGCGCGCCAGGCATCCCAGAAGCGTCCATCGTTTAACAGGAAGGGGTAGAGGGGGTTGCCCGTCGTCATCCAATTCTCGAGCAGGTGCGGCAGCACCAGCAAGATAGAGACCAGCGCCACCGGCAGCAGCCGGCGCGCAATGGCCAACAACCCTTGCCGCCGCATAATCCAGGCCATGCTGAGAGCGATGGACATTGGAATGAGAACGGCGGTGTATTTCACGCTGCCGGCGAAGCCGCAGGCCACCCCCAGCAGGAGCAGCCACCCGCGCTCGCTGCTGCCCGCGGTGTGCGCCTCGCGCCAGCGCACAAAGGCGTAGAAGGCGGCGGTGGCGTAGAAAAGGAGGGTGGCGTCCACGTAGGGCCAGCTCATCAGGGTGAACAGGGTGGGCACGGAGAGGAAAACGGCTGCCGAAAACCAGGCGGTGCGCTCGTCGAAGGCGCGGCGGGCCAGAGCCACGGTCATGACAAGCGCCATCAAGCCGTAGCCAAAGTGGAACAGCGCCGCCGGCCCATCTCCGAGCAACAACATGCCCAGGGCAAAGTGCATCTGGCCCAACAGAGGAAAGCCCAGGTGGGGAATGTCTACGGGGTGCACGATACGACCGGCTTCGATATAAAACTTGGGCCCGGTCAGATGATACGTGAGGCTGTCCCAGGCCGTGGGCGGGGCCAGGGCCATGAAGAAAGTCAGCGCGAGCATGGCAGCGCCGTACACCAGGAACCACCGTTGCAACCGCTCTTCAGGTCGCGGCAGCGACAATTGTTTCACGTCCTGCCACACGCGCCACACGTCGCGCCGCACCAGCAACAGGAGGAGGACCAGCAGAAGCGCGGCGGCCCAGGTGGTGAACAGCCCCAGCAGGCCCAGCCCCAGCAGCAAGAGGGAGAGGAAGCCCAGGCCCGCGCCCGCGCCCAGCGCCAGCCGCGCCGCCACCCACTCGCCGGTCAGGTACTGCCCCACCACACGGTACCCCAATCCGGCGGCGATGGCGCTGACGCCCAGCCACAGGGCGATGCTGAGTAGCGTCCCGCCCAGCCCGCGGACGATGGCGCCGTCAAACGGCTTGTGCGCCCAGAAGTAGGCGCCCATGATCAGAAAGGCCCAGAGCACGACGCCGGTCGCTTTGAGCAGCCAGCCAACCCCTCCACCTGTCCGTTCTTGTGACCTCGACATGTCGCTCATGGCAGTTTGCGGCAGATTAAAAGGCGGCGCAGGCCCAGCAGCGGCATCAACGTGTCGCGCGTTTGCGCTTCAATCCAGCCGCCGGCTTCGATCAGCCACTCGGGCCCTGCCGGAATCAAAACAGTCGTCTCGGCGTGCTCGATCTGGAACCCGGCCTGTGAGACGTACTGGCGCAGGCGGCGATAGGGCACGAAGCGGTGCGGCCCTTCGGAGTGGTGCAGGGTGGTGATCGCAGCCAGGGCGTGCACCGGCTCCCATAACACGTTGGGCGTGCTCAGAAGCAGGGTCCCGCCGGGACGCAGCACTCGGCCCAACTCCTGAATGAAGCGATCGGGTCGGGCGAAATGTTCTACGGTTTCCAGGGAGAGGACGGCGTCGAACTCGCCGTCGGCAAAGGGCCAGTCGTAGTCGCGGATTTGCACCCACCTGAAATTCTCTACGCCGGCTTCGCGCAGGCGCTGCTCGCACAGGTTTCCCATCTCTCTGGAAACGTCGGCGCAGACGGCGCGCCCCACCTTGCCGTGTTCGTGGAAGTAGGCGATGCCGTTCCCCGTGCGCGCGCAGACGTCCAGGACATAGCCGTCGTCGGGCAGGTTCGCCAGGCGCATGGCGTCTGTGAAGCGCCGGAAATAGGAGTGGGCGCTATCGTTGATCGCATCGTAGTCTGCGGCGAGTTCGTCGTAATGCGCTTCAATCTCGGCGAAACTCCAGCTGCGCCGCAGCCAGTGACCGAGCTCTTCGTTCAATCGTCCTGCAAATCGTTTCACCGGGTTTGATCCTGTTTGCGGTCGTAGCGCGGAGGGCCGTCCGGCGCCGTCACCGTAATTATCTGCGCGACTGCCCGCTTGTTCAGCGCCTGGATGGTCCAGCTCGAAGGGCACGTGGGCCAAACCTTTGCGTTTAACCGGTTTCGATAGCCCTTTCCAGCTGCGGCGCAGGAGATCGAAGAGCGGGCCGACGACGCCCAGCGGCAGGTGTTCGACGACCTTGCGCGCCGCAGCCGTGCCGCACACGGCGAACAGCGATAGGATGACCAGTTCCACCAGCCTGCGGCTGAGGGGGATGTGCGCGGGATGGTAGCCATAGGTGGGCGCCGCTTTGCCCGCTGCCCGCCGCCAGCGATTGCGCAGGAAGGCGCCCCGTTTCTTGAAATCGATCATGTGCCCGTGCATGGACATGGCCTCGTCTACGGACGTTTGCTGCAGGGTAAGCGCGTCTTCCTCCTGCATCTGCCGCAGCAGTGTCTCCGCCTGCTCGCTGCGCGCCACGACGACAGAGAAGCCCTGCCCGCGCGTTTCATAGTCGGGATGCCAGGCATCGCCCACGGAAATATCGGTCAGTTCGTTGGTGAAGTCAACTGCCTGCAGGCTGGCCTGGGTAATATAAAAGGGAATCAGGTAATTGTAGTAGAATTTTTTGGCGCGCAAGGTGCGACCGTCGTGTAGCCGGATCTGCAGATAGCCGGGCCATTCCCCTTCGCGGTATTTGAGCTCCGCCACCTGCTCCAGATCGCGAACGCCATTGGAACGCAAGAAACTGCGAATGGCGTCCAGATACATAGCGGTGCCCACATAAGGGCCCAGGACGAATTTGACTTTATTGGCTCCCGCATGGCCCGCCTGTTGCAAACAGCGCAGCGCTGCCACCTGGTCGGGGAGGCCCACGTAGGCCAGGCGGCCTTCGAAGCCCGATAGTTCTTCCAGAATAGTATTTACCGGCGCCGGAATATAGACGCTCTGGCTGGCGGCGCGCACCTCCTCGGCGCAACGGGCGATGATAGGTTCCGCCAGCCACGGTTTGGGCTGTCCCTGGCGCAACACGACGGCGCCGTCAATCATCTCCTGCTGCAGAAGATAAACTAAGGTGCGCGTGATGACGCCGCCTGAGGCGCCCTGGCGGCGCACGTTTTCGTCGGTGGCGTGTCCGACGTAGATGCGACGGAAATTCCCCATCAGCCAGTTTTGGGGCAGCTCGCCAAACTGGCGGCGGTACGCGCCGGGATAGTCGATGCCTTTGCCGGGACAGGCCTCGTAGGCCAGTTCGGGCAACGTCACTCGCTCGCCGGTCGGTTGTGGCAGGGGGCCGCGCGCCGTCTGCACCATGCGCAGGGTGCCCTGCGAGAGGGCGGCGCAGGTGCCACAGTGGGTGCAGGTGCCGCCGCGCACAACTTCATCGCGCAGCCGCTGCCACGCTCTCGCCTCTCTTTCGGACACTATTCGTGATCCCGGTGGTAGTTGGGCAGCCGCTGGTTGATCAGCTCGGCCAACATACCGATGACGGCTACCTGGAAAGCGGTCATGACGATCACCAGGGTGCTGACGTCGGCCAACTGGCCGAGGACAAAGAGGGTGAACAGCGCCCAGCCCACTGCAAGCAAAAACAGAAAGGCGCTCAGGGGCAGGAAGATCTTCAGGGGCGCAAAATAAAGCGCAATGCGCCACACCAGCTTCAGAAAATTCACAGTATCTTGCAGGGGCCGGATCTTAGACTTACCCACACGCGCATAGTAGTTAATGGGCTGGTAATCTACCAGGTAGTGGTTGGTGAGCATGGCCAATGTGATGGTTGTGGTGAAGGAGAAGGTGTCCGGCAGAATGCCCAGGAAGCGCCGGGCGATGTCGCGCCGAAAGACGCGCAGGCCGGAGTTCAGATCGGGTATGTTCTCATCCGCCACGTAATTGGCCAGCTTGCGCAGCGCCCATTTGGCCGGGCGGCGCAGGCGGGGAATGGTCACGTCGGGCCCGGTGCGCGCGCCCACGATCATGTCATAGTTGTTTGTGCACAATTGCTGCACCAGGTCGGGGATGCACTCGTTGGGATAGGTGCCGTCGGCGTCGGTGATGCAGATCAGCGGGTGTTGGGCGTGCCGCAGGCCGGTTTTCAAGGCTGCGCCGTAGCCGCGATTCTGCCGGTGCTGCAGCAGGGTGATACCATCATGCTCGCCGGCGCGGGCTGCCGTCTCGTCCTGGGAGCCGTCGTCTACGACGATGACCTCGTACGCCAGGTCACAGCCGGCAAGCACCGGCAGCAGTTCTTCCAATACGCAGTCGATTGCTCCTGCTTCGTTGTAGGCAGGGATGATTACGCTAAGCCCATCCATCGTTTCTGCTCTCCGCCGTTGCTGTTGTTCCCTGACCTGGATTCATAGCTGCCAAGGATAGCATAAGGATCTAACGGTCACAATGGCCGATCTCACCTACCCTACGGGCGATGGTCCTATGGATTATTTGCGCCTGATCCGCTAAAGTATAACTGTTGCTGATATCGGGAGGGTAATGGTAATGAAAAAGTGGATCCCCCTGGCGATTCTTCTCCCACTATGGACCATCATCTATAGCGCTACGTCCGGACCGTCGTTGTACGCAGCGCAGGATGACGCCATTCAGATGGACGATCTCTGGCTGCGAGGCGCTGATTTCAGCGGATCGGGCCCCGGCGTCCTGCTCGACGAATCGGGATTGGCATTGGTTGAAGGCGCAGATGATGCCACGTATACCTCGCCCGCTCTCGATGCGCCGCTGCCCTTCAACGCCCTCGTGCCGCAATGGCAGCCGGCGGCTGACGCGCGACCAGCGCACGAAGAACACCCCGAAGCGGAGCCGGGTGCAAAGGGTGTGCATGACCATGCCTCCGATGAATCGTTGGCCTTCCAGTTCCGCACGGCGAAAGACGGTCGCTGGACCGAGTGGCTGGATTTGCACGCCAGCGACGACATGAGCGAACCCGGCGACGACTTTGTGATTGGGGACATGCTGGTGGTCCCGGCAGAGGATGTGACTCACGACCAGGTGCAATTTCGGGTGCGCTTCACTCGCCTGTCCGATGGCCGGTCGCCGGGCCTGGAGGCGCTGCGCCTCACCTTCATTGACGCCACGGCAGGGCCCAGCACGGCGGAGCTGGTGGCGCAGCAGGAATCCGCCGCACCCGATCCGCAGCAGGCGGAAGATGGCTATCCCAAACCGCCCGTCATCAGCCGACAGCAGTGGTGTACGGATCCCGACTGCAATTACGATGACGGATTGGAATACCATCCGGTTTCCCATCTGATTTTGCACCATACGGTGACCACCAGCAGCGGCGATTCCGCCGCCACGGTGCGCGCGATCTGGAAGTTCCACACTTATACACGAGGGTGGGGCGACATCGGCTATAACTACCTGGTGGATACCAACGGCGTCATTTTTGAGGGTCACCTGGGCGGCGACGACGTGGTGGGTACCCATGCCGGGGGCGCCAACGCGGGCTCGATGGCCCTTTCGCTCATCGGCAACTTCGTGGACGTGACGCCGCCGACGCCCATGATGGAAGCGGCAGCGAACCTTTTTGCCTGGAAGGCGGATCAGAAGAATATCGATATTTACGACTCCGGCTACCTGCCTTACGTTGACTGGGGGTTGCCCAAGCTGATGGGCCATCGCGATGTGTACGGCACGACGCAGTGCCCCGGCGACAAAGCGCATGCCCTCCTGCCGGCGCTGCGCGAAGCTGTGGCCCAACGCATCAACTTCACGCCCCCGCATCTTTATTACGATGAGAACGATCCCCGCGCCAACTTCAGCAAGAGCGGCGAGGGCTGGGAGGTCGGACCAAGGGCTTGCGGCTACGATGTCAACGCCTACTATGCCTGGTCCACGACCGATCCCGATGAAGCGCAGGCCTGGGCCGAGTGGCGACCCGAAGTGTCCGTGCCCGGCCAATACGAGCTTTCAGTGTACGCGCCGTACTGCTACACGCGGGCGGGAGACACGGAGGGCGCTACCTACCGTGTGAGCGATGCGCACGGCTCGAGCACCGTGGTCGTCGATCAGGATGAGAACCTGGGCATCTGGGTCTCTCTGGGGAATTATCGCTTCGACGACAGCAGCATCACGGTTCGATTGACCAATCTGACCACGACGGATGAGGATTGGGGCGTGTGGGCCGACGCCATCCGGCTGCGTTATCTCGAGCCGGGCGCTTTGAATCGCTTTCCGAGCGCCGCGAGCTGGGAGTCGTCGCGCACGGTATCCTTCCAGTGGACGACGACGCACCCCGGCTCGGTCAGCCGCCAGCGGCTGCAGGTTGCCCGCGATCCACTTTTCCAGAAAATGCTGCTTGACCTGTATTTGCCGGCTGAGGCCAATGGATTTACGCACACCTTTGCGGGGGACGAGAACGTTCTCTTCTGGCGCGTGTATGTGACCAATACGGCGGGCCACACAGCTGGCTCCAAGCCCACCCACTTTGGCATTGATACCGAGGCGCCGTCATCGCGGATCCAGGGTGTTTTCCGCACCAGGGACGGGGACCTGCTGGTGGGCTGGTTGGGAGAGGATGCGGGCTCCGGGATCTCTGGTTACAATATTGACTATCGAGCCGACGGCAGCAGCGCCTGGGTCCCCTGGCTGTCCAATACGAGCGACACGAACGCTATTTTCACACCGCCAGAATCCGGGCGCGTTTACTGGTTCCGCAGCCAGGCCATCGACGCCGCCAACAATGTCGAAACGGTCCACAACGGCGGCGGAGATACGCACACCGGCAGGATCATCGAGCTGGATCACGAGACGATTTTGCCGCTGGTGATGCACAATCCGTGAGCATGGCTTGTTGCCCGTTCTCCAGGGCCTGCGCTGCAGCCGCTTGTTGATAGGAGAAAGGAGACGATGACGCAGGTTGAAAACGTCGATGTCTTGATTGTAGGCTCCGGTCCTTCGGGTATGTCTACAGCCTTACATCTGGTACAAAGCGATCCTGCCTGGGCGGAACGGCTGGTCGTAGTGGATAAAGCGATACATCCGCGCGAGAAGCTGTGTGGTGGGGGCGTCACCCACCTGGGCACCGATGTACTGGCCCACCTGGGCTTGCACTTCGAACCGCAGCACTTCAATGTGCGCGAGGTCCGTCTGGTATATGAGGACAAGACTTACTCTTTCCAGGCCAATCCCGCCTTTCGCATCACGCGGCGCGATGAATTCGACCATTGGCTGGTGCGCAAAGGGGAAGAACGTGGCATTTGCGTGCGCCAGGGCGAGGCGGTGAAGAAGATCGCCGTGCACGACGACTATGTGGAAGTGGTCACGGATAAAGTGGTGTTTCACGCGGCGGTGGTGGTGGGCGCCGATGGCTCGCGCAGCTTCGTGCGCAGCCGCCTGAAGTGGGATGATGAATCACGCGTGGCGCGGCTGTTAGAGGTGCTGACGCCGGAGGACGCGCAGCGCCAGGTGGAGTTTCGTGACGGCGTCGCCGTCTTTGATTTCACACCCATGAAGAACGATCTCCAGGGTTACTACTGGGACTTTCCCAGCTATGTAGAAGGCAAGCCGTACATGAACCGCGGCGTCTTTGACAGCCGCGCCCGCCCGGAGAAGGAGAAGGCTGACCTGCCGCAAGTGCTGGACGAGGCCATGTCCGAACGAGGTCGCCGGCTGGAAGAGTACAAATTAAAAGGCCACCCCATCCGTTGGTTCGACAAAGACGGCACGTTCGCCCAGGAGCGGGTGCTGCTGGTCGGCGACGCTGCCGGCGCTGACCCGCTGATGGGTGAAGGCATCTCCTTTGCTCTGGGGTATGGGGAGGTCGCCGCGGAGGCGATCAACGAGGCGTTCGCGCACGGTGATTTCAGCTTCGCCGATTATCGCCAACGCCTGCTGCAGCACCGCCTGTTCAATCAGCTGGCCTGGCGCGCGCGCCTGGCGCGTTACGCCTATCTCCTGAATTATCCCTGGCTGGTGCGCCTGGGCTGGCGCGTGGCGCGTCTGGCGATCCGTTTTAGCCGCTGGCGCGACCGCGATTACGTGCCCGGCGAGGCGCCACAGCTGCAACTGGAGACGTCCGGTTCCCGACGCGGTTAATTCCCATCCTGCTCGTCTTCTGTCAGTAATCCTCGTTCCTGTAGGTCATCGAGCAGTTGCCGGTGGCTGATGCCATAACGCTGCGCCAGATCGCGGGCAAAACTGCGGCCCACAGGCGGGCCGGGTCTGATCTCGTATGAGCGGGGAATGAGGCCGTCTGCACCGGTCTCTCGCGCTCCCTCCTCTATACGCGAGGCGACAATACTGATCACCCGCCCATCTCCCTCGGTGTCCTCATTGATCTGCTGCACGCTGTCAGCCAGCTCGTGCATGTGCGTGGTAAAGATGGCGCGCAGACCCAGCCGGCGCATCACCCGGATGAGATCCTGGGCCAGATAAAGGCTCTCGCCGAAGCTGGTGCTGGTCAGCGGTTCGTTAAACAAGAGTAGGCTGTGGGGCGTAACCTCCTGGAAAATCTCTTTGAGGCGGCGCGCCTCCTCGCCAAAACGACCTGTGCCCTTATCCAGTTGCTCCTCCGCGGGGAAGTGCGTGTAGATGCCGTCGGCGGGCGCCAGCGTGGCCTCGGCGCCCGGAACCGGGAGCCCTGTCTGGGCCAATACCTGGATCAGGCCCACCGCCTGCAGGTAAGTGGTTTTGCCGCCCTGGTTGGGGCCGGTGAGAATCTGAATGCGTCCTTCTGGGTCCAAAAAGATGGGGTTGGTTACGATTTCCGCCTGCAAGTCGGCGTCCTGTCGCCCGCGCAGCTTGCCGAGGGCCAGGGCCACATTGTACGCTTCCTGCACCTGGCACACGCGCTCCTCTGCGGCAACCAGTTGTGGCTGGCACACGGGCAGGTTGGCCCGCTGCAGGCGCTGGACAAGCCGCACGCCTGCCAGATAGAAGACCAGTTCTTGATAGAGATTGACCAGGAGCCGGGCGCTGATCGACTTATACGCCTCCAGGGCGCGGGCAATCGGCTGGCACACCTTGTTCAGCACCTGAGCCAGGTCGCGAAACAACGGTTCCAGCATGGGGTTCACCCGGCTTGGGACGGGCAGCGGCATGCCTGCGCCGATCAGCATACGTTGCGGCGGTGTGCGCTCGTGCAGGCGAGCGATGCCGCGCCACTGCTGCCCATCGCCCGGTAGGAGACGGGAGAGCAGTGAACTCTCGCGAAAGGGGCGGTCGTTGACGGACAGCAGCGTGGCTTCTACCGGTTGTAGGTGATGGTCCAGGTTGACGCCAATCGTAATGCTCTTGCTGGCGCGCACCTCTTCCAACATCTCTGGTAGCTCGGCCGCCATCTGCTGGAAGACGTCATCGGCCGCGATCTGCTCGATTTCCTGGCGCAGCCGCTGCCACCCTTCTGCCTGGAGGCGGTCGCCCACGTCGGCAAACGTCTCGCTCAGGCCCGACACACAGGCGACCACGTTTTCCAGCTCGCCAAGACGCCAGGTGACCTCTACCAGCGCACTGTTCTCTTCGCCCTGGCGTCGATAGTAGTCGTAGGCCAACGCTTCCAGCACCGGCATCAACTGCTCGATGCGATCCAGCAGGGCCGGAAGGCGCAAGAGGTCGTCCATGATCTCCTGCCGGTAGCGTATGGTGCGACAATTATGGGTAGGCCTGAGCAGGATACGCTCCAGGAGCTTTCGTTGTCGCTCCCCGTCGGCCATCGCCGCCAGCACAGAATTCAGGGCCAGATCTTCAGTTGCATCAGGCGGCAGGGTCGTTTCCTCTCGTGGCACGGCGTCCCCTTCGGGCCACAGAAGGCTAAATGACTCCCGCCGCTGTTCCGGCGCGGCACTCATGTTGTTACCCCTCCACCCATCCACACCACCAACAGGCGGTCGCCCTGTGACCTGTGGCCTGCCCTTCTACTCCCGTTTTCGCGGATGTCCATAGAGCCACCAATATTTTCCCCTGGGGTAGGCGGGCCGCCACTCTCTGGGCCATACAAACTCGCCGGGCTCCCAGGCGCGGCGCAGCTGGCGGTCCAGCAGGGCCAGCTTTTGCGGAAACTGATCCTGCAAATCGTAAGGCGAGACGCGCAGCTGGTTGAGAAGACCTTCGAGCATGGCCCGCGTTTCCACAGCGGTTTCATAATATGCAACGTTTGCGCCGCGCTTCGCTTCTTGTAGGTACTCCTGCCACTGCCGCAGGCGAGCCTCCAGTTCCTCGTGCGCCTTCGTTTCCAGGCGCACGATCTTTTCCTCCAGCGCGGCGTGATACATTTTGATCGCCGTGTGCAGGCGGTCCTGCTGCTGCATGTTTAGCAGATCCCGCAGCTCTAAAAGACGATGCTGGCGCATCAAATAGCCGCCCAGGGTCAGGCGCGGCAGGTCTGTGCGCTTCATGGGCCAGAAAAGAACTTCACTGCGCAGATATTCGTCCATTTCTGCCGCCATTGCTTCCAGCGTTTCCAGATCGCGCTTTAGTTTCTCCGTCCCTTCCATGGTCTCAATCCTTTGCCATGACGTTACCGATGTCAATATTGTAACAGTAAGTGAACGTTTTGCCCCTTAGAGATGGGCGACGCTCGGGTTGCTGCTGTGGGTGCTCCGAACGCTTCCTCTGCTTATGCCCGGCTCAGAAACTGCGACGGGTTGTACGCTTCTGATATAATGAAAGCCGTTATTTCACGCTTTAAGAAAAGGTGGGTGTTACACGCATGACGAAAATAAGACGATCCGTCATCCTCAAGCTGGCGGCTGCCGCCTATGAGATGGATCTGAACGTGGCCTCGGGCGTCCTGCAGCGCGGCGAGGACGGGCGCTGGCGCATTGGCGAGCGGGACCTCCTGGAGTGGCTGCAGAGCCACGAAGGGGAGGAGCTGGTGTTGGTGATGGGCTCGTTGGAAGACGAGCGTCCTGTCAACGCGCGCACCTGCCGCACCTGCGGTCGCGACTATATGGATCTGGAGTGCCCCTACTGCCGTGAAAACCGTATCCGCTTGCGCGGGCGCTAGCGCGGCGCAGGCAACTCGTCTGGTTATGAAACGTATTCCTTCATTGTTCCTTGCTCTGTTACTGTCAACTGTGCTTGTTTCGGCGGCGCGGGCCCAGGAACCGGTGGCTGCGCTGGAGTGGCTGACCGTAGACTTGTGGCCCGATTATGACAGGCCTCAGGTGCTGGTCTTGCTGACGGGTGCGCTGCCCGCGGACGCGCCGCGACCGGCGTCGGTCAGCCTTCCCCTGCCGGCTGACGCTACTATTAACGCCGTCGCCCGCATTTCGGCGGAGAACCAGATGATCGACGATATCGAGTACTCAGTTGAGGACGGTTCGTTGTCGCTGGTCACGCCTGACGCCCGTTTCCGTGTGGAGTATTACGCGCCTTACGCGGGCGATGGGTTGCAGCGCAACTTCTCCTTTCGCTGGCAGTCGCCGCTGCGTGTGGGGGAAATGGATCTCAGCGTGCAACAGCCGCGCGCGGCGACGGCTCTGACCGTGGATCCCGAGCCGGACTCGGTTATCGAGGGCAGCGATCAGTTGCAGTACCATAACCTGCCTATACGCGAAGTGCCGCCAAACGACCTCTACGTCGTAGAGGCGCAGTATACAATGGGCAGCGATACCCTGACCCAAGCTGGGTCACCAGCCGCTGGGTCACCAGCCGCCGGGTCCCCGGCCGGCGGCTCACCTGCCACGGGAGAAGAGGGAGGCGCACAGACGGGGACGG
>JBMCFH010000014.1:0-33998 GCA_048620455.1 Chloroflexota bacterium | reverse complement strand
TCACCAGCGACGTCAGTCGCGGCGCAAAATCACTTTCCCAATATTGCGGTTCTGGCGCACGTACTCATGCGCCTCTCCGGCATCCGGCAGCGGGAACACAGCGTCGACGATCGGTTGCAGAACACCCTGCTGCAAAAGGGGCCAGAAGCGCGTGCGGAACTGGCCGGTGAGTTCGATCTTTTCCGCCACCGGGCGCGGGCGCAGTCGTGAGCCGATTATTGACAGACTCTTGCCCAGGATCAGACCCAGATCTATCTCCGCCTCTCTGCCGCTCAACAGGCCGATCTGGATCAGGCGCCCGCCGGCAGCCAGAACGCGCAGATTGCGCGCCACGTAGTCGGCTCCGACCGGATCCAGGACGAGATCAACCCCCTTTCCTCCAGTCTTCGCCAGCACTTTCTCTGCGAAATCCTCTTTCTTGTAATTGATGGCCAATTCAGCTCCCAGTTCACGCCCTCTCGCCAGCTTCTGCTCTGTTCCCGCCGTAATGAAGACACGGGCCCCTTCGTGGTGAGCCAGTTGGATGGCAGCGGTGCCGACGCCGCTTCCCCCGGCGTGGATCAAGACGCCTTGGTCACGCCGCAGGCGACCTTCATTGAAGAGGTTGACCATCGCCGTGAGCCATACCTCCGGAACTGCCGCGGCCTGTTCGAAGCTCCAATCATCCGGGATGCGTAGCAGCATTCCCGCCGGTACAGCCACCTGCTCGGCGTAGCCACCTCCGGGCAACAACGCACAGGCGCGATCACCCTCCTGCCATCCCTGCACGTCGCGACCCACGGCAGCAACCACGCCGGCAGCCTCCAGACCCAGTACGTCTGTGACGCCGGGCGGCGGGGGATAGTTGCCGCGCGCCTGTGAGAGATCGGCACGATTGACAGCCGTGGCTTTCACCTCCAGCAAGACCTCATCCGCTCCAAAATCAACATCTGGTACCTCTTCCCAGCTTAGAAACGGCTTTCCGTCCTGTTGGTGAACCACAATGGCCTTCATATGTCGATCCTCCTTCACTATACGCCTGGCCTCACGAGTTACGATTGTAGCAGCACCGTGACGATTACCAAGAGCGACCACTTTTGCCATTGCTCGGTCGAGTGGATACACTAACCGGGCTACTCTCAATAAGGAGACGATGTTCATGAGCAAACGCGAAATTTACACGGTTGACGTCGCCGGCCTTACCCGCCACCTGCCCCTCTTCGAAGTGGCGCCCGGCATCCGCATTGCGATATTCAATATGCTGGGCGACACGTACGTGGCCAAGGCCGCCGCGGCGGCGCTCGCCGAAAGACTGAAGGATACGACGGCCGACGTGCTGCTAACGGCAGAGGCCAAGAGCATGCCGTTAGTATACGAAATGAGCGCTCTGATGGGCCTGCCCTACGTCGTGCTGCGCAAGAGCTACAAGACATACATGGGGGATGCTCTCAGGGCCGAAACCGTCTCAATCACCACAGGGCGTGAGCAGACCCTGTACCTCGATGAAAAAGACCACGAGCTGATCTTCGGCAAGCGCGTGATCATCGTCGACGATGTGATCAGCACTGGAAGCACCCTGGAGGGAATGAAGAAAATTGTGCAGAAGGCGGACGCCAGCGTAGCCAGCGTAGCCGCTGTCTTCACCGAGGGCGAGCAGGACTGGTCTGGCATCGTTTCACTGGGAAATCTGCCCATCTTCACGGACGAGGAGTCCTGACCAAGGACGATGGTCGCTCCCGCAACCCTATCCGTCTTTAATCATCTCTTCGCCTCGGTCGCCGAAGAGATGGGCCTGACACTCGGTCGCGCCGCCTATAGCCCCAACATCAAAGAGCGCCTGGATTTCAGCTGTGCCCTCTTCCTTGGCGATGGCCGGATGCTGGCCCAGGCGGCGCATATCCCGGTGCATCTCGGCGCCATGCCCGCGTCGGTGCGGGCTGCCATAGACGCCTGCTCCCCCTTGTATCCCGGCGACGTGGTCATTCTCAACGACCCCTACCTGGGCGGCACGCACCTTCCGGACGTAACCCTCGTGTCCCCCGTCTTCGTCAAATCCGAAGAAGCATCTGAAACGAATCAAACGGAGGGCAAGCCGGCGTCACCGGATTTCTTCGTCGCAAGCCGCGCACACCATGCCGACATCGGTGGCATGACGCCCGGTTCGATGCCCCTCTCGACCGAGATCTATCAGGAAGGCGTGATCATCCCGCCGCTTAAGCTATGTGAAAATGGACAACGCAACGAGAGTCTCTGGCAGCTCTTGCTTCGCAATGTGCGCACGCCGGTGGAGCGAGCGGGCGACCTGGACGCACAACTGGCTGCTCACGAAACCGGCGCCAGACGCCTGCAACAGATCGTCCGTCGTTATGGATTAGACCAGGCACAGGAACAGGCGGGCAAGCTGATCGCCTACGCGCAGCGGCTGACAGAAGCAGCCATCGCCCAGATGCCCGACGGTGCCTATTCGTTTACCGACTACCTCGATGACGACGGTCAGGATGACCGGCCGGTACCGGTCAAGGTTACGGTCAGGATTGACGGCTCGCAACTGAGTGCAGACTTCCAGGGCACCTCGCCTGCCGTTCGCGGCAACCTCAACGCCGTGCCCTCTATCGTCCAGGCAGCGCTGGTTTACTGCGTGCGCTGCGTGGCCCTGGCCTCGCTGAAACTGGAACTGCCGATGAACGAAGGCGTCTTCTCGCCCCTGACGACACTGATTCCGGCCGGATCATTGCTGGATCCGGCGCCGCCGCACGCTGTGGCTGCCGGCAACGTGGAGACATCACAGCGAGTTGTGGACGTCATCTTTGGCGCGCTGGCCCAGGCAATCCCCCAGCTGATCCCTGCCGCCAGCCAGGGCACGATGAACAATCTCACGTTTGGCGGTGTGGACACGGCAATTCCCTTTGCCTACTATGAAACGCTGGGCGGCGGCATTGGCGCCGGACCACAAGGAGCAGGCGGTAGCGGAATGCACGCGCATATGAGTAACACGCTAAACACACCGGTCGAAGCACTGGAATACGGCTTTCCCTTGCGTGTTGAACGATACAGCCTGCGCCACGGCTCTGGCGGGCGTGGACTGCACAGGGGCGGAGACGGGCTCGTGCGCCAGATTCGTTTCCTCGCGCCGGTCACCGTAACGCTCACCAGCGAACGCCGCAAGAGGGCTCCATACGGACTGAACGGTGGCGAGCCCGGCGCACCGGGTCGAAACTGTCTGCTGAGCGACGAACACAAAGTCCCCCTGCCAGGCAAGGTTGTCGTGACCCTCGATGAATCACAACTGCTGTCGGTGGAGACGCCCGGTGGCGGCGGATGGGGCCCACCGCCGCAAAGCGCGGACGCCGGCGCCGGCAATGTGGCAGACAACGGCGAATGAATAATTTTCACGGAAGAGAGCTGGCACTACTGAGTCTGCTGGTGTTCACCACCCTGCTCGCTTCGTGCGCTTCTGGAGAAGGGCAGGCAGCACAGAAAGCGCAGGATTCTCCGACGACGGTACAGTTGACCCCGGTGATCACCGGCGAACCAACGACCATTGCGACGCCTGCCACAGAGGCAGCGGTCGAGGTTCCACACACACCAACAACGGTCCCAACCAGCACTGCGCTACCAACCATGACCGCGCCCCCTGTAAGGCCAACGCCGACGATGACGATGACGCCTATCGCTTGCGATCAGCGCTCCCCACCTGACAGCGATCTTCTGACGCTGGTGTCCCGTGACTACGGGCTCAGTCGCGAGTATGAACCCGGCGATCTCGTACCTCTGTCCGACTACTTCCCCACAACGGTGACGCTAGGCTATCCTACAGAAGTGCGCCAGGTCCTCGTCGAGCCCTTGCAGGCGATTATCAACGCCATGCAGGCTGAGGGCCTGAGGCCACAAATAATCTCCGGCTATCGCAGCTATTCCGCCCAAACCATGGCCCTTCAGAAATGGCTGGAACAGTATCCGGATTGGGCCGACCGGCTGAGTGCGCCGCCGGGCCACAGCGAACACCAGCTTGGCACAACGGTTGACTTCGGTTCGCCGGAGCTGGCCGAGATGCTGGATGAAGCATTCATTCAGTTCCATCCCGCCTTCGATCAGACCAGCGAGGGCGAGTGGCTACACGAAAACGCATACCGGTACGGCTTCGTGTTAAGCTATCCCGAAGGCGCCTACGAACGCACCGGATTCTACTACGAACCCTGGCATTTTCGTTACGTTGGCGTTGAACTAGCCACACAGTTGCACCAGGAGCAGTTGACGATTTCCGAATACTTGCTGGAATCCAGGCCGGCGCCGTGCGTGCCATGAGCACCCTTCGCCCACTCGCCTTTCTGGTCCTTCTCTGGCTGCTGGCTGCCTGTAGTGTCGGTCAGAATCGTATCACCCCGGGCACAGAGGCGCCTCACGCTACGGCGCCGGCGAGCGATGCGAATAGCGGCGCTGTCGACGGTCCCACCAATACGCCCGTCCCCACGGCTACGGCTCAGGCGACGAGCGCGCCGGGCCCAACCCCCACGCTGCCGCCAACGGCTACGTCAGCGCCCCTGCTCCTGGCAGTCCCATCCGACTGGCAGCAAGCCGCAGAGCAGGCCACGGCGCAGCTGGCATCATGGTCCGGAGAGGTTACGGTCAGTGAAGCGCCGGCTGACCTGCTGGGGAACGGGCGGGCGCAGCTGGCCCTGGTCGCCACCAGCGATGGGTATCCCGTCGGGCAACAGCCGCTGGCCATTACCGTTCCGTTTTCCTCCGATTGGGAACAGATAACACTTGCGGAGGCCCAGGAAATTGCAGCAAACGGGCATCCCCAGGCCAGCATGTTGCCCTGGTCCGAGATCGAAGCACACCAACGAGCGCTATATGTCGATGGATGGCACGTTACTGATGTGAACTATCCTTTGCAGCAACCGTACTCACTGCTCGCTGCGCCCGGGTATGAGTCAGTGGCAGCCCAACTCGCAGAGCAGATGAAGCAGCAAAGCCCCTTTGATCGGACGGTGCAACTGGCAGCGGTGGGCGACGTCATGCTCGACCGTAACCTGGGCGCAGCTATTGCGGCGGGTGATCTGGCGTTTCCCTTCGCCCACGTGCAATCGCTATTACAGGAAGCAGACCTGTCGCTGGCAAATCTCGAGTGCGCGTTGGGCGATGTGGGGGAACCGGTAGAGAAAAGCTATACCTTCCGCGCCCCGCCTGACGCCGCGCGCTCCCTGGCGGCAGCCGGTTTTGACATTGTTTCCCTGGCCAACAATCATGCGCTGGACTATGGCCCGGCTGCCCTACTACAGGGCATTGAACTACTACGCGGCTCGGGAATCGCCGCCGTGGGCGCCGGCGCTGACGCGCGGGCTGCCCGTGCGCCGGTCGTCGTAACCAGCAACGGCCTGAGAATCGCCTATCTCGGCTACGCCAATGTGCCTGTAGAGGGAAATTCACCACACTTTGACACGCAGTCCTGGACCGCGGGCGCCAACTCGCCCGGGCTGGCCTGGGCCGACCCCCAGACGGTTGCACAGGACGTCTCCGCCGCGCGCGCTACTGTTGATCACGTGGTCGTTCTTTTGCACAGCGGCTACGAGTACGTGCCGGGCCCCAGCCCTGAGCAGCGCGCGGCGGCGCAAGCGGCCATAGACGCCGGGGCGGCCCTGGTCATCGGACACCACGCCCACATTTTGCAGGGCGTCGAGTTTTACGGAGACGGGGTGATCGCCTATGGTTTGGGGAACTTCGCCTTTACCATCACCGGGCCACCAGAAACGGCCATACTGCATGTGTGGCTGGATGAAGACGGCGTACGGCAGCTGGACTTCGTACCGGCTATCGTCCAGGCCAGCGGCCAACCGCGCCTGGCAACCGATAGCGAAGCGTCAACCATCCGCCGGCACATTTACGCGCTCTCCTCCGGACTACAGTAGAGCAGCACGTCGTCAGCTAGCTCAGGGCGCCTCGCCTGGAGCCTCCCCAGTTGGCTCCGGACAGGCGACGGCGACGTCACGATACAGCAAGAACCAGTTGGCAATCGTATCATACCGCTCGCGCGGATGATCGATACGCCCGATGTCCACTTCCTGCACCTGGTCGCTGAGCGCATAGGTATAAACATGCTGGTACAGAGTGACGGCCGGGGCGGCTGAGCTGAAAGCCGCCAGGAAAGCATCGTAGTACGCTCTACGTTCGCCTGTGTCCCACACCTGGCGCGCCTGTTCCAGCGCTTCGCTGGCCCGGCGACTGTTCCAGGCAGCGAAGTTGTGACCGCGAATAATCGCTTCCTGACTCCAGAAATCATACAGGTCTGGATCCCCCCCGGCTGCAACCTGCGTCAGGGCCACGTCGAAATTGCGTTCCGCCAGAGCGGTACGCAGGTCATCTGCCGCCACAGGGACCGGCTCCGTGGACACGCCGACTTCAGCCCACTGTTGGGCAATCGCGTCGGCAAGCGCCCGGTATTGTGTGTCGTCAAGGAACAAGAGACGCAGCGCAAGACGCGTGTCTTCACGCTGGCGCACTTGCGCGCCTTCCGGCAAGGGCCAGCCTGCCTCGTCGAGCAGTTGCGTGGCTGTAGCCGATTCATAGGGGTACTGGGATACCGCGCCCGGATTATAGGCCCAGGATGTGGGCAAATACGGACCATGGAACGGAATGCCCTGCCCATTGAGCGCCTGGTCGATCAGCCAGTCGCGGTCTAGCGCATGAGCCAGACCCTGGCGCACTTCTCGCTGTTGCATCGCCGGGTTGCCCTGATCGCTCAGATTAAACAACAACTGTGTATAGCGCGGCAAAGGTGCGTTGTATAGGCGTGTACCCGGGTTTTCGGCCACGTCCAACACGGCCGAGGCGGGTACATTGTTGATTGCCTGCACGTCCCCTGCCTCGTAGGCCTCCAGAAGGTGCTCTATATCGGGAAAGAACCGGAATTCCAGGTTATCCAGCTGTATTCCCTGCGGCCAGTGTCCGGGGTTAGGTACCAGGCGCAAACGCCCAGTGCGTTGCCAGTTCTCCCCAGGAGGGACCACAAACGGCCCGGTGCCTACGGGCGCCAGGTTGAAGTCATGGTCCGGAATTTCCGCAGGTGGAACGTCTCCCAGAATGTGCCGGGGAAGGATTCCGCGCGTCGTAGCGTCCAGAAATGGGGAATATGGCTCAGGAAGTGTGAAGACTACGCCAGACTCGCCGGTCTGGCTGATGGTCACAGATTGCCATAAGGTGCGCAGAGCCTGCGGCGCAGGAAACGATTCGTTCTGCAGCAGCTGGTAGGTGAAGACGACATCTTCGGCCGTCACCGGCTCTCCGTCATGCCATCGTACATCATCACGCAGAATAAAGCGGACCGTTCGTCCATCCTCATCTACGCTCCACTCCTGAGCCAGCGCCGGCGCCAGACGCCCGTCTTCATCGTAGCGCGTCAGGCCGTCGAAGATGAGACTGGTCAACTCGCGGTCAACCAGATTGTTATCGCTTAGCAGGGGATTCAGATAGCGCGGTGCGCCGACCACGCCCTCCACAAAGCTGCCGCCGGCTGCCGGTACCCGCGTCGTACACAGCGCCGCAGACTGCGCCTGAAACGACAAAAGCGAAAGCACCAGTCCCAGGCAGGCAATAGCCAGCAACAACTGCCAGCGTACATCAGGTCTTGTGCTCATAATGGGGCGGTGCTAGCCAGCCTGCCCCCAGGCAATGAAGGTGAGGAAGGTCAGGATGAAGAACGCAATACTGAAGTAGATGGTGACTTTGTGCATCGTGGCTTCCATGCCTCGCTTCGTGCGATAGGCGCCGCTACTATCACCCGCACCCCCCAGAAAACCACCAAGGTCGGACCCTTTGCTTTGTAAGAGAACCAGGACGACCAGGACGACTGCCAGGATAACTTCAGCAATGCTCAGATAAGGGGCTAATGGTTGTAGATTCATTCGCAACGTACCTCAACGGTATTAATTTCAAGTTGACCAGGGGCAACCGTAGCTCAGGCTGCACTCAAAGAAGGCATTATAACAAGCAGCGCGATGCCCGTCGAATTGCCTGAGAAAGGACTAAACGGATGTTGCGCGCTGAGGACACATAACACCCTACCAGGCTGGTAGCCTGTTCGCTTCTACCGCCAGGAACGCATAGAGACGGGCCCGATTGCTCTTGTATTTGCCTGTGGTACACTAATCCGCGCTTCACATTTGACAGGCAGCGAAGGAAAGGTTGAAAAGACGGCTGTGTTATCGGTTCAGAACATCACCAAACATTACTACTCGCTCAGAGCCGTAGACGACGTTTCCTTTAACGTTTCCACAGGACAGGTACTGGGCGTGCTGGGGCCCAACGGAGCAGGAAAGACGACGATCCTCAAACTGATTGCCGGTTTCCTGGAGCCTGACGCCGGCGCTATCAAACCACACACAGGTCGCTGGCCCACGATTGGTTACAAACCCGAACGCCTGCTCTTCCCGAACCGGATGCGAGTCGGTGATTATCTCCAGATGGTAGCTCGGCTCTGCAACATCCACGGAAAACAAGTCGCCCACGCCGTATCAGACGCGCTTAACGAAGTGAAGCTGGCGGATGCGCGTGACAAACGTATTGGCGAGTGTTCGAAAGGGATGCGCCAGCGGCTATCCCTGGCCCAGAGTCTGCTGGGCAACCCCTCCCTCCTGCTGCTTGACGAGCCTTCAAACGGCCTGGACCCAGAAGGACAGGCAGACATTAGCGCCATCATCGAACGACGACACGCGCTAGGCCAAACAATCGTCGTCAACTCCCACCAGCTCCCAGAAGTGACGAAAGTCTGCACGCATATGATTATCCTGAAGCAAGGCCGCATTCACTATCAGGGCAGCGTAAAGGAAGCTCTTGCCCTGCGTCCTCACGTGACCATCGAGGTCGATAAGAATTTAAGCGCGATCGCCGAATTGTTACATTCGCTACATAGCGACCTCGAAGTAGAAGAGAATCGCGTGATCCTCAACAATGAAGCGATTCGCATCAGGCGCCACGTCCTGAGTCTTCTTGTGGGCACCGGCTTTGATATCATCGGCGTGTCCCAAAAACGCACCACACTTGAAGAAATTTACGCTGAGGCAGTTCAATGGCACAACGCATCCTGACACTGAGTGGCTACCTCTTTCGCCGGCTGCTCTTCTCTCTGACAGGTGTCACCTATACGGTGCTTGCGCTTGCCTTCTGGCGCATCTTCTTCGATCCCGGGCAATCCACGCCGGACGGTGATTACTATATCCTCGTCATTGGGCTCTTCGGCATGGGCGCGGCCTTTCTGATAACGATCTCCGTGGCTGCGCGCGCCCACCACGCCTCCAACTACCCGCTCATCGCACGCTTACCCAGCCGGGTAGAACACCTGACAGCTGTGCTTTTGACCAGTCTATCGTTCAGCCTTTTGCTGCAAATCGTGGTAGCACTCCTGGCGACCATTAATGGCCCATCGCTGAGCCTGGGACGTCTCCTGGAAATTCCGCCGCTCTGGTTCTCCGCCGATTTGTTGGCGGTGGCACTTGCCCTACACGCGTCTGATCTGGTAACGATGGGGTGGTCACGCGTCTACGTCTACGGCATCCTGGCGATCTTCCTCTTTGGCCAACAATTGGACAGTAGCGCCATCGGCTGGATATCAGAGCGCATGCTGGGCATCGGTAGCTGGTTTTTCCGCCAGGGGTGGGCGGCGGCGGGCAATCTGGCCAGCAGCACCTCCCACTGGCTAAACGGTAGCGGATCAGAGCTCGTGGGCCAGCTGTTTGGGGTTGTCTTCTGGCCCTTCGACGCAATTTCCGCAGCCGTTATCGCCGGCAGCTTCCGTCCCTCCCAGGCATTGGCCCCGGCGCTACTGGTACTCTACGCCACTCTCCTCTTCGTACTTGCTGCGGAGTTGTTCGCCAGCAAGGATCTCCATCTCGTCGAGTGAGGAAGATCGGCGTCTTTCACTCGAAAGATAGGATATCCTGCGGCGCTTCCCCTGACTCTGCAAAAAAGCGACTGTTGAGTACCTCAATCACCTGCTCGGCGTCCCCCCGGGGCAGGCTCTGTCCGAAATGTCCCTCGCGCGAGCCGTAGTCAAACCCGATGCCGTCGTACTTCTCACTATAGTAAAATGGGCTGACATGCTCCATGTCATAGGCATCCGTGACGCCCAGTATGGAAAGTGGCCGGCGAACGATCAGTATCTTTTGATCCACGAAGAGTACCTCGCGAGTCGCGGCGAAATATTGCCACCAGTACCAGACCATGCGTCCCAGGCGGTACCAGACGTAGGCCCAGATGAGGAGGATGATGATCCACACAACCACAAACGTAGTAGTCAGATCCTGCAACGATGTGCCGAAAAGCAGACCAAGCATCCAGATCGTTACGCCAATCCAGGCTACCAACAGCACTGAATAGAGGGCAAAGTAAGCTTGTTGCCGGCGAGCCGGCATGACAACCTTTAGTCGCTTCTCTTGCTGTTCAAATTCGACATCGTTAATTGTGGGAAAGCTCATGGCTGCTCGTACTGGTTTGCGTCATGAGCGGCTATTGTATCGCGGGCGACGGGAAGCGTACAGAAAAGCGCTGAGCAGCGCAGAAACTGTTGAGGATGGCTTAAATGTAGCCCAGCTCGCGTGCGGCGTGGGTCAGCTCATCGCGGAACTGCGGGTGGGCGATATTGATTAACTCACAGGCTCGCTCGCGAACAGACTTTCCGTAGAGCGAAGCCACACCGTATTCTGTGACGATGTAATGCACGTCGTTGCGTGTGGTGACGACGCCGGAGCCTTCGTAGAGCATCGGGACAATGCGGCTGATAGCGCCATTCTTGGCCGTGGACAAGAAGGCAATAATCGGCAGCCCGCCGCGCGAGCGGGCAGCGCCGCGCATGAAGTCCACCTGCCCGCCAACACCACTGTAGAAACGGGGACCGATGGAATCGGCGTTTACCTGTCCGGTAAGATCAACCTGGAGCGCCGAGTTGATGCTGACCATGCGATCATTTTGGGCAATGTTGAACGGATCGTTCACATAGTCGGTAGGGTGTAATTCAATCAGCGGGTTGTTGTGCACAAAGTCATAGAGTCGCTGGCTACCAAAGAGGAAGCCGGCAATGATCTTGCCCGGATGGAAATTCTTGCGCCGGCAGGTGACCACCCCGGCATCCACCAGGTCAACCACGCCATCAGAAAACAGTTCCGTGTGCACGCCAAGGTCCCGGTGATCGGTCAGATTCTTCAGAACCGCGTCGGGAATACTACCGATTCCCATCTGCAGCGTGGCGCCGTTCGGAATCATCTCGGCGATGTTCTGGCCCACGCGCATATGCCATTCGGAGCTTCCGCCCTGCGGCGCCTCCGGCAGCGGGTAATCAACTTCTACGATGTGGGTGAGGCGGCTGACGTGGATGAAGCTGTCGCCAAGCGTGCGCGGCATCTGCGGATTGATTTCGGCGATAACGATGCGCGCCGCTTCAGCCGCCGGTTTCGTCGTGCCCACTTCCACGCCAAAGCTACAGAACCCGTGCGCATCAGGCGGCGAAAGGGAAATGAGCGCCACGTCTAGAGGCAACTCCTTTCGAAAGAGCGCCGGAATCTCAGACAGGAAGACGGGGGTAAAATCGGCGTTCCCCTGCTGAACCGCTTTGCGCACATTGGGCCCAATGAACAGCGCGTTGACGCGGAACGAGTGCTGATACTGTGGTTCAACATATGGCGCGTCGGCGAAGGTCAGAATATGTGTGATTTCCACGTCACGCAGCTGGTCCGCACAACGGGTCAGGCCCGCGGTCAACTTCTTCGGCACGCCGGCCCCGCCCCCAATATAGATGCGATTGCCGGAAAGAATCGAAGCCAGCGCCGTATCAACGTCCATGACTTTGCGGCGGTATATTTCCTGCCAGTTCACGACCGACCTCCCGCCGGCATGTACTCAGCAAGAGAGCTATCAACTTCCTGTCCCAGCGCTGCCGCAATCTCTTCATTCACCCATCTACCGCGATACAGATTCAACCCCCGTGCAAGCGCCGGACACCGTTTCAAGACATCGGGAAATGATTCGAGCTGCAACAGGTAGGGCAACGCGGCATTCGTAATAGCGTAACTGGTAGTCCGCGCCACCAGCGCCGTCACGTTTGGTACACAGTAATGAATGACCCCTTCTTCAACGTACGTCGGCGCACTGATGGTTGTGGGCCTGCTGGTCTCCACACATCCTCCCTGGTCGATAGAAAAGTCAATCAGCACAGCGCCCGGACGCATGGCGCTGACCAATTCACGCGAGATGAGAATCGGCGCCCGCCGCCCCGGCTGCAGCACCGCCCCTACGAGCACATCGGCAAATTCAGCTGTGCGCCGGATATTGTACTCGTTGGAGACCATGGTCGTCACCCGTCCGCCAAAAACCTCATCCAATCGCTGCAGCCGGCGTATATCGCGATCCAGCACGGTTACCTGTGCGCCGCTGCCGACGAAGGCGCGCGCGGCATTCATCCCCAACACCCCGCCGCCCAGAACGACGACGGCTGCAGGCGGAACGCCCGGGATCCCGGCTAACAACGTGCCCCGGCCGCCGCCGTCCGTCATCAGAAGCTGGCCTGCGATAATGGGCGCCAGGCGTCCGGCGATTTCGCTCATGGGCGTCAGTACCGGCAGCAGGCCATCGGCCTCCTGGATCATTTCGTAGGCCACAGCCGTGATTTCATTCTCTACCAGCGCTCTGGGTAAATCGGGAGAAGAAACGGGCAAATGAAGAAATGAAAATATCGTCTGGCCCGGTTGAAAGCGGCTGTGTTCCTGCGCCGTCGGTCGCGTGACCTTAACAATAACCCGGGCTCGACCATACAGTTCGTCGGCGGAATGCACCAGCTGCACCCCCCCACGCAGATAGGCATCATTGCTGAAACCTGCACCTGCGCCGGCATCGCGCTCGACGTAAACGGTGTGTCCCGCCTGAACAAGCGTTGTGGCGCCGGCCGGCGTCAGGCCGACGCGCATCTCCATGGGCCGTCGCTCACGGGGAACGCCAAATTCCATCTGACTTATACCTCTCGGAGTTGCGAGCGCCGCTGTGCTACTGGGTAGGCTCGACAGCCGACTGCCAGTTTTTCACCACCATGCGGAAGATGTCCGACTCGGTGATGATTCCAACCAGGTTACCGCTATCGTCGAGTACAGGCAGGCCGCTGACCTTGTATTTCAGCATGAGGCGCGCTGCCTCGCCCAACGTGGCGCTATCGTTAATGGTGAACGGTCGCGGCGTCATGATCTCTTCGACGCGCAAACGACTAACCAGATAGTTGATTTCCCAGATGCTCAGGGATGTCGCTCCTGATGGCTCGGCCCCACGCACGTCGCCAAGTGTCACGATGCCCACCAGACGACCATTCTGCACCACCGGAAGACGGCGGATACTATGTTCCATCATGAGCCGGTGCGCTTCCGGCAGCGTTGTGTTAGGCGTAATCGTAACCGGTTCGGGCGTCATCCACTCCTTAACCATTTCCTGTTTCATTGCCTGGTCCTCCTTGCACCGATGGTAGTCGCGAACTAGATATGATTGCTGCGTGACGGATCTGGACGGCGTGACTTCAACGGCGGAACTCGACACTCCGGACAGGCCACAGCCTCGATTTCGGAAATCAGCCTGGATGTGTCGATATCTTTCAGCAGATAGCGCTTGGCGCCCGCCTGCAACGCGTCATCCCGCTCCCCCTCATCCAGATAGGAGGTAAGGACGATGATCCGGCTGTGGCTGGAGGCCAACAACGTGGAAATGGCTGACACCGGGTCCAGTCCAAGTCGCGCGTGAGAACCGTCTGTCCTCGTCTTCAATTCTAGCAGAATTACGTCTGGCTGCAGATCGTTTGCGCCAAGCAATCCTGCAGCGAACTCGCTCATTGACCCCACGACGGCAATTGACGGCACCGAATCGAGCCGAGAAGCAAGCGCCTGGCATACTGCCGGATGTTCGTCAATGATTAGCACTCGGATTTCATTCATTATGTGCTCATTTGAATACCAGGCGTACCCGGTTTGGAGTTGATCTGTGCTTTTACTACCATACGTTGCACAGTCACCGGTCTGATCGTTGACACAAGTGTACGATTTCAGTAGCCCTTTTCCCCAGTAACGAATGTCATCTAAGGTCAGTGAAGGTTGTCATCGGGCCCAGACGAGGCCCGGTCGGCGCCACAGCCGGCGCGCGGCAAACACCAATCGAGCGCACACTGCCACTCGCGCCATCATATTGTGAGCGTATTCATTTTGAAGTAATTGGGGGCAGCGGGGATATTTACTCTGATTGATCCGCCAGCGTCCGTTCGCGTAGCGGCAATTCCAGGTATAAGCGCGTGCCCTCGCCCGGTGTAGAGTCTACGTGGAACTCGCCACCCTGCTCCTCAGCCCGCTCACGCATATTGGCCAGCCCGTGACCCGTCGCCTGGGCTCGGCTGTCAACGTCAAAGCCGCGCCCATCGTCGACGATCTCCACAGCCACGTTCTGACCATTGCGCATGGTCGTTATCTGCACCTGTGTCGCCAGCGCGTGGCGCGCGACGTTGGCCAGCCCTTCCTGCACGGTGAAGAAAATCGCGCGTGAGGCGGCAGGCGGTAGATTGGCAATGAGCTCCGGCGGAGCCTCAAGGTCCACAGCAACCATGGTATTCGCCTGGAATTCGCGCACCAGTCGGGCCAGACCCTGATCGAGCTCGCCCTCGAAATGGCGCGGCCGCAGATCGAGAATGAAATTACGAATATCACGGATAGCGTCATTGAGCCCATCGATGGCATGGTCGATGAGCTGCGCGGCTTCCTGATGCTCGCCTTCCTCAGGCAACAACAACCGCGCCGACTCCAGCGTCAACCCCACCGCATAGATGGCCTGGATAACGCCGTCGTGCAAATCCATGCCAATACGCGAGCGCTCTTCGACAATAGCCAGACGGCCCACCTTCTCGTACAGACGGGCATTCTTTATGGCAATCGCCGCGTGGGCCGCGAGCAGTTCGATCAACTCCTGATCCTGCTGCGTGAATTCTGCGCCGCCCACTTTTTCTGTCAGATAGAGATTGCCGGCGATCTCGCCCCCGATGCGAATAGGAACTCCCAGAAAGCTCTTCATCGGAGGATGGTTGGCAGGAAAGCCAACACTACGTGGGTCGTCGGAGATATCCGGCAGACGGATCGTGCGCCCCTCATCCAGAATGGCACCCAGCAACCCTTTGCCCTCAGGCAGGTGCGGCATCTTAGCCGCTTGCTCGGGTGTAAGGCCACTGTAGATGAAACGCGCCAGCCTGCCCTGCCCATCCGGAACCCCAAGAGCTGCATACTGCGCCCCCGCCAGCTCCCGCGCCGATTCCACAATCTGTCTCAGCACTTTATCCAGAGACAGATTACTGGCAACTGCCAGGGCAGCCTGATTCAGTGCGGGTAATGCTTTTTCGGCCACCACATCCTTGCCGTTATTCGCCGCTAAACTCACAAGTAATCCTGCAAATTGTGCTGCACGGCATACGCTGCTGCCTCAGCACGATTCGATACATCTAATTTTGATAGAATGCTGCTGACGTAATTGCGCACGGTGCCTTCGCTGAGGAACAATGCTTCGGCAATTTCACGATTGGTGCGCCCTTCCGCAATCAGCGAAAGCACTTGCATTTCCTGCGGCGTCAGATCGCCGAAAGCTGCCTTTTCTTCATTCTGAATCGCTCTCCGCACCTCGCTGAAAACACGTTGCGTCAGCGTGGGATCGAGCGTCGCTTCCCCTCGGGCCGCAGCTTCAATCGATTGGATCAGCTCGCCGCTACCAATTTGCTTGAGCACGTACCCACAGGCGCCGGCGCGGATCGCCGAAAACAGCAGTTCATCGTCTGCGTAAGAGGTCAACATCACCACTTTGGTCTCCGGCAAAGCAGTGGTGATCTCCTCACAGGCTTCAATACCGCTACTGCCTGAAAGCCGGATATCCATAAGAACGATATCTGGCTCATGAACGAGCGCCTTTTGCACAGCTTCGTCAGCCGCCGATGCCTCCGCGACAACCTCAAACCCCGGCCGCCGCTCAAGCAGGCTCTTCATTCCAAGGCGCACGACCTCATGATCATCTACCAGCATAATTCGTATGTGTGCCATACTGAGAGTATATCTCCCTGCTCGAGAATTTGCCAGATTCCTTGGGCGCGCCCCGGGCCCATGACGGGACCAGATCGAATTCGTGAGTTTCATCCGCACCGGAAGTGACTTTTCGCACTTTTAGATGACCAGTAGACCCATCTAAGATGTTCTTAACATAAATACTCGATAAACTGGGGCCGCCGGGAGCCGGGCACGGTAATCTGAGCTGCCCCAGGTGAAGAAGGTAGTTATTAGGGGGGTATTCGATGTCATACTTCAAGCGGATACTGCTCACGCTAGATGGCTCTCAGCTAGCCGAACGAGCTCTACAGCCGGCCGTGACTCTGGCCAAAGCCACAGAAGCAGAGCTAATCATCGTACGTGTGGTAACGCCGATCTATCTCTGGGCTCCCTTCGTGGAAATAGAACCATCCCTGGAGGTCGCCCGAGAGCGCAACGAGCAAGAGACGGTCAACTATCTGGAAGGTATTCGAAAGCGTTTGCTGGACGCCGATAGCGGGCTGAACGTTCGTGTCGAGGTGCTCAGCGGAGCTGTGGCCGAGTCCATCATTGATTTCGCAATGTCCAACCAGGTGGACCTGATCGTTATGTCCAGCCATGGACGTTCGGGCATCGGTCGCTGGGTCTATGGTAGCGTCGCGGAGAAAGTATTGCGCGGCGCGAAGTGTTGTTCTACCCTTATTGTGCGCGGCGAACAGCTCACACAGGGCGCCGCTGCAGAAGAGGAAACGGCTGAAGATCAATCAGCCGTGGATCAGAGGTGATCTTGCGCCCTGGGGGCAACATACGCAGCCTCTGACCGGTCGTCGAAGCGCCAGCACACAGTTCTGGCTATGCACCACACGATGGGAGGTTCAACATGTATAGAAGCATTTTAGTGCCGCTCGACGGGTCGAGGCGCGCAGAGGCGATTTTGCCTCACGTCGAAGACATGGCACATCGCTATGAAGCGCGCATCATCTTTCTCCAGGTGCTGGAACCGGCCCCCGTTATCGTAGGGCCCTACGATGCAGAGGCCTTTTTCTATCAGCCGGAAGAAATGGAAGAGCGCCAAAAGGAGGTAGACGCTTACCTGGCTGGCCTGGAGGGGGAGTTTCGGGAAAAGGGGATCGCTTCCAAGCGCATCGTGGCCCAGGGACCGGTCGTGCAGTCGATCATCGATGTGGCCGAGCGCGAAGATGCGGACCTGATCGCCATGGCCAGCCACGGCCGAGGTGGCCTGACGCGCGTATTCTACGGCAGTGTCGCGGCCGGCGTTCTACAGAGAGTCGATCGCCCCCTGCTGTTAATCAGGGCTGGCGAAGATTAGGCGCCAGCGCGTCTCTGTTCTCGCTTTCCTCTACAATCTCGTAATCGTGCCGGATAGACACTGACGGCGCCAGCATCGCTTGCGCCGGGCAGTACTTTGTGGTGGATAGCTCGATAGAGCGCTCCACCGCGGCCGGGTCAACCCCGACCCCGTGGACGTAATAGGTAAGCACGATGTCCGTGAACACTTTGGGGTGTTCGGTCGCGCGCTCCGCTGCGACGGCCACCTCAAAATGAGTGACGTGCTGTCGCTTCTTACGTAAGATCGAGATGACGTCCATTGCCGTGCACCCGGCAAGGCTGATCAACATCAACTCCATCGGGCGCAGGCCATCATCGTCCCCGCCTACAGCCGGCGCCGCCCCCAGGTTCACCTCAAAACCGCTGTCCGCCGTTCCCACGAAGGACATTCCCTGCTTCAATGTAACAGCTGCTCTCATTACGGCTTCGCTCTTCCCTTTAATGCAACGGCCCCGTTGCATCGGCTCATTGATTCACTGCGTCAATATCAAACAACCGGCGCCGTCCGTTACGTTTATGGCGGACGGCCCCGGTTACCAGCGAGCCCTCTTAATCGCCTTCCAGGGTGAGTAAATAGGCCACCAGGTCGTCAATCTGCTCTTCAGTCAGGTCCTCTTCGTAATTCTGATACATGACACCTGGCTGGAATCCTTCGACAATGTGAGCATCGGGCTCGACGATCGACTCCCGCAAATACGCTTCTGCGGACATCTCTTCAACATAATCGCCGGCACGATCGGCCAGCCCGTAATGCGACGGGCCTACCGGTGCGGGCTGTAACGGATCGTCCGTGGGCTCGACATTGTGACAGGTGATGCATCCAGGGGCGCCCGTATCGCCAATGGTCGTCATCATATAGAGCGACTCACCATTCTGAGCATCCCCCACAGCGTCGCCGCCCGTTCCGTCATCCCCGTTTCCATTGGTATCGTCTCCGCCACAGGCCGCCATAAACAGCAGCGCAAAGGTGAGAACCAGAATGTACGGTAATCGTCTGCTCATAAGTAGCCTCCTTGCAGCTTAGAACCATGCGGCATTGATTGTGCCCGAACGCACAATCACCCTACAATTATAGGTCGACTTTATACGCGAAACGTTAACGTGTAAAAGACACCGCGAAAACAACGGTCAGCGCTGACTTTGCGCAAGCGCAAAGATCGTCAATGCTCTGCCTCTTACAATTGCGACAGTGACGTTGCCGGAGCCATCGTGTCGCTGTACGAGCTGACAAGCCGTGTTCTTGTGGGCGTCCGGGGAGAGATTGTGGCTGACGAGCGTTGCTCAGAAGCTATTTACGCCGCAGCAAGCAGGCGTAGTACGAAGGATGCGTGGCGGAATGAATGAGTTAATCCCAACTGCAGAAATGACCGTCAGCGAAGTGTTGGATCGCTGGCCGGACACAGCATTGGTGTTCAACAGGTACCGGACCGCGTGCGTTGGTTGCGCAATGGCTGCCTTCGACACCATCGACGACGTTGCCAGAATATATCACCTGGATCTGGAACAATTCCTACAGGCCTTACAGGATGTTGCCGGTGACGAACACCACTCACAATCAGCACCTGACATCAGGGGGTAATCTGTGATATCTGCAACCTCATCAATCCTACAACCGGTTCCGGCAGAAAGACGCGGAAACGAAACGCCGCAGCAATTTGTGTACGGCCGCGCGCCACTGCTCATCTACTGGGAATCCACCCGCGCCTGCGATCTCGCCTGCGTACACTGCCGGGCCATGGCTGTCTCCCGGCGACATCCGCAGGAATTGCGCACGGACGAAGTAGTGAACCTCCTGGAACAGATAGTCCGCTTTGGCGCGCCACATCCAGGCGCCAGTCTGCCGCACCTGATCATCACCGGCGGCGATCCGTTACAGCGTCCTGATCTGATTCCTCTGATTCAGTACGCCACCATGCTCAAGATTCCCGTCTCCGTAACGCCGGCGGGAACGACGCGGCTTACGCCTGATGCGATTGCAGAATTGAAAGCTGCGGGAACTCTGGGCCTGGGTCTCAGCCTGGACGGTCCGGATGCGGAACGACACGACGCCTTTCGCGGCGAGGATGGCTCCTTTAATTGGACCATTTCCGCTGCCCTTGCCGCCCGCCGCCAGGGAATGCCCCTGCAGATAAACACAATGGTCACCGCAGAAACGCTTCACGATATTCCAGAGATCTTCCAGGTGGTCCAGGAACTGGAAGTAACACGCTGGGCCCTTTTCTTCCTGATTAAGACAGGACGCGGTGAAGGTCTCAGCGAGATCACGCCTGAGGAAAGCGAGCGTTTCCTGAACTGGCTCTGGCGTACCTCCGCTCAGGCGCCCTTCCCCATCAAGACGACGGAAGCGCACCATTACCGCCGCATCGCCTACCTGAAGCTGCGCTCGCAGGGCCTGTCTGACGAAGAAATTTGCCGCACACCGGCAGGACGCGGTTTCGGCATTCGCGACGGAAACGGCATCCTCTTTATCTCACACACCGGCAACATTTATCCCAGTGGCTTCTTACCGAAATCGGCGGGCAACGTACGACACCAGGATGTGGTAGACGTTTACCGGTACAGCGACCTGTTCCGGCGCATCCGTGATGTGAACCAGCTACAGGGCAAATGCGGTCGCTGCGAGTTTCGCGCCATCTGCGGCGGCTCGCGGGCCAGAGCCTTCTCCGCCACCGGCGATCCTATGGCAGCCGATCCGCTCTGTCCCTATATCCCACGTCAACGCTGATCCTTTCTGGCGTGGCGCCGAACAGGCTGATGAGCGGCATGACCCTGGACCATCTGCCCCCAATTGTGAAGGAAAGCACAAAGTGAAGGCAAAAGACCACTCGTTTCGCTGGGCCTGGATAGGAGCGTTGCTCTGCTTCGTTCTCGCCGGCTCCACCGGGACTCTCCTCCGATTCGGCACGCTACAGGGCTTTCCTGCCGGCCTGCATCTGTTTAACGTGCGCCATGCGCACTCTCATCTGATGTACTTCGGATGGGCCACTCCGGCGCTGATGGCTCTCATCGCTTCGCGGCTCCCCCAGATGGGCGCCGGCGACGC
Organism: Chloroflexota bacterium; assembly: GCA_048620455.1. Classification (GTDB taxonomy): domain Bacteria; phylum Chloroflexota; class Anaerolineae; order Promineifilales; family Promineifilaceae; genus JAAYYY01. Next base: position 13,559 of record JBMCFH010000014.1, on the reverse strand, counting down.
CGGCGTTTCCTTCAACCGTGTGCTACGCGCCCTCTTCGCCGCCGCATTACTGGCCTATATCCCATTTCTCCTGTATGGCTACCAGCCGGTTCGTCTCGGCGATGCCAGCGTCCCACTCTCCATGATCGGAGCGGCTCTAAACGTTGTGGTGTGGTACGGCTTCGTCTGGCACTATGTGCGCGCCACGAGACATCTCAGCCGGAACACGCCACTGCGTCTGTGGGATGCTTCTCTCGCCTTCCTCATATTGGCCTCGCTGGGCGCCTGGGGCCTGGCCCTCAGCGGCCTTCTCCGTGTTGACAGCCCTCTGCTTTCCCTGGCCCTGACACACCTTTTCCTTGATCTCTTCGCCGACGGCTGGTTTGTCCTGGCTCTGTTGGGCCTGATCCTCGGCGCATTTCCACAAAGCGCCGCCAGCCGCGCGGCCTACTGGGGAGAGAATCTGTTGGTCATCGGGCTGCCGCTGTCCTTCCTCCTCAGCCTGCCGGCAACGGCGCTACCGGCCCCGGTACGCCTTCTCGCTGGTATCAGCGGTGGGCTCGTGGCCGCCGGGCTTTTCACCATGCTCTACGCCCTCCTGCCTGCCGCGTACCGGCAACGCCGCTGGCGCTGGGTTGCTCCGCTCCTGTTTCTGGGCCTGAAAGCGCTGGCGGAACTGGTCATAAGCGTTCCGGCAGGGGAGCAGTGGGCCAATCAACTCGCCTTGCGCATCTCCTACCTGCACTGGCTCCTTCTCGGCTTTGTCACGCTGGGCCTGGCGGCAGCGGCGATCGATCGCTGGGGCCGCTCGGCGGCCCGGGGTAACGCCTGGTTTGTGACCAGCGTACTCCTTCTCTTGTTAACTCTGATACCACTGACCCGCCTGTGGCCACCTGCGCTCGCCGGCCGCTGGGCTCTGGAAGTCGCAGCCTGGGCCACGGTCGGGCCGGTATTGGTCGCGCTGTTTATGTGCGCTATGCTACTAAGAGAACATGATGCGGCCTTCTGGCAGAAAGTGAGAAGAACAACCAGATGGTTACAGGCACATCCCACGGAGTAAGCTATTGATGTCCCACTCAGCGACGAGACAAAGGAATCGAAGTCGTCTCTTCCGCAAAACGCTGCTAATTCCTGCAGAACACGGCTCCTGGTCATGGTTGCTGGTCCCCTACTTCGTCGGCCTGGGCGTGGCCGGGCAATGGTCGTGGGCGCTCTTGCCCACGTTGCTTGGCGGCCTCAGCGCATTTCTGCTGCGGCAGCCGGCAACCGCCTGGCTCCGCATCCGCCAGGGTCGTGGCCGACGCAGCGACCAGGCGCTGGCTGCCGGATGGACCGCTGCCCTGCTTCTGGTGGGGATTGCCTGCCTGGGACTCTTACTGACCATGGGCCTGGACACGCTCCTCTGGCTTCTCCCCCCTCTGGGTGCGATCCTCGTCGCTTACCTCGCCGTGGCACAGATCAACCGCGCCAGCGTGCGCAGCTTGTGGATGGAAATTGCCGGCGCCGCCGGCCTGGCGGCGATGGCCCCCGCGGCCTACCTTGCCACCGGTGCGCCGCTCGACGCCACTGCCTGGGCGCTATGGCTGATCCTGGCCCTGCAAAACGTGTTGGGCGCTTTATATGTGCGCCAGCGTATCGCCGACACGCGCAAGCGAGAGATGTCAAGACGGCTGGTCCTATCGGCGCACCTTCTCGGGGTAGCGGCTATCACCGCTCTCACGGTCGCCCTGAACATGCCCCAGCTACTGTGGCTCCCCTTTCTGGCTTTCCTGATCCGGGCAGTCTGGGCCGTCGCCAGGCCAAGACCGATCCCCAATATCAAGCGCTTTGGCTTCACCGAAGTCGGCGTCGAAATCATTGGCGGGTTGTGGATCATAGCCAGTTTCGCCATCCAACTGTAAAATGAGTGCGATGTTGAAAGGAACCTGCCATCGTTAGCATGGCTCGCACGCACCGCTGTGCCCATCTACAAATCGATTCGTTATGCCACCACTGACGCGTTGGTCGATTCGAACCTCGTTCTTATATCTGCTCGCCGCCCTGCTCGTCGGCATCCTCTGGGCGCTTCGTTCTCTGATCCCAATGCCGCCGCTGGTCAATACGCTGAGCCCCGTTTACTTCCACCTGTTTCTGGTGGGCTGGATCACACAATTAATTATCGGCGTAGTTTTCTGGCTGTTCCCTAAATCGGAAGGCGAACGCCCCTATGAAGCGCCCTTGGGCTGGCTGACTTACTTTTTCCTCAACAGCGGCCTGCTCCTGCGTGTGATAGCCGAGCCCAACAGCGCTTTTGCGCCGGGGTCGGTGTGGGGCTGGTTACTGGTAGCCTCGGCCATCTTGCAGTGGCTGGCGGCGCTCACGTTCGTGGCAGGGACGTGGCCGCGGGTCTACGAACGCAAGCCAACCAGGAGATAAGCCGCCGTGCCTCCCCTGAGTATCTGGTTTGTCCGTTCTGCCCTGCTACACCTCTTTGTAGGGTTTAGCGTCGGCGCACTCATGTTGGGCAATAAGGGTGTACCATTTGAACCTGACCTGTGGCGCCTGCGCGAGGCGCACATCGAGCTGCTGTTGATCGGCTGGCTCGTCCAACTGGCCCTGGGCGTGTCATTCTGGATACTGCCCCGTTTCTGGGAGTCGCCGGTGCGCGGCAACGTGACCGGCGCCTATGTCAGCTTTGCACTGCTCAACGCCGGCGTGTGGCTCGTCGTGTTAAGCACCAGCCTGGGACTCTCCTCGCGGTGGCTGCTGTTCGGACGCCTGAGCGAAGTGGGCGCCGCGGTGGCCTACGCCGTGCATCTCTGGCCCCGCATCGTATCACGCGAGGGCATAGGTTGAGAACATCTAACGTGGAAGCAAGAGAGGAAAACCGCGAACGATGCCGAAATTAAGTCGATGGTTCATTAAGGCCGGGCTGATCTATTTCGTGCTCGCTCTGCTGGTGGGTGTGCTCCTCGCCGGCGCCCCGTTCATCCAGTTGCCTCCCCTGGTCAACGGATTGACATCCGTCTACTTTCACCTCTTCATGGTGGGCTGGATTACGCAGTTAATCTTTGGCGTCGCCAACTGGATGTTTCCCATCCTCAACCGGGAAGATCCCCGAGGCAACGAGACCATGGGGTGGGTTACGTTCTCGCTGCTCAACGCGGGTCTCATTCTGCGAGGCATCAGCGAGCCCATGCTAATGACGAATAACATCACCCTGTGGGGCGCCATAATGACGCTGTCAGCCTTGCTCCTGGGGGCCGCGGGCGTGCTGTTCGTGGCCAATACCTGGGGTCGAGTAAGGGGGAGCTAAGATGCCGCGCCTCAGCGCCCTGGCAATCAAACTCGCTCTACTTTATTTGCTCACCGGCTTCACCTTTGGCCAGCTGATGCTCATTAACAAAGGCGTGCCTATTCACCCCGAACTGTGGCGACTACTCCCTGCTCATATCGAGTTCCTGCTGGTTGGCTGGACGGCACAGCTTGGTCTGGCAGTCGCCCACTGGATTGTGCCGCGCTTCCGGGGCGGTGATTATGGTCGTCCGGGGCTGGCCTGGCTGGCCATCGGCCTACTGAACGCCGGCGTTCTGCTGGCAGGACTTGGCCCCCTCTTCTCACTGCCGGCCTGGATTCCCTTCCTGGGCCGGCTGGCCGAAATTGCAGCCGTCATTTCTTTCGCCGTGTACATCTGGCCCCGCGTGCGACCTCTGGGACACCAGAAGTAATTGTTGCGAAGGACACGCCTTCGCAGCGTTCCCTATCAGGTGAAGGCGCCGCTGGAAGCAACGTAGCCACATCGATCACAGGTCAGCACAAAGAGGCTGTCGAAATCGAGGCGCCCCTCGCCACATTGGGGGCAACGATCACCCCGTTGGGGCGCAGGCCCACAATCAGTCTCTTTCCCCTCCCTTTGCCACCATCGCGCTGTGCGCTTCTTTGCCTGTGGATCCTTATTGCCACCTTCCATGGTGGCAGTATACCAGGCGCCCGGCGCCCTCCTTGCTGAATTAACTCACGTGATAGAGCGCCAAACGTCAGCACTTGCTCGCCGGCGTTGCAGTGACGTTCGTCAGAACTGTATTGTGCTCTTTGTCACTAGGTACCCTCCCTCCACACCCCTAAGATCAGACTGACAGACTAAGTAAAGTACTCTATCGTACGCGGCGCACATGAAACGAGCCGGGGCTCAAGGGAGGAAGGCAATGTTAGTGGCGGACCGTATCGTGACCACCACCTGCCCCTATTGCGGCGTTGGGTGCCAGGTTGGCATGCACGTGAAGGACGGCGTCATTTACCGCAGTGACGGACGCTTTGACAACGACGTCAACCGGGGCAAGCTCTGCGTCAAGGGTCGCTTTGGCTACGACTTTGTACACGCGCCGGACCGTCTGCGCGCGCCGCTCTGGCGCGACAGGCGCGACCAAACCTTCCGGGAGGTTGACTGGGACACAGCTCTGGACCACGTTGCCAACCGACTCAGGGAAACGCGCGATACTTATGGACCGCAGAGTGTCGCCGTGCTGACGTCCGCCAAGTGTACGAACGAGGAGAATTACCTGCTGCAGAAATACGCCCGCGCGGTGATCGGCACCAATCACGTCGATCACTGCGCCCGGCTCTGACACAGCAGCAGCGTAGCCGGTCTGGCTACAACACTCGGCTCCGGAGCAATGACCAATTCCATTAGTGACATCGTCGACGCCGACGTGTTACTGGTCACAGGCTCGAACACCACTGAGTCTCACCCGGTGATCAGCCTGGAAATGAAACGGGCGGTGCGCAAGCATGGCGCGTCATTGATCCTGATTGATCCGCGACGCATTGAACTCGCCGACTTCGCCGCCTTGCACCTGCAGCAGAAACCGGGCACCGATGTGGCTCTCTTCAATGCAATGGCGCACGTAATCATTGCCGAGGGGTGGCAGGACGATGCCTTCATCGCCGCCCGTACTGAGAACTACGACGCGTTTGCTGCCGCCGTAGAAGTGTGGACGCCACAACGGGCCGAAGCCATCTGCGAGGTGCCCGCCGAGCAGATTGTGGAAGCGGCCCGTCTTTACGCCGGAGCCGGCAGTGCGGCTATCTACTGGGCTATGGGTATCACGCAGCACACACACGGCACCGACAATGTAAAGGTGCTGTCCAACCTGGCGCTACTCACGGGTAACGTCGGACGCCCAGGTACCGGCCTCAACCCCCTTCGAGGCCAGAATAACGTACAGGGCGCGTGCGACATGGGCGGCCTGCCAAACGTCTTTCCCGGCTACCAACCGGTCAGCAGCGACGCTGCGCGCGAAAAGTTCGCCCGCGCCTGGGGTCTCCCTGCTGACCGTCTCAACAGCACACCCGGCCTCACCGTTACCGAAATCATCAACGGCGCGCTTGAGGGCACGATCAAGGCCCTTTACATCGTGGGGGAGAACCCCATGCTCTCGGATCCTAATCTGACCCACGTGCAAGAAGCGCTGCAGGCGCTGGATTATCTTGTGGTGCAGGATATCTTCCTTAACGAAACCGGAGAAATGGCCGACGCAGTCCTTCCCGCAGCCAGTTTTGCCGAGAAGAGTGGCACATTCACCAGTACCGAGCGGCGGGTGCAGATGGTCCGCCCCCTTCTGAAAGCGCCCGGCGCGGCGCGGCCCGACTGGCAGATTGTGACGGAGTTGGCGAACCGCACCGGCGCCGGTTGGGCTTACCAGAGCGCCTCAGACATCTTTGACGAACTGGCCTCCGTCACGCCGCAGTATGCCGGTATGTCTCACGCGCGTCTTGAAGATCACGGCCTCCAGTGGCCCTGCCCTACGCCGGACCATCCGGGTACCCCACATCTGCACGCCGAACAGTTTACGCGTGGCAAAGGTCTCTTCAGCCCGGCAGATTATCGCCCGCCGTTGGAAGAACCGGACGATGAGTACCCCCTCATCCTCTCCACAGGCCGCATATTGTACCACTGGCACGGCGGTACGATGTCCAGACGCTCGCCGGGACTGGAAGCAATTGCACCCGAGGCGGAAGTAGAGCTCCATCCTGTCGACGCCGCGCGCCACGCGATTGAGGATGAAGAGTGCGTGCGCGTTCACTCACGGAGAGGTACGGTGACCGCTCGCGCCAGGATTACACGCCGTTCGCCGCCCGGAACGATCTTCATGACCTTCCACTATGCAGAGGCAGCTGCAAACTTGCTGACTGTCGACGCCGTCGATCCGACGGCCAAAATTCCCGAGTACAAAGTGTGCGCCGTGCGTCTCGAGCGCCTGGACGGCGCCTGACGGCGGCCATTGTGGCCCATTAGGGCCCCTTACCTCTCTTCGAGGGACAGAAATTACTGAGTTGGGAGAACACAAGATGGAAAACAATTCGCAAAATGGTTTCTCAATTGATGCACTGGTGCCGAAACAGATGGCAGCCAAGATGGAAAATGTCGGCGTGGCCAAAGTTGATCTGGGACCGCTACGCATGTTTGCCCTGGCCGTCCTCGCCGGCGCCTTCATCGCCCTCGGCGCAATCTTCGCCACTACCGCGACAACGGGCGCCGGCGGCGCCCTTCCGTTCGGCATCACGAAAGTGCTGGGTGGCCTGGTCTTCTCGCTGGGCCTGATCCTGGTCGTCGGGGCGGGGGCCGAGCTGTTTACAGGGAACAACCTGATCGTCATGGCCTGGGCCAGCGGTAAAGTCTCCACAGGACATTTGTTGCGCAACTGGGCCATTGTCTATGCCGGCAACTTCGTGGGCTCTATTCTCACAGCAGTCATGATGTTCTTCAGCGGGCAGTTTGCCTTCGCCGGCGGCGCTCTCGGCCTCAATGCGCTGGCCATTGCCGACGGGAAAGTACACTATGGCTTCATGCAGGCGCTGATACTGGGCATTTTCTGTAACGCTCTGGTCTGCCTCGCGGTGTGGTTGGCGATCGGTGGGCGCAGCGCCACTGACAAAATCATGTCGATTATCTTTCCCATCTCAGCCTTTGTTGCCGCCGGGTTCGAGCATAGCGTGGCCAACATGTACTTCATCCCCATCGGCCTGCTGATTAAAGGCGGCGCCAATGAAAGCTTCTGGACAACCGTCGGCAGAACACCCGCCGACTTCGCCGGCCTTACCTGGGGCAGCTTCCTGGTCAATAATTTACTGCCGGTAACGATTGGTAATATCATTGGCGGAGCCGTCATGGTTGGTCTGGTCTACTGGTTTATCTATTTGCGACCGAGCTGGACGCACCATCCACTTTCTAAGGACCAAAGCGAACCAGCTCTTGCCTCCGAGCAGTCGTAGCTATCTAAACGGCCGGTGGGGCAGATTTGGACGTTCCACACAGGCCAGACTGACATTTGTCACTACAGAGAGGCGGGGGGCTCTGTCAAACTAGAGGTGGGTCGAACAACCCACCTTTTGAACGTTCACACAAGAGGGCGTGCTTCGGCGCGCCTGGCCCATCGTGGAGGAACAGCCATATGGCTAAAGGTCGAGTCGTTATCGATGTAGAACGCTGTAAGGGCTGTGAACTTTGTCGCGTCGCCTGTCCGCAGGACGTTCTGGTACTTGCGGATACCCTCAATAGCCAGGGCTATCGACCGGTACTCCTTCTGGATCCTGAACACAACTGTACCGGTTGCGCACTTTGTTCAACAGTCTGCCCCGAGGGGTGCATTACCGTTTATCGCGAAATTCCATCGTCAAATAAGAGGGAGCGCCATGCCCAAAGAGTTACTTAAGGGAAATATCGCTTTCGCCGAGGCGGCCGTTCGCGCCGGCTGCGAAGCTTACTTCGGTTATCCTATCACACCTCAGACCGAGCTTCTGGAACACATGTCAAAGCGCATGATAGAGTTGGACCGGGTATTTTTGCAGGCGGAGAGCGAAGTGGCTGCTATCAATATGGTCTACGGCGCTGCCGCAGCCGGCGTGCGCGTCATGACCTCATCCAGCAGCCCCGGCATAAGTCTCATGCAAGAGGGCCTGAGCTACATCGCGGCATCTGAAGTACCGGCAGTGATCATCGACGTCATGCGTGGTGGTCCAGGCCTGGGCAACATCCAGCCCAGCCAGAGCGACTACTTCCAGGCCACCAAGACGGCAGGACACGGTGATTTCCACCCCATCGTCCTGGCCCCGGCTACGGTCCAGGAGGCCATCGACCTCACGGGCCTGGCCTTTGACCTGGCGCAGCAGTACCGTACGCTGGTCTTCGTCGTGGCGGACGGCGCCATCGGGCAAATGATGGAGCCGGCCGAACTGCCGCCTATGCGCAAACCGGACGAGGCGAGACCGGATTGGGCGCTGACCGGCTCGAACGGACGAGAGAGACGCATTATCACTTCCCTTTATCTCGGCGCCGATCAGCTAGAAGATCTTAACAAGCGCTTACAGGATAAGCTGGCGCTCATCGCCCACACAGAAACGCGTTGGGAAGAGCAGATGACGGACGATGCCGACTTCCTGTTGGTTGCGTTTGGCACGGCGGCGCGCGTCGCACAGACGGCAATGCACGCCATGCGCCGCGAGGGGCTGCGGGTTGGTCTGCTAAGACCGATTACGCTGTGGCCCTTCCCCGAGCATCGCTTACGGGAGTTGAGTCGCCAGGTAAAGGGTTTCTTCGTCGTCGAGATGAACGCGGGCCAGATGGTGCACGACGTTCGCGCCACCGCAGGCGTTGGCCTTCCCCTGGGCTTCTACGGTCGCATGGGCGGCGCCATTCCTATGCCGGCGGAAATTGAAGAAGCCGCGCGGGCTTTCCTGAAAGACGAGCTACCTGAATTGTTGAATACACGGTACACAGAACGCCAGAGGAGTGCTGAAAACAATGGGTTCCCCGGTCGAGGTTGAACAGATACAGGAACAACTGGTATACCAGCGACCCCAATCGCTTACCGACATACATACACATTACTGTCCGGGTTGCACACACGGCACGGCGCACCGATTGGTCGCCGAGGTTCTGGACGAACTGGCGCTCGCCGAACGCACCATTCTGGTCGCGTCGGTTGGGTGCTCGGTGTTCGCCTACAATTACTTCGATGTGGACGCCTGCGAGGCGGCCCACGGGCGCGCCCCGGCTATGGCTACGGGCATCAAACGCGTCAATCCCGACAGCATTGTCTTCACCTATCAGGGTGACGGAGATCTGGCTTCCATCGGCGCCGCAGAAGTGCTTCACGCTGCAGCGCGCGGCGAGCAGATCACCATCATCTTCATCAACAACGCCATCTACGGCATGACAGGGGGGCAAATGGCCCCAACGACGCTGATCGGCCAGAAAACGACCTCGTCACCCTTCGGCCGTGACAGGCGCCTGACCGGTGAGCCGTTACGCATGGCGGAGCTATTGGCCGGCTTACCGGGAACCGCCTATAGCGTTCGACGCAGCCTGCACGATGCCCGTCACGTCATCCAGGCCAAGAAAGCGATACGATTGGCCTTTGAAGCGCAGGTAATGGGTCTGGGATTCAGCATTGTCGAACTCCTTTCCTCCTGCCCCACCAACTGGGGAATGAGTCCGGTTGAAGCGTTGGAATGGGTACGCGACAAGATGATTCCGTATTACCCGTTGGGGGACTTCCAGGTGGCCGAAGAGCTGGCTGGAAGGAGCCGCCGGGGTCGCTAGCATTTCAACTGACAAATCTATAAAGGAGTGAGACCATGACCACCCCATGGAACCAGCGCTATGCGCAGCGTATGCAGTGGATGGGCAGCTCCATTATCCGCGAACTGCTCAAGCTGACGGAGCAACCAGATGTTATCTCCTTTGCGGGCGGGCTGCCGGCGCCGGAGTTGTTCCCTCTGTCGGCCTTCGGCGAAGCAATGCAAAAAGTATTGCGCGAGAAGGGCGCTCAGGCGTTGCAGTACAGCACCACAGAAGGATATCGACCGCTGCGCGAGTTCATCGCGGAGCGCGTGCGCCTCTACGGCATCCCTGCCAGCGTGGACAACATTCTGATTACCAGCGGCTCGCAGCAGGCGCTGGATCTAATTGGCAAGCTACTGATCAACCCTGGTGACTTGATACTGACAGAGGCGCCGACCTATCTGGGCGCGTTGCAGGCCTGGCGCGCCTATCAGGCTGAGTTCGTTACGGTCCCCATCGACGACGATGGGCTCTGTTGTGAACAGGAACTGGAATCGGCCCTTTGTACCGGGCCCAAGTTTATGTACGTGTTGCCCAACTTCCACAATCCAGGCGGGGTCACTCTGGCCCTGGAGCGACGCCATCGGCTGGTGGCAATTGCCGACAAGTACGGCATTCCCATCGTCGAGGACGATCCGTACGGGCAGCTACGCTTCGAAGGCGACCATCTTCCACCCTTGCTGGTACTGGACGCGGAACGCCTGAACGGCATTCACGGACCGGACAGGGGCGTGCATTACTTCCAGCGCGGCAACGTCATCTACATGAGCACCTTCTCCAAGACCCTGGCCCCGGGACTGCGCCTGGGATGGATCGTCGCTCCAGAAGAGGTAATCCAACGCGCTGTGATGGCCAAACAGGGGATGGATTTGCATACCAGCTCACTGGTGCAGATGATCGCCTATGAAGTACTGCAAAATGGATTCCTGGACAGTCACGTGAAGGAAATTCGGCGGGTCTATGGCCGGCGGCGGGACCTGATGCTGGACATGCTGGCGCGCCATTTCCCGCCAGAAGCCCACTGGACGCGTCCCCAGGGCGGCCTGTTCCTATGGGTCACACTACCCGACAGTATCGACACCACACAGTTGCTAAAGACGGCCGTCGCCCACAAGGTGGCCTATGTGCCCGGCACCGCTTTCTACCCTGACGATGGCGGCGCCCACAGCTTCCGCCTGAACTTCTCGAACGCCAGCGACGAGCAAATAGAAGTAGGAATTCGCCGGCTGGGTGAAGTGATTGCCTCCGAGCTACAGGGGCAGGCACACCGCACACCGGTGACGGCATAGGAGTAGAGGATGAGCAACGAGACTTCAATCATTGTCGCCGGCTTCGGCGGGCAGGGTGTGCTATTCGCAGGACAGTTGCTGGCCTATGCCGGCATGGACAGCGGGCGCCACGTCACCTGGATTCCATCGTATGGCCCCGAAATGCGCGGGGGAACTGCAAACTGTACGGTCATCATCAGCGAGGCGCCCATTGGCGCGCCCATCGTTTCCAACCCGGACATCGCCGTTGTGCTTAACCAGCCTTCGTACGACAAGTACGAACCGCTGGTGAAGACCGGGGGACTGCTGGTGCTGAATAGCGACCTCGTTTCGCCAGAACAGGTAAGGGAAGACATCGACGTCGTCGCCGTCCCCGCCAGCACAATTGCGGAGAATCAGGGCAACATCCGGATGCTGAACATGGTCACCATCGGCGCCGTACTCGGTCGTCGCTCTGTGCTCAGCCTGGAGCAGGTGGAAGACGCGCTACGGGGTCACTTACCCGCCAGCAAATCCCATCTGCTGGAAGACAACCTGACCGTGCTGCGGCGAGGCTATCAACTGGCGCAGGAAACGGTCGCTGCCTGAAGAAGGAAGAGTGGGCCTGTCCTCCCGGGGCAGGCCCACGGTTTGCCGCAGCAAGCGTTAAATCTTATCTCATAATTAAACTCCCCCGTTTTGCCTCTCCTCATGGGTGGGATACAATTTGCGCCCATGAATCGTGCCCGCCATCTTCTACAATCAAGCCTCATCGTAATCGTCTTCTTCGGCCTGGACAAAATCGTCGGCCTCGTTCGTACGCTGCTCGTTGGTCGCGCATTTGGAACCGGGGCAGCCTACGATGCCTTTACGGCCGCCAATCAGCTTCCAGAGGTATTCGTCACCCTGATTTCGGGCGGCGCCCTGGCGGCGGCATTCATCCCCGTCTATTCGGCTCGCCTGACCAGCGAACGCGCCCGCGAAGCTGCCCGTCTGGCTAATGCCACCCTGACGCTTGTTCTGGCCATTCTGGGCGGTATTTCGGCCATTGGCGCATTGCTCGCTCCGTGGCTAACCAGCCAGGTACTGGTGCCCGACTTCTCGCCCGAACTGCAGCAGCTAACGGCGGAGTTGATGCAGATAATCCTGGTACAGACCACGCTGTTCGGCATTAGCGGCGTCCTCAGCAGCATCCTCAACGCCCATCAACATTTCGCCCTGCCCGCCCTGGCGCCCATGGCGTTGCACTTCGGCTACCTTATTGGTCTCTTTGTCTTTGTCCCTGCCATGGATGGGGACATCCACGGCCTGGCCTGGGGTACCGTGGTTGGTGGTCTGCTGCACATTCTGATCCAGGTTCCGGCGCTCCTACGCTATCGCATTGGCTACCGGCCCGCATTCGGGCTGCATCTGGCAGGCGTGCGGGAAATTGTGCGCCTGATGGGTCCGCGAATCGTGACTCTGGGCACCATTCAAGTAGCAGATCTGTTCATCATCCGCCTCACGTCTGGACTACCCGCGGGAAGCACATCAGGCTACTTCTACGCCTACTATCTACAACAGTTGCCGGAAACACTGTTCGGAACCGCCATCGGCATCGTCGTCTTTCCCACGTTGGCCGAACTGTACAATGCCCACGACCTGCAGCGCCTGAAGCGCACGGCGATGAGCGCGCTTAAAATCGTATGGATGTTAACCATTCCCGCGGGAGCGGGCCTTGTGCTGTTGGGACAACCGGCCATCTCCCTGATTCTAGAACGGGGCGCCTTCGACGCTGCCTCCACGCGTCTGGTTTACAGCGTACTTATCTTCTTCAGCGTACGCGTGGTCAGCGAAGCGACCCTGGAAATCGTGGCCCGGCTCTTCTATGCACAACACAATACCAAAACACCGATGTACGCCTCACTCGTCTGGCTCGTGGTCACTGTGAGCCTGCTCTACGTTTTTGTGGGGGACATGGGTGTGGGTGGGCTTGCGTTGGCTACGACAGTCGGCTTCACGGTCCAATCCACCCTGCTATTCTTCCTCAACCGTCGCGTTCTGGGCTCGCTGTACGAGGGTGAACTGCTGCAGAGTCTGGGGCGCGCACTGACAGCCACAGCCGGCATGAGCGCCGTCATCATGCTTATCGACCGCGCCATCAGCAGTGGGGCGCTGGATGGTTTGATGGCCCTGCTCATGGACGTCGCTCAGGGCCGCCTGACAGCGGACAGCGCCGCCGGCCTTCTTTTCCTACTGCTTGGTGGGCTCGCCGGCGTCGCCACCTACCTGATCCTGAATCTGTTGCTCGGCGGACGCGAGCTGCCATCCCTGATCCGCCTTATCCGGCCCCAACCGGCCTGATTCCATTCTTTCTCTCGAGCAAACCGGTCCAAATCGAACAATCGAACCATCGTTCGGAAAACAAAGATTGACATTGACTTTTGCGAACGTTTGTGCTAGTATCAGGGCGTTGCAGAAGCGTGAAGCTTTACAGAAACGGAAGCGCAGTGGCGGAGGCCGGTATGCGGCTTGTTCGCGCCCAAGACAGCGCAATATGAAGTCAAGGAGTTTCTAAAAATGGCAAGTAGCAATGGCCGCGAGGCCTCCCTTGAAAGAACGTTGAGTTCATTGACCAAACGCTTCGGCGAAGGAGCCATCATGCGCCTCGGCGAAGCGCAGCATCTGAACGTAGATACGATCCCTACGGGGTCGCTTGCGCTGGACATCGCCCTGGGCGTGGGCGGCGTGCC
>JBMCFH010000013.1:0-34484 GCA_048620455.1 Chloroflexota bacterium | reverse complement strand
CGCAGTCCGATCAAACGTTGAGCGCCCGGTTAGAGCCGCTGGAGGGCCCCCTGGAACTGGCAGAAGTGTCTGACGGCGCTACTCTGGGGCGCAGCGCAGAAGATGTGGATATTGCGGTCGACGACAACAGCGTCTCGCCGCTGCATGCCAGCATCAAGCGCCGAGGAGATACCTTCTGGCTCTATGATGAAGGTAGTGAGATGGGCACGCTGCTCAACTATGAGCGGCTGGGCCTTGCACCCAAGCCGCTTGCCGACGGCGATGAAGTTCAGTTGGGAGGCGTGCGCATGCGCTTCCGGCTGGTGCGAGAAAAACGGGAACCTGATTCGGACGAGCCGGAAGCAGAGGAGGGCCACGCTCCAGAAGGCGAAGTCTGACGGGGCAAGACGTAAAATGGGCTGGCAGTCGCGCCAGCCCATTTTACCGGGAAGAGGTTATGGGGTTGTGTTATCGTAGACACAAGTCTACGCTGAACACCATATGGGGGTTGCTATTTGATATCGGTAGCCGAGTACTCCAGAATCTACTCCAAGCGTCTCACACTCAAGTTGCGTCCGTAGCCTGTCCAGTCCATTCTTTTGGAAGCAGCTCTGTCAATCGTACTCGGCTACCGCTTGCTTTTCTATACCTCCACGATTCCTTCGTTCGTTAAACCGATTTCCGCGGCTGGAGCATCCTGATCAGTACCACGCCGACAGAGATGAGTAGTAACAGATGCAGAAATCCACCAAGTGTTACCTGCGTTACCAGACCCAGCATCCATACCATTGCTAATATCGTTGCAACTGTCCAAAGCATCTACGTATCTCTCCTAACTTGTATAGACTCCGGCTGCACTTTCATGCTTAAGTCGCAACATGTAGGCAGCCGCTGCTTCGTGACGGTTGCTGGCGTTTAGCTTCTTAAGGATGCGGTGCACGTGATTCTTAACGGTGCCATGCTCGATAAATAATTGATCTGCAATCTCCTGATTGCTCATTCCCTTGCCCAAAAGACTGAGGACTTCCTGTTCGCGTGGCGTCAGCTCGCTGAAGCGGCGCATCTGTGCCTCGGGTGCAGCCCAGATCTTCGAGCGCATACTGGTTAACTCCGCGAGGCGTGACATCAACTGGGCCGCGATTCTCGGGGAAACGACCGCTCTGTCCTGGTTTGCGGCGCGCACCTTCTGTATGAGCTTCTCCACTGAATCCTCTTTGCTGATGTATCCAACTGCGCCGGCCTCGACATACTGCAATATTGTTTCCGTATCTTCCCCAACGCCAACTACCAGTACTTTGATGCGCGGATGCTGCGACGAAATATCACGTACCAGTCGTAACGTATTCTCTTCATCCAGCGTAGTATTTACGAGCACGATGTCGCTGTGAGGCACCTGGTGCAGGGCCTGTTCTGGTGTCGCGGCGCAACCAACGACGGTCATATCTGATTCTTTTTGCAGTACCACCTTCAGCGTGTGACAAAATAGACGCAGTTTATCAACAATCAAAACACGCATTGGAGTCTCCTTTCTTTCCGTACCCCGTTTAGAGTGCGTTCACTTGAAGTTCTGGCTGTTGTGGCTCGCCACCCGCCTGCACCTCTATCTTGCGCTCAGCTTGCCGGCGGCAGCGGTGTATGACTGAATGCATCTTTATAATGACACAGGCGCCGTCGCTGTTGTATGGGGTGTTACCCTACTCTGTGACGGGTCAAGACCCTATAAAGGGGTTTAAGGATGGCGTAAGGGGATCTGAGTGAGGGAAATTATTTCGTCTGGACGGTCATAAGCGCGGACGCCGTCGAGCACACGTCGACGGCCCTCTATGAGGGTGGGACCCGCCCGCGCTACTTATCCAGAAACACGAGACCGTGCTTGATTGAGGTACGCATGAGAGAAGGCAGGTCGTGCACGTCCAGCTTTGACATCAGGCTTGCGCGATGTTTTTCAACGGTCTTGACGCTGATCGTGAGTATCTCGGCGATGGCGTTGTTGGTGTGGCCTTCGGCGATCAATTGCAGGACTTCTCGTTCGCGCGGTGTAAGCAGCTCCGATGGGCTTTCCGGAAGCTCTCCTGGCTGAGGGCTCATTAACGTGGTCAACACCGAATCGGAAATAGCGGGGCTGAGGTAGACCTGACCACGACTTGCGGCGCGGATCGCCATGGGCAGCTCTTCGGCAATCGAGTTCTTTAGCAAGTAGCCCTTTACGCCCTCTCGCAGTAGCTGTTGCGCCAGGATGGTATCGGAGTGCATGGATAGGATGACAACCTCGATAGATTTGTCGAGGCCGAGAATGCGCTCAGAGGCCTGTGAACCATCCATTCGCGGCATGGATAGATCCATGACGACGACGTTCGGTTCTTCCTTTTCGGCGAGTTCAATCGCCTCAGACCCGGTGGCTGCCTCCCCGATAACTTGAATGTCATCGCAGTCATCAAGCAGGGCCCGTATGCCCTGGCGCACCAAATGGTGATCGTCCGCAATAATTACGCGAATCATGGTTCCTCCCGGCGTGGCACATAGGCCGCAACGCGCGTCCCCTGGCCCGGCGCAGACTCGATCTCTACCCAACCGTTGAGCAGATCAAAACGATCTTGCATGCCGGTCAGGCCTATTCCCCCTCTCGGCTCCTCCACGTTCACCTTCTCTTCCACCTGAAAACCATTCCCGTTATCCGTAACCGCTACCATAATCTTATCACCGTCATCGCGTAGTTCAACCTGAACTCTGGTCGCATCGGCATGCCGGGCGATGTTGGTGAGGGCCTCCTGTACGAAACGATAAAATGAAATTGTGGCTGCTTCTGGCAGGTTGGACAACTGTGCGCCCTTAAATTCTATCTCTAAATCAGTGCGGCGCCCAAAATCGCGAACAATACCCTCCAGCGAGGCGCCCAGCCCGAACGTGTCCAGGACCGGCGGTCTCAGATCATGAGCGAGTAGGCGAATTTGTTCCATCGTCTGGTCCGTCATAGTAATTGCCTCGTCGAGCTGCCGTGAGACGGACTGGGGTATCTCGTGCCAATTGACCTTTATCATCTCCAGGCTGATCTTCAGGGCCGTTAGGGCCTGCCCTGCTTCGTCATGCAACTCGCGCGAAACGCGCTGGCGCTCCTCTTCCTGCGCCGACACTATCTGTTTGCTGAGGTGCCGCAGCCGCTCTTGCCCGGCTTCCACCTGCGCAAAGAGACGCGCGTTCTGGATAGCCACAGACGCTTGCGCTGCCAGGGCCTCTGCCAGCGAAGCATGGCGTTCTGTATACGCCTTCCTGTCGCTATATAGTGTCAGAATTCCAACAACTCTATCACCACTGAACAGAGGCACAGCCAGCGCCGATTCCCCCGGTTCCGGGTGCACGTCCGGCCGCGCAGGAGGATTCTCGCCATTATTGCTGGTTGGTTCAAGAATGACACTCGTCTTTTCCTGCAACAGGCGCTTGAACTCGGGAATCTCTCTGGCGTTGTAGGGTCTCGTGGTGAGTACGATGTCATCGAAGCCCCGGCGGCTGCGGATGCGTAGTGTGCCGTCCCGCTGCAACAAGAGAACTAGAGCCCGCTCAAAGCCGATCAGTTCGCCGGCATAGTCAAACAGGGTGTCCAAAATCGTTTGCAAATCAAGCGTCTGGCTAAGGGTGCTGTTTGCCGCGCGCAGCGTCTCAGCCATGCGCCGCGCTTCTTGTTGTGCCTGAAAGAGGCGGGCGTTTCCAATGGCGATCGCCGTCCAATTGGCTGCCGTTTCAATGATTCTTATGTCCTCTTCGCCAAACGCGTCGGCGTCGGTGTGTACAGCTTCAATAACCCCAATAATCTCGTCGCGCAGTTTAAGGGGGGCGGCCATGATGGCCCGTGGATGATAATGCGCTACCTGTTCCAGTTCATGGTAGACTTGTTCTGCGGTTTCATCACCGTAGACCCACTGAACCCGACCGGTCTGCAAGACTTTGCCGGCAACCCCTCTGCTGGCCAGAACGCGTTGGCCCGACAGATTACCTACACCCACCTCATTGGCTGCCGCAAAGACGAGGTGCTCGTCTCCTTCATACAATAAGATAAAGACGCCCTCGGCGTCAAGCAAAGGGCGCAACGTATCCAGAACCCGTTCCAGTATCGTCTCCAGGTCCAGAGTGGAGGCCACCGTCTGAGCAACGTCGTGGAGGGCGGCGAACTGTTGGGCGCGCCGTTCTAACTGGTGCTCTGCTTGCTCGCGCTCGATCACACGCGCCAGCTGCGTCGCTACAAATTGCATCGCCCCAAGCAAATCTTCCTCAGGTTCAATCGCTTTCGTGGAAAAGAATTCGAGAACCGCTACTGCTTCTGAATTGACGACGATGGGGAAGGCGAAAGAGCTGACAATGCCACTCTCATGAACAGGCTCAATTTGTGAGAAACCGGTTTCCGTGACTCTCGTCAGCCAATCGGGATCATCGCTGCCCTGGACGCGCCCCAACCACTCCTCGACCGCATCCAGAGGCGCCTGCTCTCTCTCCAGGCAAAACGTCTGATAACGGTCGACGTCATCACAGTACCAGAGGCGACCCGAAGGCATCCATTCGCCGTCTTCCTGGCGCACGGCATAGACGTGGCCCAGGGGCCAGTTGGCGAATTCGCACACTTTATTCAGGGTAAAATGCAGAGCTTCCTTGAAGCTGTCGGCTTCATTGGCAAAGGCGGCGATTTCCTGCAGCAACCGCACGCGCGCGCTTTCTTCACGCAGGCGGTCTTCAGCATTTTTGCGCTGGAGGATTTCGTCCTTCAGTTGCGCTGTCCGGCGCTCAACGCGCCGTTCAAGCTGATCATATGCCGCTTGCAGCACCTGTTCATCCTGCGCGCGGGCCAGCGCCAGGGCCATATGTCCGGCAAGCGTGCCGCTAACCGTGATCTCCTCATCGGAAAAAGGATGGGGTTCGTCATACCGGAGCACGAACGCACCGAGGAGCTGCTGCTGATAGTTGAGGGGAATAAAGGCAAAGGCTCTGATACCCTGGGAGCGAAGGATGTTGTGGTAAGGACCAACCTGGGCAGCGGCATCGACGTCGGCAATGAACAATGCGTCAGTATTCTCGTTGCTTAGCAGGGCACAGACACATTCGACGAGCGCCGTCCATCGTTCCCGTTGCCCTCTCCAGGCGTGAAGCTGAAGGCCGGCGCCTTCCTTCTGATCCTTGATTAACAGGCCGGCGCTGCTGCCCACCAGAGCTTCTTCGAGACCATGTAGTGCCTGGTCACAAATTTCATCCAGGTCATCGGCCTGGCTCAGCGCCACGGTCATTCGATACATGGCCTGGAGGCGGCGAAACCGCTCTTGTAGTTCGGCGGTACCGTGACCGTCGTTTTCACTGGACATCTCGATGTCTCCTGGGCAGTAATTCCTGTTTGCGCTGGCTCCCGGACTGATGCCTTTCCTCAGTGTTAGACGCGGCCATCCTCAAGTCGTCGGGCGCATTTGCTGAAACGGGCGTTTACCAATCCAATTATAATCACTTTTGCCACATTGTTGGCGCCCGTGAGCAACTTGCTGCGCAAGCGTGTTGCCAACTGTACCGGATGCTGTAATTGTGGCAACGTATTCTAACGTGACAAACAGCAGGAAAATCCTGCTGCCAGGTGCCGCCAGGTGCCTTGCGTGATATTATCAGAGTATGTCCAATATCTTGTCTGTGACCATACCGTCCGAGGAGAGATGACAATGACCATAACGATACACAAAATGGATGAAGTGTGGACGGCCGACGACTTTAAGCTTGGTGTGGCTCACTGCCTGTATTATCGTCCGGAAGATCAGGTGCGACCCGGAGAACTACTGTATGCCGCCTATTTAGAAGTAATCAACTACGAGCTTGGCGACGATTACTATGTCCCCCTCGACTATATAGAGCGGGTGAATGGGGCGGAGTCGCGACTGCAATTAACAGTGCCGCTTAAAACCGTAATGGATCGCACATGGTCTCGTGTGCCAGATTTTGTGGCGAATCAACTGGGGCGGCGGGTCATCCTCAATTATCCCGATGACCGGGTACAGGAGCAGCCGACTCCCTAGCTGGCGCCCGGCTACACAGCCGGGCCCCACCGGTTCCCCGTTACCCTCAGCACGGCGCGAACCACATGGGCTCACACGCTGTGCTTCTTGCGATAGGCTGCAATTTCCTCGCGCAGGGAATGTCGTGTTTTCGCCGCTACCTTCACCGGCTCCACCAAATCTTTCTCGTACACGTCCCTGGTCTCTCTCACGCGTTGTACGACATCTCCAGAGGGGGAGAGCGCCTCATCCTTCAGTGGTTTGACCAGGCGGTTGCGAAGCGCTATCTCCTCGCCTTCTGTGGCAAACCATACGTCCAGGGGCTCGGCGATGTTACGCTGCAAACCCTCAATCGTCCTGGGAGTTTCGTCCAGGAGGTCGGTCAGCGCCGCCATTACTTCGGCTGCCCGGTCGCCCACGCCAAAGGGTAGCCATTTACGGATTCCCTGGAACCACTCGTTTATCATCTGCAGGAACGAGCC
Organism: Chloroflexota bacterium; assembly: GCA_048620455.1. GTDB lineage: Bacteria > Chloroflexota > Anaerolineae > Promineifilales > Promineifilaceae > JAAYYY01. The sequence goes on along the minus strand of JBMCFH010000013.1, from coordinate 28,009 downwards.
CGCGCTCTCTACGGCAGCGTTCAAAACAGACTCGGCAACCTCGTAAAAGGTGTTCAGCCGGGCCAGATGGCCGTCCAGCCACTGGCGACCGCTCTGAACCAGAGGAATCTCAGCCTCAAACGTTTCCAGAGCCTGCTGTCCCCGCGCCAGCCCTTCTTCCACACGAGGGAGATCGTCTACGAGACCGCTGAGCACACCGCCGAGGGACTCCAGACCTCCGTCGACCGTTTCCACCAGGTTGACGTCATCTAGCTGCTCATACAGAGCCACGAGTCCGGCCAAAACGCTGACCTGTTGGTTCGCCGAGGCCAGCTCGGTGCGCAACGACTCATTCGCTACGCCCACGTCCCCATTCGACTCTTCTAACGCGGCAAGGCGGCGTTGCGCCGCGTCCAGATCGGCGCGGAGGCGCAAATTCTCAGCCTCAGACGAAGCGAGCTGCGCCAGCAGGTCGGAGGCCTCATTGCTGGCGTTGATTACGGTCTCAGCCTGGGAAACGGCGGGAGGAGCAACGGGCGGTGGCTGATCGACTGCAGTAACCAGCGGCGCCTGGTCCGCCTCATTCATCAGGTAGGCCGCACCGCCTCCGGTTGCGGCTGCTGCCACTGCCGTCAAGGCTACGGCTTTGAGAAAGCCGCGCCGGTCTACGCTATCATCTGTGTGAGTAACCATTCTATCTCACCTCGCCTGGAGACCAGGTACTTAATGCGCTTCGATACCAGCCCTATTTTATAGAACGTCTGTTCAAAGTCCAGAAAGTGCACGCGTTTTTTACGCGACGCTTATCCGCTCCATACCATACCTAGAGAAAAAAGTCGCGGATGGCTGCCGACACATCGGCGACAATGATATGCCAGGGCGTGTCGGGATTGCGCGTAATGAGCATCTTGCCACCGTCCATACGCAGACCGCGAATACCCTCTACAAAAGAGAGTGTTTGCGCCACGGGCGACCCTTCCTCCATTTCTTCCACGGAGTCGTACACTTCCTCGCCGGCGTCAGCCAGCATCACGTTGCTATAGAAGCGCATTTCGTCTGGATCGTCGGTGCTTTCGGTATCAATCTCAATGTATTCTGACATGAGTTGCTGAGTTTGAGAATAGCCCTTTTGGTTGTTCTTACCTGTCTGTAGCAGCGTGATTATGGTACATCCGCAGTATGGCTGGTGCAAGCAGAAAGGGCAAAGATGGCGCCTTCGGATATAATGGTGGGCGCAACTTGAGACATCTTTGAAAGTTACGCAGTTAATAAGAATGCTTCAAAGAGTAGTGGGAGGAACGATGAGCAAGGTTTTCAGCTTTTTGGCAGGTGTTCTGTCAGGCTCGGTCGTGGGAGCCACGGCTGCAATTCTTCTGGCGCCGGAATCCGGGGAGGAGCTGCGAGCGGACGCCCGCGCCCGTTGGCAAGAAGCGATTGGCGAAGCTCGCAGCGCAATGGAACGCACGCGCCGCGAGAAAGAGGTGGAGTTCGAGCGGATGAAAGAGGCCGGCAAATTGCGCTGAGCGCTACTGCTCGACGTATAGCCAGAAGTCTACCGGTTCGTAGGCAAACGGGGTCAGGGCGGTGATTGCCAGCGCGCCGCCTTCCGCTCCCAGGTCAACGGGCCAGCGGCCCTGATTGAAATCGTCCAGGTCGAGGGCCACAACCTCCGCCGGTAGGCCGTGGGAGATATAATGCACGGCCCAGCGCTGCGGTAGGACTGCGCCGGTCTGGACGAAGCCACTGGCCTGCCAGCCATCCATGCCTTCTTCGACGTCTGTCGTGTATTCAAGCTGCGGAATGCTGATGTCGTCCAGGGCGAAACCGTGTCCTTCGGCCTCGTAGTACGTCAGGAGTTCGAAGCGTACGAGCACCGCCTGGCCCGCAAACTCATCCAGCGAGACGCTTTCCTGGACCCAGCCGTCTTTGTCCGCGTTAGGCAGCGCGGCGCTACGCCCGTTATAGGCCGGTCCGTAGTCCCCAGGGCGGCTGTGTGATGGCGCCAATACTTTCCACGTCGCGCCGCCGTCGGTGGAGGCGCTGACGTACGCGTAATCCAGGCCAGGTTCCAGGTCGTACCACGTCCAATACGTGAGCGTTGCTTGGTCCAGGCCGGACAAATCGAAGTGCGCTGTCATCTGCGCGTTCACGTTTTCCTGCGCCGGTGCGAACCACATCTGCTCCCCGCTATAAGGTGACGTCGGCGCCAGGGGCGTCACCGTGTCCCCGGCAAAGGAGAGGGTGACTTCTCCCTCAAGCTCCAGAGACACGTAGTGTGCTCCAAACTGCGGAACGTGCTCGATTGTTTCAAACGGTGCGTATTGAACTTTCGTCTGCACGTTGGGTCGCCGCAATTCCAGCGTCTCGTAATCGTAGGCAGGACCCACCGCAGCGTCATCCACATAGTTAGCCACCGTCCATTGTGCCACGAACTGTTCAAGGCTCAGGTCCGGCCGGTAACCTTCGAGGATTGCGTTCACAGAAGCGATGCCATTGGCCGGATGACGCGCCAGTTCACGTGTGGCGGCCTCTCCCAGTTGTTCCCAGAGATAGACGCAGAAGAGATAGGCCGCCCCGTAGTGAGCGTATACGTCCTCGCCACTGTTGTCCCAGCTATTCAATTGGATGTCGGGAGACAGCAGATAGTCAACCGTGTCGGCCGTCTCCAGTCCAACGTAAATCTCGGCCAGTTGTGACAATCCCTCGTTCAACCATGCTGTCTCGTTGGCGTCAACGTACCATTGCGCCAGATGCTGGAACTCGTGCACCAGCGTGCCAAAGTAGAGGTCTGAGCCCAGCGTCAGGTTTCCCATGTTGAGGTAAATAATTTCCTGTTCGTTTGAACCACTGAACAGTGTCTGCGGATATTCATCGCCGCTGTTGAAGTGGCCCAATTCGTCGGTTCCACCGGCTGCGTAATCCAGATGCAACACGCTAAAATGTGGATCGTTGTCCATTCCCGGCTGCCACTCCTGGCCAAAAAGGTTGACGAGGCGCGGATAGTATTCGCGCTCGAAGCGCTCGGCGGCGGCAGCCACAGCAGCCGGATCCAGGCCCAGGTCTGACTCGGCCCAGAAGTAGGTGTGCTCCGTAACTGCCAGAAGGATCGCCTCCGTACTCCCGCTGTCCGTATAGAAGGTGCGCCGGTCTCCTTCCTGGTAGGGAGTCGCTGTGACGGTGCGCGGACCCACCTCCTGCCCACCGATCCGCTTGCTGGCCTCGTAGACGTCGTGTGCCGGGTACTCGGCCCGCAACAGGTTTTCCAGATGTCTATAACTGCGATCAGGTTGTGGATCCTGGATGATTGACGCCGGCGGATGCAAATCGAGAAGCGGCTTATTCTCCGCGGGGGCCGTGGGCGCAAGGACAGTGGGTAGGGCGTCGCTGTTCAGCGGGTTGGGCGGTGCGGGGGGAGCGGTTGCAGCAGCCAGCGGCGCGCCATCGCGACCGGCCGGGGTGCTGAGTGGAGCGTGATCTTCGACCACGAATGGCGTCGCCGAAGGGCGTGCGATTACGTCACCGTAGATTACGTAACCGGCGGCTCCAAGCAGCAGCAGGCTACCCAGGCAGATGAAAAGGGCCAGGCAGCCTGCCACAATCCATGTTCCCGACAGATGGAAGCGAGTTTGTGTTCCTTTCATGAGTTAAGATTTCGCGTAGAATCCGGTGCATGCAGCCATTTTTCCAATCATACCAGGATTACCATCAGATGTCTCCTGAGCAGTGGCGTGCGCCGCATTGTAGGGCAATTGCGTATCGGTCGTCCGGTCAATGGGTTACTATAGGCGGATAGCCGGTTGCATCACGCGCCTGATCACCTGATAATGCCGCTATACTGGCAACGAGAGGTAGCTATGAGATATGCACATATCATTGGCTGGGGAAAGTACCTGCCACAGCGGGTGCTGACCAACCATGAGATTTCGAAAATGGTGGAAACGTCGCACGAGTGGATCGTGGCTCGCACCGGCATCCACGAGCGGCGCATTGCCGGTCCCCGTGAATCGACGGCGACGCTTGCCTTTGAAGCGGCGGCGCGGGCGCTCTCTGTGGCCGACATGCACCCTTCGGAAGTGGATCTGATCATTGTTGCCACATCCACGCCCGAATCCGTCTTTCCTGCGACGGCGTGTCAGGTTCAGGACTATCTTGGAGCTTCCAGCGCAGGCGCCTTTGACCTCAGCGCTGCCTGTTCCGGCTTTGTCTATGCCTTGAGCATGGCCTCCAGCGTCATCAACAGCGGTGCGGCGCGCAATGCCGTGGTCATTGGCGCGGAGACGATGTCGCGCGTTATCGACTGGGAGGATCGGGGTACGTGTATCCTCTTCGGCGACGGAGCCGGCGCTGTCGTTCTGGAAGGGTCCAGCGTGCCCGGCGGCGTTATGTCCTCAACGCTGCGCTCCGATGGCTCTGGGGCCGATCTGTTACGGTTGCCTGCGGTATACCACAACCCCGTACCCACGTTGGGATCAGAGTTTTCACAAAACGGCTACCACAAGAATACGATTCGCATGAACGGGCGGCAGGTCTTTCGCTTCGCCACGCGGGTCATTGCAGACTCGATCTCCGTCGTTTTGAAACAGGCGGATCTGACCATGGATGACGTGGCCCTGATTATTCCACATCAGGCCAATGTGCGTATTGTGGAAGCAGCGGCCAAACGGTTAAAGATTTCGCCCGATCGCTTTTACGTAAACGTGGATCGCGCCGGCAATACCTCTGCGGCGTCGATCCCCATCGCGCTCTGTGACGCGGTAGACAAGGGCCTGCTGGAACCGAACGACAACGTCGTTTTTGTGGGGTTTGGCGGCGGCCTTTCCTGGGCGGCCTCTGTGGTACGCTGGGACGTGATCCCGCCGGATATCTCACTGCCCGACCGGGAGTGGGGGCGTGTGCGCTATGTGCTGGCCCGTGGACGCTCGCGATTGCGGCAGCTGGGTCGACGCGTGTTCAGTTTTATCGCCGGTTCGCCCACGCCCGACGCCCGCCTCCGCGATATCGACAAAAAGTGAGGTTGCGTTCGGCTCTCACTTCTTCAACGCAATTCCGATTTGTTTCAACAACCCCTCTTCATCAAGCGTGCCCTCGATGTGCACGCGGCCGTTCAAAACCAGATGGGGCAGGTTTCGCACCGAATAACGGGTGGCCAGATCGGGGAAAAGATCGGCCATAATGATAAAGGTGCGCACCTGCTCGCTGGCTACGGCAAAGCCGGCGGCCAATGTGGCTACGAGAGCGCCCGCTTCGTTCTCCGCTGACGTAAACAGCTCGAGATCGACCCGTGCATCCGGCGGAATGCGGCTCAGTTTGATGCGCGTCAGGCCTTCCAGATTGCTGGCGCGAAAGGAGACGGCCTGAATGGCCCCCACGAGGCTGTTGATCTGATAACCGGCAGGCAGGCCGATGATGCGCAGACGATAGTCTATTTCTTCCCCCTGCTCGTCCAGTCCCATGACGCCTATGACGGGATAGTAGTAGTGGTCGGGAACACGGTCTCGTTGCTCATATTGCAGGATGCTGAACCGTTCGGCCAGCTGCTGGGCCAGATTCAGCCCCTCGCGCTCAAAGCGCCCGCCCTCATCGTCCGCCCACACCACCAGTTTGACCGGCCGGGGCAGGTTTTCCAGAAAGCCGATCAGTTGTGCCCAGCGCTCGCCGCTAAAGATTGACTCATTCTCCATCGTGGCCAGTTCCTTTTTTGAGTTGATGATACAGGCGCTTGCCGGCGCTTCCAAGTTCCCGTCGCATGAGCTGTTGCAGGGACCAGATTGATTGGCGCGGAAGCCGGTCGATGTTATCCTTCACACGTCCAGAGCGGAGGTTCTATGGCCCTTGTCTCCTTCATGATCCTGTTTATTATCTGGGCGGTGGCCCACAGTATCACCGCTGCAGCTCCGTTTAAGCGCTGGGTCCGCCGCAAGGTTGGCGGGCGCGCCTACGATGGTTTCTATCGCCTCTTCTATAATGTCGTGGCTGTTGTGACCTTCGTGCCCGTGCTCTACGTGGCGGCGACCAGCGTGCCGCACCAGGTGCTCTGGCGGGTGAGGGGAGCATGGCGCTGGATCTTTCTGTTCATTCAGGTGGTCGCTTTCGTGGCGCTCGTCTTCAGCCTGTGGCAGACTGATCCCCTGCACTTCGCCGGCGTGCGTCAGGCGTATCGCTTCCTGCGTGGAGACGAGGAAGTTGACCCCCCGCGCCCGTTTATCCGTCGCGGGGTGTACGCCCTGGTCAGGCATCCGCTTTATCTGTTCAGCATGCTGTTTATCTGGTTTGCGCCCGTGGTAACCCTGGGCACCTTTCTCTTTAACCTGATCGCTACCGTCTACTTTCTGCTGGGCGCGGTGCACGAAGAGCGCCGCCTTCTACGCGAGTTTGGCGACACGTACCGCCGCTACCGTGACGAAGTGCCCTCTTTCATCCCTTTCTTGTAGAGCGGTAATTCTTTGCAGCGGGCTATTTTAATCCACTCCTTGCTCCGTTCCGGTGAGCGGAAAGCGATAGCGGATGAGGTCCTGCTGACCGTTTCCCTGGCTGTATAGCAGAGCGATGTTGTCGACGGGAATCTGCCACGTGAAGTCCCAGCGACTGAGGACCCGGATACTTTCGGCGAGGTTCTCTGTGGTGACGTCACCCTGGCCCAATGTAATATGCGGCACCCACTGCTCTGGATGGTAATATTCTACGATCCCGGTGCTGGCTTCGGTCAGAAGAGGCCACAATTTTCCATTCAGACGGCTGAGTTGCGGGCTGCGGGCCACATTAATGTAGATGATCGGGTTGAGGCCGGCGGTGAAAATGCCCAGTCCCGTGGTGAGCACCTCGAAAGGCGCGGTTTCCGCTGCAAAATCCCGTAACACCGGCTCCAGTAACTCCACGTCATAATGGTCGGCGACGTGGTAGGAGAAGTGTGGGAATGGCGTTACGTAAACGCCACGAAGCCCCAGCGAATCCTCCAGGCCGGCCCAGATATCTTCAACCAGTTTATAGTGATCTCTGTCGAGCAATGAGACGATGCCGTGCATTGTGTTCCCCTACAACGCGAGTGAATTCTACGCTTATTCTAACGCAAGATGGAAGATTCTCGAAGCGGTGTAACAGGCGTTAAGCCGGCAGAGGCCGCCGATGGAAACCGCGCTCACTCATCCCTGGCGTAGCGCTTCTGCCACTCAAAAAGTGTGTTGATAGCTTCCAGCGGCGTCATGTTTGTCACGTCCAGGTCCTTTAGTTCCTCCAGAATGGGGCTCGTTTCGGGGAACAGCGCCACCTGCTGTGCCCGTTTCAGGTGGCTGGGCGTGACGGAAGAGGTGGGCGCCTGTTGCTCCAGGTTGGCGAGGATCTCCTTGGCCCGGCTGACAACGTCGCGGGGCAAGCCGGCGAGCTGCGCCACGTGGATGCCATAGCTGCGGTCTGCGCCGCCGGGGACCAGTTCATGCAAGAAGACGACGTCTTCGCCGTCCTCGGTCACAGCCACGTTGTAATTGGCGACCAGAGGGAGCACGCCGGCCAATCCCGTTAGCTCGTGGTAATGGGTGGCGAACAGGGTGCGAGGCCGCAGGCGCGGGTGGTTGTGTAGATATTCGACGATGGCCCAGGCGATGGACAACCCATCATAAGTGCTGGTGCCGCGTCCGATTTCGTCCAGGATCAGAAGTGAGCGTGGCGTAGCATGGTTCAGGATTTCGGCCGTTTCCACCATTTCCACCATGAAGGTCGAGCGTCCCGCGTGGAGCTCGTCGTGCGCGCCGATACGGGTAAAGATACGATCGGCGAGGCCCACGTGGGCTTCACGAGCAGGCACAAAACTCCCAATCTGGGCCAGCAGCACGATGAGGGCCGCCTGGCGCAAGATGGTCGATTTGCCGCTCATGTTAGGGCCGGTGATGATATGCACGCGCTCGTCGTCAGTCATACAGGTGTCGTTCGGCACGAAACGTTCCAACTGCAGCGTGCGTTCGACGACCGGATGGCGCCCGGCGACGATGTGTAGGCGCGTGTCCTCATAGAGTTCCGGCCGGGCATAATCGTTGTGCGCTGCCACTTCGGCCAGCGATGCAGCGACATCCAGGCGCGCCAGGAGCTGCGCCGTGTGCAACAGGCGTTCAGCCGCCTGTCCTACCTCCGCGCACACCTCGTCAAAAAGCCGGCGCTCGATCTCCAGAATGCGCTCCTCGGCGTTTAGAATAAGCGTCTCGTACTCTTTCAGCTCCGGGGTGATATAACGCTCAGAGTTGGTCAGTGTCTGCTTGCGCACGTAATCGTCCGGCACCAGCTCCGTATTGGCCTTCGTGACCTCGATGTAGTAACCGAACACTTTGTTGAAGCCCACCTTGAGCGAGCTAATGCCTGTTCGTTCGCGCTCCTTGGGCTCCAGATCGGACACCCATTGCCGCGCGTGTTCGGAGGAGTTCACGACGCCATCCAATTCTGCCGAGAAACCGGGTCGAATGACCCCCATCTTGTTCAAGTTCGCCGGCGCCTCCTCGACAATGGCCTCGGCAATGAGCGTGGCTGTTTCCTCGCAGGGATCCAGTTGCGCCACGAGTTGCATCAGGCTCTCCGGCGGCGCCTCAAGACCCGAAATAAGCTCCTGAAGACGGGGGACGGCGGCGAGCGCCATGCCGATATTCTCCAGATCACGCGGCGTGGCGCGCCCGCCCACGGCGCGATTGGCCAGCCGTTCCAGATCGGGCAGGGATTTTAATCGGTCGCGCATGTCTGCGCGCAAGAGGGCATCATCATAAAAGGCCTGCACTTCGTCCAGACGCCGCTTGAGTCGCTCCTTGTCGCGTAGCGGGCGCGTAATGCGCTGGCGCAAGAGGCGCGTGCCCATGGCAGTGATCGTCTCGTTCAGTACGCCCATCAGCGACGCAGCGCGCTGTCCGCCCAGTGACTCGGTCAGTTCCAGATTGCGCCGGGTGGCAGCGTCCAGGGCCATATACTTCTCGACGCTATAGGTAGCCAGTCGTTGGATCTGGGCCACGGTGCCCATCTGCGTTTCCTGCAGATAATGCAGGGCAGCCCCGGCGGCGCACACCGCCAGCGGCTTGTCCTCACAGCCATAGGCTGCCAGGCTTTGCGCTTTAAAATGCCCCAGTAATGTTTTGCGCGCATTGCCTTCTTCAAAGCGCCACGCCGGAATTCGGCTGACAGGCGCCTGCACGTCATTCAGCGCATGCTCGCCGTCGGGTAACAGCAGTTCCGCCGGGGCCAGGCGCGCCAGCTCTTCAATCAGCGCGCGGCGGCTGTCCACCTGGGTGGTGGCAAATTCTCCTGTGGTGATCTCGGCGTAGGCCAGGCCCGCCTGCGTTCCGTCTACAAAAACGGCGACCAGATAATTGTTGCGGCCAGCCTCCAGCATGCCCGGTTCGATGACCGTACCGGCTGTGAATACGCGGACCACATCGCGCGGCATCAGGCCATTGATGGTTTCGTCGCCGATCTGCTCGCACAGAGCCACTTTGTACCCTTTGGCGATAAGTCTGGCGATGTATCCTTCGGCGGCGTGGTGTGGCACGCCGGCCATAGGAATGCGCTGGTTCTTGCCCACGGGCCTGCTGGTCAGAACGAGATCGAGCTCATCGGCGGTGACCTGCGCGTCCTCGTCAAACGTCTCGTAGAAATCGCCCAGGCGGAAGAAAAGGATGGCGTCCGGATACTGTTCCTTGATATCGAGGTATTGTCGGCGGAGAGGCGTTACTTTGCTTTTACCCATACGTTGAGAGGTGCCGGCAATCAGCAGGCGGCGGTCAGGACCCCGATCGCGTGCTCAGGAGGTGGGGCCGGCTGCTTCCGTTTCTGCTGTCTTGACGACTTCAGTTTCTTCAAATTGATACTGGTCGAGCCACGCTTCCAGCGCCTGTCGATGGCGCGCTTGCAGATTGGCCAGGGGCCGTTTTTCCCGCAGTAGCTCATTGGCTTCGTCGAAATCCATATCTTCATAGCGCATGAGGTAGGCGGCGAGCAGGGTTACTGAGCGACCGCGGCCCTTGGCGCAATGCACCAGAACCGTTCTGTCTGCCTCGACCTGCTTGCGGATGAAAGCAACCCCTTCATCGAGAATCTCTGGTGAGGGCACGAGGATGTCCAGGACTTTGAGTTGCAGATAGTCGATGCCATGTCGCTCGTACAGCGCTATGTCGTCCTCGCGCTCGGCTCGGATATTGACGACGGCGTCGATACCGGCCTCCAAAAGGAAATCGTAATCGCGCGGGTAGTGCGGTGCGCCGCCCAACCACAGTTGCGGCGTGATTTCATCGAACCAACGATGACGCTGAATGCGTTCGTAGACAAATCGAATGACTGGAAATAGTTTGTCGAAAAGATAGTGGAATGGGTTCATGAATGATAAGGATAACGAGATTAGAGAGAACGGGCAACAGCAACACCTTTTTCCCAGAGGGGATTGGTGTATAATAGGACCTGCGGCCCTTTGACAGAAGGGTCTCTCTTCGCGCACACTTGAAGACATCGTACGGGCATCACCGCGGGGCTACGCCGGTCTGCCTTTGAGAAGAGTCAAAAATGAAGCGAACGTTGAGGCGATTTATGTGGAGCAGTCGGGGCAGGGTGCTGCTGGCGGGATTACTCCTGCTGGCTATTCTGGCCGTTTTTCTGGAGCAGCAGGCCAGCCGCCGAAATCTGTCCCACCTTCTGGGCACAGCCAGGTTGAACGATGCACGCCCGCCGCAACAGGTGCAGCGCGTCAGCCTGAGCCGTGTGGGCGTGGAGGGTAACAGCGACAGTTACGCGCCGTCTATCTCTGCCGATGGTCGCTACGTTGCCTTCGTTTCCGCCGCCGACAACCTTGTGCCCGACGACGACAATCAGTATCACGACGTTTTCCTTTACGACCGGCATACCGATGAGATCAAACGCCTGAGCATGGGCTACGACGGTACGGAGGCCAATGGGCCGAGCCGCGAACCCGTCATCTCGCGCGACGGCCAGGTCGTGGCCTTTATCTCTCTTGCCGATAATCTGGCGCCCGACGACGGCAACGGCGTGGAGGATGTCTTTGTCTATGACCGCGGGGACCAGAGCCTTAGCCGTGTTTCAATTGGCAGTGAGGGGCAAGAGGGCAACGGAAGGAGTATGCAGCCGGCTCTTTCCGGTGACGGCCGTCTGGTCGCTTTTGTCTCGCTGGCGGACAACCTGGTTCCCAAGGACGAGAACCGGGCTTCGGACATATTTGTGCATGATCGGGTGTTGGGGGAGACGACGCGGGTGAGCGTGTCCAACGACGGTCAGCCGGCCAACAAGACCAGCAAACATCCGGCGCTATCGGCCGATGGCCGATTCGTCGCATTCCAATCGAGAGCCAATAACCTTGACGCGGCCGATAGTGATGGCATGTACGATATTTTCGTGCACGATCGGCGCACATCGACGACCGAGCTCGTCAGCCGCAGCCAGGACGGGAGTGTGGGCAATCATGAAAGCCTGCGCCCGTCGTTATCAGACGATGGTCGTTTTGTGGCGTTTGAATCCTGGGCCGACAATCTTGTGGCGAGAGATGAGAATAGAATCAGTGATGTCTTCGTCGTTGACCGCGATACAGGGGAAGTTGAGTTGGTTAGCGTCGCGTCGGCGGGCGAGCAGGCGAATGACGTGAACGGCAGCGCTGTCATCTCAGCCGATGGTCATCTGGTGGCTTTCGCCTCCCGGGCGGATAATCTCGCGCCTAACGACGACAACAAGCAGTACGACGTATACGTTCACGATCGCAGAAATGGAGAGACGCGGCTGGTGAGTGTGAACCTGGAGGGGCGGTCAGCCAGCGGCGTCAGCATCAGCCCGTCGTTGACCAGCGCCGGCCTCTTCGTGGCCTTTGACTCCACGGCCAATGATCTGGTGCGCAACGACACCAACCAGCATGTAGACGTCTTTATTTTCGATACTTTTGCCGGTGTGGACCTTGACCACGTGGTGCATCTACCACTCGTCGTCGAGCCCTGATTAGACGAGGTGGCTCCGCACCAGGCGACTCCCAACGCCTCTACTCATCCTTGACAAACGGCAGGAAAGCAGCTGCTTCATGACGGCTGCTCACGTCCAGCTTCTTTAAGATGTTGTGGACGTGATTCTTTACCGTCCCCACCTCGATGTACAATTTGTCGGCGATCTGTTGATTGCTGAAGTCCTCGCCGATCAGATCGAGCACTTCCCGCTCGCGTGGCGTCAACTGGGCGTAGGCTGAAGGATCGATATCGGTCTGGGTGGAGATCTGCGCCAGCTCGTTGATGTGACTCATCAGCGCTGCGGCGATGTCAGGCGAGATGATCGCTTTGCCATCGTATGCCGCGCGGATATGTTCAAGCAGCCGCTCTGTCGAAACCTCTTGCAGGACATAACCCGACGCGCCGGCTGCCACGTATTGTAGAATTGCGTTCTTAGACTTAGGCAGGCCAATCACCAATACTTTTGTGTTGGTGTCCCTATCGGTGATCTCCTCGGTAATGCGCAGGGCGCCGTTGTCCGGCAGCGTGGCAGCAACCAGCACCATCTCGCACGGCTGGCTCTCCAGGCAGCCCAGCGCTTCTTCAGTGCTCGAAGCCTGTGCAATAACCGTAATGTCCTCTTCTTCGTCGAGGACATTGGCGATGATGCTGCTGATCAGTTGTGTCTGATGAACAACCAAAACACGGATCATAATCTGTCACCTTCGTGTTCATATGCTCCGCTGCCCCGAGACATCACCTGCGCAGACGGCTGTTCCTCACTCCTGGTCCGCGCCGGTGTATGGTACAGGCGGTGACTCAGGGTAGCATTACTCTTCGCATTATAGATTTTAAGCCGCGCCTTGTCGAGAGAGAATACATAACTGTTTTATACCTTGCCCTTATACCCCGGTATATTGTCATTCAGGGCCAACTTCTGTAGCCTAAGCTTGACGTTGCCTGGCGTGAGAAAAGAGGTTTCTGTGTGAAGCGGACCTCCACATACATTGGGAAGAGAGAAGCTGTTTCGCTGACAAGAGTGAATGCAACGTTCTCACAAGGAGAATTCTATGACTGGAAAAGATAGCGCTGAGAGTCCCGGTCTGGGAGATCGGCTGCAATTCCATGATAACGGTCAGTCCAGGAAAGCGATGACGGATGTGACCATAATTCCCCTGACTGCAGAAGATACGGTGGAAGAGAAAGTGCCGCTGCGCGGGAAAGTAGCGCTGATTGTTGGAGGCGCCAGCGAGAACGGGCAATCGCTGGCGGTTGCCTTTGCCGAACGGGGCATAGACGTGGCGCTCGTCTACTTCAACGATAGGCACGAACTGGCCGAACGGATAAAGAGCCAGGTGGAAGCGCGCCAGCAACGCTGCATGTTGATAAGCGGCAATCGCGAGGAAGATGAAGAGAACGACGAGTTTTCGCGCCACGTCGTGCGCAGAATATTGGAGACGTTAGGTCGTCTCGACATTTTCATCAACTACTCGGCGCGCATCTTTCCCTTTCGCTACATATTGGAGGAGGAAACCCAACAGCAGCGTGCGATTCGCAAACAGATTTTTCCTCACTTCACGATGATGAAAGCAGCTCTGGATCAGATTATCGGTTAGCGACTGCACTGGTTGATGGCCCCTGGCTCCTGGTACAATCAGGAGCATGACACACGCTGACACTGCTTCTTCATCCTCCTCATTCAAGGTCTGGCTGGCAGCTGCCCGTCCGCGAACCCTGGCCCTGGCGCTTGCCAGCACCGGGTTGGGCCTTTTTCTGGCAGCTGCTGATGGTTCGTTCGACGCACTGCTGGCGGCCCTGACCGTACTCACAGCAATCCTGCTGCAAATCCTCTCGAATTTAGCCAATGATTATGGTGATTCACTGCACGGCGCGGATAGCAAGGAGCGCGTAGGGCCCCGCCGCGCCGTGCAAAGCGGCCTGATCGGTCGCCGGGCAATGCGTCAGGCGATCGCCGCCGTCGTGGCCCTGACCGCGTTAAGCGGATTGGCCATGGTCTGGCTGGCCTTTGGCGCGCAGGCCATCCTTCTGTTGCTGATTTTCCTTTTGCTGGGCGCTGCCGCCATCTGGGCCGCCATCGCCTACACGGCAAGCAACCGGCCCTATGGGTACGCAGGCCTGGGCGATCTCTTTGTTTTTGTCTTTTTTGGACTGGTAGCCGTCTCCGGAAGCTACTTTCTGCAACGACAGGCGCTACCTCTCGATGTTCTTTTGCCCGCAACCAGTTGCGGCCTCTTTGCGGTGGGCGTTCTGAATGTCAACAACATCCGCGATCGCCAGTCTGACAGGCGGGCGGGCAAACTCTCAGTGCCGGTCCGGCTTGGCCTGGAGCGGGCGCGACTCTACCACTGGGCCCTGCTGCTGGGCGGTCTGGGGGCGGCGCTGCTCTACGTGGCGCTCAACTACCGCTCCCCGTGGCAGCTTCTGTTCCTTCTGAGCGCGCCGCTGTTCGTGGTCAATGGCGCCACCGTGGCGCGGCGTAGCGACGCTGCACAACTGGATCCGATGCTAAAGCAGCTTTCAATCAGCACGCTGCTCTTTGTGCTCACCTTTGGTCTGGGGCAGTTATTAGGCTGACGGTTCAGTCGATGCAGTCCACATCGCTCTCGCAGGCCGGCGTGACGCCGGGAAAACGTTGTCGGTTGCGCGCGACCCAGCGGTAGACTGCCTCTTGTAGTGGCCGAACCAGGGGCAGCCGGTAAAGCCAGGAAATGGGGCGGCCCCACCACGTATATGACAGAGCTTCGTTGACGGCTGCGGCGCCCCCTTTTGGCGCTTGCCCCGGCGTCAGTATCCATACCTCGGTCTTTGTCTGCTCGGCGCTCAATCCGGCGGCTTTCATCTGCGGCGGCCATGCCTGCCAGGGCTGGATGGAGACGCGGCCTTCTGTAACTCGTGCGACCCACCGGGCCGTCATCGTACAGAAGCCTCAACGCCCGTCGAAGAGCAGGAGCGGTTTGACTGGATCGGTCTCAGGCATTTTCTTGACGTTCAGGCTGCAACTGATCGATTCATTCTTTGCACTCGTGATTCAGCGGATCCGCGCCATGAAATGACTGTCGGCCCAACGGCCTGCACCATAGGTGTGCAGGCGGCGGGTGCCCTCGATTTCAAAGCCGAACTTTTCGTATAGACGGATCCCTGCCGGGTTGTCCACGTTGACGTCCAGCTCGACCCGTCGCAGGTTGAACCAGTTGTCGGCCAGATCGACGGCTGCCGCCATCAGCGCGCTGCCTACACGGCGCCCCCAGAATTGTGGGTGAACGGCCATGCCCAGGCTGGCGGAATGCACGCGGCGCGGGTTTTGAGCCCGGATCAGGGCCAGGTTGCCTACGACCCGTCCGTCGTAATCGGCCACAAAACGGAACAGGTTGGGACGCGACGGTTTAATTCGCTCCTCGACGCGGGCGAACTCCTGGCTGGGCATCTGTAAGGTGGTGCGCCCGACCAGCGGGTGACTGAGAATGTGGTATACGTCCTCAATGTCATCGGGGTGGAAGGGGCGGATGGTCAGGCGATTGGCGTCGAACGGAACCCGTGGGACTTCTTCAACCGGCTCGGCGTCGCGCTCCGCTCGTGGCGGCGGGTTGCGCAGGCGCGCCATAACCAGGTGCTCCATCCAGCCGTCAGGACCGTAGGCGTAGGACGACTGGCGTCCTTCTGTTTCGAAGCCGAACTTCTCGTACAGGTGAATGGCCACGGTATTGACCGCAAAGACGCCAAGTTCCACACGGTGCAGGTCCAGCCACCGATCGGCGATATTCAAAATCGCCTCCATCAGTTGCGTCCCTATGCCCTGTTGCCAATAGTCTGGATGCACGAGCAGACCCAGACGCCCGCTGTGGAGCAACCGTGGTCTTTGCGGTTGTGTCAAGGAGACGGAGCCCACGGCGCGACCGTCCACTTCGGCCACGAGGTAGTGACGCCCCGGCGTCTTTTGTTTGACGTGCTCCTCGGTGGCGCTTATTTCCAACGCGGGATGCAAAATGGTTGTGCGCGCCACCGCGGGCTGTCGGGCGGCGTCGTATAAGGCGGGCACATCCTCCCGCCGCACCGGGCGTATGCTGACTGTGGTGCCTTCTTTCATCTTCTCACTCCCGACAAGGTTCCGCCGGACGCCTACATGCGGAAAGTGCCATAGCGACCGCCTGGGAACGGGGCCTTCACGGCCACGGCGAAAGCCAGCCCCAGCGCCGTTCGCGTTTGCGCCGGATCAAGGATGCCATCGTCCCACAGACGGGCGGTCGCGAAATAAGGGTCGCTTTCTTCTTCGTATTGGGCCAGGATGGGCGCTTTGAAGTCGGCTTCGGCCTGGGCCACCGCTTCGGAGTCCGGCTCTTCCAGCTTGCGCAACACGCGGTCCTGACCCACCGTCCACAGCACGTTGGCTGCGGCCTCGCCGCTCATCACGCTGATGCGGCTGTTGGGCCAGGTGAAGAGGAAACGGGGATCGTAAGCGCGACCGGACATGCCATAATTGCCCGCTCCGTGGCTTACGCCGTGAAAGAGGGTAATGCGCGGTACATTGACGTTGCTTACAGCCATGACCATCTTCGCGCCATCCTTGGCAATGCCTCTGTTCTCGTACTCCTTGCCTACCATGAAGCCGGCGATATTTTGCAGGAAAAGCAGTGGGGTACCGCGCTGCCCGC
Organism: Chloroflexota bacterium; assembly: GCA_048620455.1. Taxonomy (GTDB): domain Bacteria; phylum Chloroflexota; class Anaerolineae; order Promineifilales; family Promineifilaceae; genus JAAYYY01. The sequence continues at coordinate 11,424 of JBMCFH010000013.1, read as the reverse complement.
AAAGCTGGATAAAATGCGTGGCCTTTAACGCCGACTCGCTGAACAACAGGCCGTTGTTGGCCACAATGCCCACGGGAATCCCCATGATGTGCGCGAAGCCGCAGACGACGGTCGTGCCATAGCGAGCCTTGAACTCGCTGAGGCGCGACCCATCCACCAGGCGGGCGATGACGTCGCGCACGTCGTAACTGACGCGTGGGTCGGCGGGGATGACGCCGTAAAGTTCCTCCGGATCGTAGGCCGGTTCCTCCGGTTCTTGCAGCGCTACGTTCAGGGCTCGCCCCGCCTGAAGGTGGCTGATAATCTCCGGGATGCGCTCCAATGCGGCCTGCTCGTCTGGCGCGAAGTGATCGGCAACGCCGCTGAGCCGGGTGTGTACGTCTGCGCCGCCCAATTCTTCGGCGCTCACTTCTTCGCCGGTGGCAGCCTTCACCAGGGGCGGACCGCCGAGGAAGATGGTGCCGTTGCCCTGCACGATGATCGTCTCGTCGGCCATCGCCGGAATATACGCGCCCCCGGCGGTACAGGAGCCGAGCACGGCGGCGATCTGCGCAATCCCTTTCCCCGACATGCGCGCCATATTGTAGAAGATGCGACCAAAGTGATCGCGGTCAGGAAAGACGTCGGCCTGCAGGTGCAAAAAGGCGCCGCCTGAATCGACCAGATAGAGGCAGGGCAGGTGGTTCTCTTCGGCAACAACCTGGGCGCGCACGTGTTTCTTCACCGTTTCCGGGAAATAAGTGCCTCCTTTCACGGTGGGGTCGTTGGCGATGATCATCACCTCGCGACCGGAGACGCGGCCGATGCCTGTCACAATCCCCGCGCCCGGCGCTTCGCCATCGTACATCTGCCAGGCAGCCAGCGGCGAAAGCTCCAGAAATGGGCTATTGTCGTCCACAATGGCCTCAATGCGCTCCCGAACCAGCAACTTGTCCCGTTTGCGCTGACGCTCTACGGTGCGCTCTGGTCGCTGAAAGGCGGCGCTCTCTTGCCGCTCGTGCAACTCTTCGGCCAGTGCTTTATTGTGGCGAAAATTCTCTCGGTATTCGGGAGCGTTGGTATCGACGTGGCTCGTGATCTGGGTCATCGTTTGCGAACCTCTTTCGCGCCTGTGGACGTTGGACGGTAAAATTATGCCCGATTTATTCCAGAATCTCCAGCGAATGGAGAAGTTCAGAAAAAGTGGAGAGGCAAATGGACGCAGCGGATCTGGCCCGCTTCATCGAACAACGTGAAATTGACGCCGACATCATATTCCTGGATGACAAAACACCGACCGTGGAAGCAGCGGCCGAGGCCGTGGGCGTCACACCGGCGCAGATTGTGAAGTCGGTCCTCTTCGTGATCAAAGAGGACGATGAGCAGTTTCGGCCGCTTCTGGTTGTGGCTAACGGGCTCTCGCGCATCGCGTACAAAAAGCTGGCTGACTATCTGGACGTCTCGCGGCGCCGCTTGCGTATGGCGCGTCCCGCGCAGGTCAAAAAATTCACGGGCTATGCCGTGGGCACGGTGCCGCCCTTTGGTCACAAGGAAGCGCTGCCCACGTTGCTGGAGGAACGGGTGATGGCGCAGCGGGAGATTTATGCCGGGGGCGGGGCGATCAACGCCCTCATGCGCCTGACAGTGGCGGAGCTACAGAGCGTGATTGGGGCGGACGTAGCCGCTCTGGCGCAGTGAAAAATTGATCTACGGGGCCGCTGCGCCGCGCACTGCGGGAATCACCTGCGCTATGTCCAGGCCCAGTTCGTCCGCCAGTTGTGCGTGCTCCCCGCTTTGGGGGGCGTACTCGGCGCCCGGGTGGATGCTCGTTGCAACTAGAAGACCGTCGGTCATGGGTGACTTCTTACGGTTGAGACCTATTGTGAGTGACGCTTTACGCCCTGCCTTTCAGGAGGCGAGTACGATCGGTTCCGATCGTGTGAACAGCCGTTGGCGGGCATAAAGGATGGCTACCAGCAACCCCACAAGGATCACAATGCCTGATAACACAATGATGACTTTCTTTAACTCTCCGTCCGCAGTCATGAGTCGTTGCTCCGGTTCGTGGATCGGGTTCATGATATGTCTAATTCAGCAAAAGGCCACAGATAGAGACGAACGAATGGCCTTCATCGTCGGCCGGGCACTGCTCGTATGCGACTTCGATGCCTTGGGCGCCGTCCAGGTAGCGTAGCATCAGATACAGTGAAGAGAATCCGCAGATGCGATTACGATCCTCGACGGCGGCGATTTCATTGTAGAAGCGGACGTGATCGCCGTCGCGAACCGCTTCCATCAGCCGCCTGTCGCTCTGCACCAGCGCCTGGCGGCGCGCGTCGTCCATGGGGAACGGGTCGCCAAAGCTGGGGCCCACGTGAGCCAGATCGACAGACGCCACAGCCAGCACGCGCCGACCGGCGGTTTCCGCCTGTAGCGTGTGGAGGAAGGTGGTCAGAACCTCGTCTTCGGCGGGGTGCCGGCCGTTGCTCACGAAATGTTGGAAGGAACCACAGAGCACAGGCAGCATCGGCGCCGGGCGCTTGCCCAGCGTATGATAGAGATAGTGTAGCCAGGCGGCGGAGAGCTCGATGGAATGTTCCTGGCGGTGATTCAGCTCCAGTTCGAATAGCCTGTCACCGCCGACGGCATCGTCCAGCGTCTGGATCAGGTCGTCGGCGGACGGCAGCGTGCCAAAGGGCGTGGCGTACGGCTGGCGAGTGAGCGTCACCGTGCCCAGCCCGCCATTGTGATCGGTGCCGAACATCAGAACCAGGTCGGCTTCTGCCACAGTGCCCACCGCGCGCCCCCAGACTTCGCCATAGACCTTGCCGCCTCGCCGGTAGTCGATGTGCGGCGAAACGATAGCCCGACCCTGCCACACGTCCTCGTCATTAACTCGTTGGCCATTGCGCGCGAAGCGGTCGAAATAAGAGACAAGCCGGCGCCGGTCCTGCGGGTAGTTGATGCCTGCCAAAATCGGCGGGCGGTGCGGTAGTGCGTGAAAGGCTGCCAGCTGCTCCTGTCTGGCGTTGTGCGAGCGCTCATTTTCCAGCAGACAGGCCCGATCCAGTTCCGCCAGCGTGTTTGTAACCACCTCGAAATCAACCGTCTGGCCCACTTCCCTGCAAAAATCGGCGTGTATCTCGCGCGCGGTGCGCGTACCGTCTAGCAGGTGCAGCATGTGAGCCAGCGCGGGCGGCAACAGCAGTTGCTCCTCGGTGAGTTGCAGCGGGTCGCGCAGAAACCACAGTTGCTGACCCTCATAAATGACAGGTTGGAAATCAAGGGGGCGAAGGGCTGGTTTAGTGGACAAAATCCGTCTCCTGGTATAAAGATCGGTCCGCGAACGGGTGCTCGCTAAGACGCCACCCTTGAAGTATGCAAATAAAGAGGCAAGAATGCAAGCTTCGAAGTTACGCATAGCGACCAGGAGCCTGGTCGCCATCTTTCTGTTGTTGCTCACAGGTTGCAGCGCGGCTCGTGGCCTGAGGCTGTTCCCTGCCAGTCAGGAGACGGCGCAGACGGAAGAAGCCACACAGCCTGCCACGCAGACCGACACGGATCCGACGACGACGCCGTGGACGATGCCGGCGGCTTCCCCGACGCCGGTTCCATCGCCCACACTGACGCTGCTCTCGGGAAAACCTTCCATCGGCGATCCCTTCACGCCCGACCTGGGCAACACCGGCTATGATGTGCAGCATTACGATTTGCAGCTGGCAGTTAATCCCTCCGAGTCGCATTTATCGGCGACGGTTACGGTTGAGGCGGTGACTACCACGCCCAATCTGCGCCAGATTTCGCTGGACTTCATCGGTTTCGAAATCAGCGCTGTCACTGTGGACGATGCGACCGCTTCCTTCGAGCGTGACGCAGACAAACTATGGGTGACCTTCCCACAACCGTTGCTTGACGAAGGTACGCCATTTGCGCTCTCTGTGCAGTACGCGGGCCAGCCCGAACAACGGGATTCTCCCTACATTCACTACGCGGATTACCTGGGTCTTATCTTTCCTGGCAGCAACCAGTTCTATACGCTGTCGGAGCCCGATGGCGCGCGGTACTGGTTCCCGGCAAATGATCATCCCCTGGACAAAGCTACCTTCCACACCGAGTTGACGGTTCCGCGGGGCCTGGCAGCCATCGCCAACGGTCAGCTGGTGGACAGCAGCCTGAGCACGATGCCCGATGGCAGCGACGGGGCCACGTTTGTCTGGGAGCACAATTATCCCATGGCCACTTATCTGGCGCTGGCTGCCGGCGGTCACTACCTGCGCGTGGAGGAGGAAGCGCCGAACGGCATCCCGCTGGTCTATTACTATTTTCCGGAGCTGGAGGACGAGTATCTGGAGGCTGTTGAGGTGACCGGCGAGGCCATGGACTGGCTGAGCGAGCGTTTTGGCCCTTATCCCTTCGATAGCTACGGTCAGGTGAGCTATTATGCGCTGGGCATCTCCATGGAGATGCAGACGATGACTTTGCTATCCTTTCAGATGTTGGACGAACGCACAGTAGTGCACGAACTGACGCATTCCTGGGTTGGTAACTGGGTGGGGCTGGATAACTGGGGCGATACGTGGCGCAAGGAGGGCCTGGCTACCTACATGGAAGTGCTATGGCTATCGCGCGATGATCCGGAGCGGTTGGAGGAGTTGATTGCCGAGATTGAACAGGAGGTCGCGGAAAAAGGGCGCGATTACGACCTTAATCAGCCACCGCGCGAACGCATCCTCAGTTTCGACAGCTACCAGCGAGGCGCGTTGCTAATGCACGCGTTACACGAGGAAATCGGCGACGAGGCTTTTTTTGAGGGCTGGCGCAGCTATATCGCGGAGTATGGGGGTGGATCGGCCGGGCAGGAAGAGTTTGAGGCGGCGATGGAAGAGGCTGCCGGGCGCTCTTTGCAGGAATTCTTCGAACGCTGGCTGGCGCCAATCGAATCGCCCTGATCAGGTTGGCCCGGGCGCGTCGCTACTGCCCTATGGCCCGCTATTCTGCAACAGACTGCGCCACACGGCGAAGCGATCGGCATCGTGGTCGAAGGTGACGTAGATGGTCCGTTTCTCTTTCGGTTTTTGATCGGTCAGAGCGTCGTCGAAATGATAGTAGCTCGGCTCCTGAGCGAATTCCGGCCCCCAACTCACGAGGAAATGGAGGGCCAACGCCTTCTGAGGTTCTGGGCCGTGAAGAAGATAGCCGGGCTCTACGGCCTGAATGTGCTGTGGTTCGACGATCTGGTAGAGGAAACGGCCCGGCTGTTGCTGTACCATGAAGATGTGCTGGCCCATCGGCACGTACCAATACTCGGCCGGGTGTTCCAGGACGTAATCTTCGTACTCCTTTACGCTAAAGATGCCGGTGGCCCGCAGCGGTACGTGTTGCTCGGGAACGGGCGCGGCAAACTCCTTGTCGAGGGACATGTCCGGATCGGATACAAAGCGTTTGAAGCCCGCGCGTCGGGCCTGAAGAAAAGCCAGCCATAAGAGAATGGAAAGGACGAGCCAGAACAGGATCACCGGCGTGGGCCACCGCAGCCATAAGGCGGCGGAAAACAGCCCCAGGGACAGTATAACGAGCCACGTATGCAGGGAGATGCCCAGGACGCCGCGTCGCTTGCTCCAGTACAAAGCGGCGTATAGGCGGCTTAAAATTCGCATTTGATCTTATGCTCTGTTTCTACTGAGCCCAGGGTCTTCGCCTAAGCGCCTTCGTGGCTCGGCGCAGTCGGGCGACGAATCCCTTCCAGGACGTCGAGAATCTCCTTATGAATGAGGCCGTTGCTGGCTACGATGTTCAGATCATCTGTGTAGGTCGCCGTCAGCGGGCGCCCGTCGACGGTGGAAACCGTTCCGCCGGCCTCCGCCACCAACAGGACGCCGGCAGCGATATCCCAGCCGCTGAGCTTTAGCTCCCAATGGGCGTCCAGCCTGCCCGCAGCAACGTAGGCCAGGTCGATGGCAGCAGACCCCATTCGCCGCACGCCCTGGGCCCGCATTAGAAACGCTTCCAACTGGGCCAGATTATTACGCTGGCTATGGTGTCTGTCATAAGGGAATCCTGTGCTCAAAAGGCTGGTTAGCAGGCTGTCGTTTTTGCTGACGCTGAGTCGCTGCCGGTTCTGACCGTCGCCGAGATAAGCGCCCTGGCCTTTGATCGCCTGGAAGCACTCGCCGCGCATCGGATCATAGACCAGGCCCAACAAGGGCCGGCTGTCATGGTACAGCGCCAGGGAGACGGAGAAGATGGGGATCCCGTGTGCGAAGTTGTTGGTGCCGTCGATGGGATCGATGTACCAGCTATACCCACGATCCGGTTCGCCGCTATAGGCGCCCTCTTCGCCGAACAACTCGTGCTCGGGAAACAGGCGCTGTAGCTCGCCGGTAATAAACGCCTCAGCCTCGGTATCGTACTGGGTGACGAGGTCAATGGCCGAACTTTTGCGGTCAATCTGTTTAGCCTGTCGAAAACCCTCGCGCAACAACTGTCCTGTCTCTTGTGCGATGCGGGTTGCGTGTTCGAGTATCTGTTCGAGATTCATGCGGTTATTGTAGAGCGTTCGAGACAAAATCGCACGAGGATACACAGAGACCGTCTGCACGAGGCCAGAACACCCCACTAGGCGCGTTGAAAGGCGCCGACGAGATGTACGGCTCGCTCTGCCGGCAGGAGCGCGTCCAGGCGTTGTGAGAGGCGAAATAGCGCGGGTGTGAAAGCCAGATAGGTCGGATCGGTTACGAAGTGCAGGTGCGCCAGGTGAAGGCCGGTCTGTGCGGCAAGCTGCTGTATCTGCTCGCGGCTGTTGGCGCGATAGTAGGCGGGGAATGTGTCGGCTGCCTGGCGACCGTAAAGACGGTGCACGAGCGCCGTCTGCAGCCCGCGCAGGCGACTGACGAGCCGGTTAAGGCCGATCAAAGGGTGGCGGGCGTTGGGCGTGACGAAAACAAAGGCGCCGCCCGGGCGCAGGACACGCCGTACTTCGCGCAGGTCCGTTGCCGGTTGTACCAGGTGCTCCAGGAGCCAGCTGGCGAAGGTCAGATCGAAGCACTCGTCGGGGAAAGGCAGGCGCCGGCTGAACGCCTGGGCGCGTGGTAGCGGCAGGCGGTGCTCGCGCAGCGAGGTCAGATCGGGATCGACGCCCGCGATTCTGTGCAAGGGGTGCGACAGCTGCTCCACGAGGCCGCCGCGCCCGCAGCCCAGATCCAACACGCGGCTATGAGGCTCAAGGTGCGCGCGCACCAGGTCGGCGTACAGCTCTGTCGCCGGACGCCAGCCGGGATGTTGTTGTCCGTACTGCTCGCGCAGCCGGTTCTGTTGCTCCAGTGAAAGCATGTGCTGGCAGGCGCCTCCATAGATAGCAAAAAGGGTTAGACGGTCTTATAATGCGCACCGGTTCAGGACTATAGCGCGAGACGTAACGATGAAGCAACCGCTCAGGCTGGTATTGTATCTGCTGCTGGCATCCATCGTGGTCGCCGGCGCGTTACTGTGGCGTCGCCAGGCGGCTCGGCAAGAGAGGACGCGCCAGATGCACGCCCGCCGCTTACGCGTGTTGGTCGAGGAGATGGGCCTGCAACCGTTGCAGCCGCCGCCTGAGGACGATGAGGCCACGGTAGAACTGGGCCGGCTCTTGTTTTTTGACCCAATTCTGAGCGGAAACCGCGACGTGTCCTGCGCTACCTGCCACGATCCTGCGCTCGCCACTGTGGATCGCCTGCCCCTGGCGGTGGGCACGGGTGGGCAGGGCGTGGGGACGGAGCGAACGCCGGGTCCTGGGCGCTCGTTCGTCTCGCGCAACACGCAGGATCTGTTCAATCGCGCTCTGCCCGGCTGGGAAGCGGTTTTCTGGGATGGACGCGTGATGGAGCGCGGAGCAGGGCGTTATGAGACGCCGGCTGGCGCTCACCTGCCGCCCGGGCTGGACAATCTACTGGCGGCGCAGGCCATGTTTCCGGTGACGCTGCGCCATGAGATGCGCGGCGGCGCCTATGACGTGGATACCTATACGGATCAGGCGCAGAGGGCGGACGGCGGCGAACAAGGCGCGACGACGGGCTGGGGCGACGTGGACATTTATGGGCAGCCAAACGAGCTGGCGGCGATTCCCGACGGACCACAACACACGCCCGCCGTCTGGGAGGCTGTGATGGCCCGCCTGCTGGCGATTCCGCGCTATGAGCAGCTATTCCGGCGCGCCAATCCTCATCTTACAGCGGATGAATTAGGATTCCAGCACGCGGCGAACGCCCTGGCTGCCTTTCAGGCGCAGGCGTTTACCTTCGTCGATTCTCCCTGGAACCGCTACCTTGCCGGGGACGATGAGGCCCTATCGCCGCAAGCACAGGCCGGCGCGCTTCTGTTCTTCGGCAAGGCCGGCTGCGCTGCCTGCCACGAACCGCCGCTCTTTACCGATCAGGGGTACCACAACATCGGCGCGCCGCAGTTTGGGCCGGGGCACGACGACTACGCGCCTCTGGATTATGGCAGGTTCCACGTGACCGGCGACGAGGCGGATCGTTACGCCTTCCGCACGCCTTCTTTGCTCAATGTTTCTTTGACCGCTCCCTATCTGCACAACGGGGCCTATGGGTCACTGGAAGACGTGGTGCGTCACCACCTGGAGCCGGAAACCGCCCTCCGGCAGTATGAGGGGCGGCGCTTGCCGTCCTCGCTACAGGCCACGGTGCAGAATGAGCCGGTCACAGTTGCTGCCATTCTGCGCACGGTGGACCCCAACCTCGCGCCAGCCAGGGCCCTGTCCGCAGGCGAGGTGGCCCTGCTACTCGATTTCCTGGAGGCCCTGAGCGATCCAGACGCCGGCAGCGCGCTGGACCTCGCGCCTGAGATGGTGCCCAGCGGGCTACCTTTGAGCCGTTGAAGTTTGGTCGTTGATGAATGTGAGTTAATGGTCCGCGAGCGCCTCGTAGACCATCTGTACATCGTCGACGTGCTCGCTCATCAAACGCGTGGGCCGGATATTCGCCTGCAGCCGGCGCAGTTCCTTGGGATCCTCCAGCAGCCGTTGCAGCACGTCGCGCAGCGCGGCGGCGTCGCCAGGCGGGAACAGCAAGCCGTCGACGCCGTGACGTATCTTTTCCGGCAGAGCGCCAATGTTCGACGCAACCAGCGGCACCCGCGCAGCAAACATCTCTTGTATCGTCAGCGGGGAGGCCTCATACCACAAGGTGGGCAGCACGGCGACGTCCGCCTCCTGCAGCAGCATGGGCCAGAAATCGTGGCGCGTAATACGGCCGGGGAAGGTGATGCCCGGGTGTTGCGCCTGTGCCTGCAAAGAGCGCACGTAATCGGGGAATTTGTCGTGGTCGCCGTAGATGGTCAACCGCACGGCGTCGGGAGCTAGCCGGTTGACCGCCTCAACCAGCACGTGGAGCCCTTTCTGGTGGGCCAGGCTTCCCACATAGACCACGTGCAGGCGGCCCGGATGGCGCGGTAGCGTCGTTGCTTCCGCCTGCAGAACGTGCGCCGGAACCTCGATGCCGTGCGGCACGACTACGACGTTCTCGGTGGGCATGTTGAGCCGGTCATACGTATCGCGTACGAAGTGAGTGGGGGCGATGACGCGGTCTGCCTGGGCCAGCCAGCGTTGCAGTCGAGCCGAGCGGTAAGCAAATACGGGCGCTACCGCCGGGGTCAACCAGCGGCGGTCGCCGACGCCGGCGCGTACCAGGGCGCAGCGGGCGCAGTTTAGCCACCAGCGCGGTCCCTCACAAACCTGATTGTCATAATTGGTCAGAAGCTGCCCGTTGGCGCAGGGAAACCAGTAATCGTGAAGGGTGATTACAATGGGCGTTCGCGCTGCTTTCAGCTGGTTCAACAGGGACAGCGGCAGGCCCATGAGGTGTTGCACGTGCACCACGTCCGGCTGCTCGGCATCTAGCACGTGCCGCAGAGCTTCCTGGATCGCTCGCTGCCCGAAGCTGTCGAGGAAGACCTGCGCCCGGCTGCGCGGACCCACGGGCGCTGCGTGAATGCGCACGCCACACTCGTCACTCGTAGAAATGACACGGTCCTCGCGGGGCTCCCGTTCGGAAGGGTAGAAGATGGCGGCGCGATGATTTTGTTGGCGTACCTGATAGCGGGCCAGCGTCTGCGTGTAAAGCTCGGTGCCGCCGACGTATTCGGGGAGGTATTGGTGCACGAGGTGGAGAATTCGCAAGAGGACCGCCTTTAGCTTCCTGCCCGGGCAGCGTTGTCGTCTATGGCGCGCCGGTACGCGGAGATGGCGCGCCCGGCGACCTGCTCCCAGGTGTATGACCGCTGAACCTTGCTTTGTCCGCAGCGCCCCAACCGGCGTCGCAACGGTTCGTCCTCGAGCAACCGGCGCACGGCTGCGGCAAGCGCTTCCTCATCGCCAAAGGGCACCAGCAGGCCGTTTTCCTCGTCGTCGACGACGCCGGGAATACCACCGGCGCGGGCGCCGACGACGGGCGTGCCGTGCAGCCACGCTTCCAGCAACACGATACCCAGTGAATCGGCCCGCGACGGGAGCAGCAGCATCGATGCTTCCTGTAACAAGGCGTGTTTTACCCGCTCATCTACGACGCCCAGCAGCCGCAGGCTCTCTTGTGCGGGCGGGGCAAGCCGTGCGACGTACTGCTCGAATTCTGGCATCACATGGCCCGCCAGCGCCAGCGTAAGGGATTGATGCGCCCTTTCCCGGCGCAGCCGAATCACCGCTGCTGCGGCGTGCACGGCGCCCTTATCATAGTTGATGCGGCCCAGGAATAGCGCAAACGGTTTTTCCAGACCGTGCTGGCGCAGGACGGCGGTTGCATCCTCCACGCGGGGCGGTTCGTCGACGCCGCCGCCGATGACCCCTACGCGCTGCGGGTGGATCTGCCAGCGGCGCAACCCTTCGTTTTCGATAGACGTCAGCGTGAGCACGGCGTCGGCGTCCTGCAGCAGCTGGCGCTGGTGGGCCATTGTGGCATTGCGCGCCACGCGAGCGCGCCCCGATTCGCCAAAGTGGGCAAAGGGGGTGGCGACGTAGGGGAGGCCCTTCTGGCGGGCGAAGCGCCAGGCGACGACCATTGTATGCTCCCAGGAGAGGTTGAAACCGTTGACCACCTCGGGCAGCGGCGACAGCTGGGCCAGCGCCGCGCCCAGATTCTGTAGCGGGGGCACGCGGCGCGCCATGTGGCGCAAAACGCGCGGCCGGGCGCCCGGAAGCGCAGAATAGAGTACCATCGCCTTGCGCCAGGCCAGCAAACCGGCTCGACCGCCGGGGAACGGCGTGATGGGACAGCGAATGACGGTCAGAGGACCGGCTTCAGTGCGGCTCAGACCTGCTTCGTTGCCGGTTCCTTCCCAGAACTGCGACTCCTGTACGGCCTCACTGGTGACCACCGTAACTGTGTGCCCTTGCGCCACCAGCGCCTGAGCCAGGGAGTGGGCATAGCGCTCGCCGCCGCCGTTAAACGGCGGGAA
>JBMCFH010000012.1:0-34720 GCA_048620455.1 Chloroflexota bacterium | reverse complement strand
TCCAGCTTTTCGACGACGGCACCCATATTGTGATTGATCATGTCTACCTAAACTAATACACACGGGTAGCCTTGCCCACATGTGCAAAGAACGACCCTTGCGCGCCATCGGCTTCTACGCCGATCAGAAGCCGGGTACGAATTGTCAACCGTCGTTCAAAACTGTAGCCAGTTTCAGCGTGAGCCGGACGCGGAAGATGAAACGAGCGAGGCGCGGTTTGTGATGGGGAATTAAGAGTGGATTCCAGATTACAGGCTATAGGGCGTCGCTGTCGAGTTGCCCCTCCACCTGACTTCTGATCCTGGCATCGTCTACTTCGGCAAAGTTCTCGAATTGATTTCTATTTCACTATATTAGATATGCAGAGCCTGCGACTTTCAAGCAGGTTAGAAGCAGTTAATTAGCGCTGCCAATTAGTTCGCCTTGCTTTTTCCTGCTCCTTCACTAAAAATGTACAGGCAGCAAGCTGTGTATGGAATAGCTGTATTCCTTATGTGGCGTTGGGGCGCCTCGGACATTTATTACAAAACTTTCTCGGGGATCTTCCATGGGCGAGATACAGGCGAAACTTGAAACGGCTCGAGAAGAGCTATTGGACCTTAGCCTCCGTAACAAGCTAATCAACTACCGGCCACTCAAAACAAAAGGGTTGGAGGTAGTGGACGAGCTGCCGCAGGAGATTTTTCGCATCCTCGTTGTAGAATCACAAGCCATGTCCTTCTTGCCTGCCCCTGAAGAGGAATCGGAGGACACTGAGCCTGAGAATCAGGACACGGCGCTGTTGGCCCAGCCTGAAGATGAAGATAACGGCAACGGGGTTGCCGAACGCCACAGCGACAGACGTCTACAAACGGCTTATACCTCGGCAAGGCTGCAGAAGCGACTGTTGAGCACCTTTTACGCCGCGCGTACCTATATTGAAGAGCAGGGTGTGAATATCTTGTATCTGGCTCTGGGAATGCTGCGCTGGTATGAGGCTGAAAGCAGTGACGTCGCCCGTCAGGCGCCGCTTATACTCGTTCCGGTGGAATTATACCGCACCAACGTGCGTACACGCTTTCGCATGCATTATACGGAAGAGGAAATAGGTGAGAATTTATCGCTGCGCGCCAAGCTGAAGGCAGATTTTGCGATTGAGCTCCCCGATTTTCCTGACGGTGAGGAACTGGATGTTCCGGGCTACTTTAAGCGGGTAGAGCACGTCCTCAGGCACCAGGCTCGCTGGTCAGTCGACCGCAGCGCTATTGCTCTCGGGTTCTTCTCCTTCGGCACATTCCTCATGTACAACGACCTGGATCCCGCTATGTGGCCGGAGGGCAATAAACCCACGGATCATCCGTTGCTGGAGTCCCTGCTGGCGGCAGGATTTGACGAGCCCCTGCCCGCTATTGCTGACGACGAACATCTGGACCGCCATATCACCCCCCAGGAAAGCTTTCAGGTCGTCGATGCCGATAGCTCGCAAACGCTGGCCATCCTTGACGTATTGCAGGGGCGCAATTTGCTGGTCCAAGGGCCGCCGGGCACGGGCAAATCACAAACGATTACCAATCTTGTCGCGGAAGCGCTGGCTCGCGATAAAACGGTGCTCTTTGTGGCCGAGAAGATGGCTGCTCTGGAAGTGGTTAAGCGCCGGCTGGACGAAGTAGGGCTGGGCGCGGCCTGTTTGGAACTACACAGTCACAAGACGAATAAGAAGGCGTTTCTCGAAGAGCTGCAACGCACGCTGGAGCTCGGCAAGCCTCGAACGCGCGATTTCAGCGCCGACCTGCGTGCGCTCGTGGAAAACCGCGATCGACTCAATGCTTATAGCGAAGCCGTCAACACAGCCATCGCCGAAAGCGGTGTAACGCCGTATCAGGCATATGGTCGCCTGCTGCGCCTGGAAACTGCGCTGGAAGAGGTGAGCGTGCCTGAGCTGGACCCGGCGCCTATGAAGGGCTGGTCCGGCGCTACGTTCCGTCATTGGCTGGAGCGGGTGGAGGGATTACAGGCGTTGTTGCGTCGTACGGGCGTGCCGGCCGAGCATCCCTTCTGGGGTAGTATGTATAGATCTTACCTGCCCTCCGATCGCCGTGCGGTGCAAACCAGCTCTGATGCGGCCGGCCGGGCCCTACAACGTTTGCAGCAGATCGGGCGTAAGCTGGCTGTCCACCTGGGCCTGCCGGCGCCAGCCGACCGCGACCAGAGCATTCAACTGAGCCAGGCTGCCGCAAAGTTGCTCTCTGCGCCACCTTTGAAAGGCGCGCAGGTATTGCACCAGGCCTGGTCCAGACAGGCGGCCGAGGTCAAAAAGGGACTGGTGACGAGCGCGCAGCTGGCCCAGCTACACAAGACGTATGACGCTTTACTGTTGCCCGAAGCCTGGGAGCAAGATGTGCTGGCCATCCGCACGGCGTATGCCAACTACGCTCAGAAGTGGTGGCGCATGCTGTCCAGTTCTTTCCGTAGGGCTAGACGCGACCTGACCGGACTGGCCCGAGAAGGGTTGCCTGAAGATGTGGGCGAGCAGAAGGCCATGGTGGAGGCCATCATGGAAGCACAGCGGCTGCGGACAACGTATGATGATTGCGAGCCGCTTCTGTCGCAGCTTCTTGGTGGGCAGTGGCGCGGCCTTGATTCTGAGTGGAGTCAACTTGCCGACGTCGCTGACTGGCTCATCACCCTGTATAAGGAAATTACTGCCGGCCTGTTTCCCCAACAACTGATTCGCTATCTGGCTGACGAACCGGATGTGACACTGTTGCGCGATCTGGCAACCAGCCTGGAAGAGGCATTGGATACCCATGCCGAGACGGCGGCCGCGGTGGTTGCGCAGATTCAACTGGACGAGTCCACGCGCTTTGAGGGGGGAATGCGATTCGTTTCCTCGCCTTATGCCGTACAGCAGCGCCTGTTACGCGCCTGGTACACGGACGTTGATCGCCTACAGGAGATAGTCAATTTAAACCATCTGTCACGCCAGTTCCGCGAGGCCGGCCTGGAGACCGTGATAACGGCGGCAGTGTCTTGGCCACTTGCATCGAAACACTTGGCTCGCCTGCTTCAGAGAACCTGGTACGAATTGTTATTGGAGCAGGCCGTGAGCGAGCGACCGGAGTTGCGAGCCTTCGACGGTGAGACACACCGGCACCGCATCGCCAAATTTCGCGAGGCGGACCAGCTGCAATTTCGCATCAACCGCACTGAGCTGGCCGACAAACACTGGCAACAGCTACCCCGCTATAGCGCCGGCGGCCAACTGGGCATCTTGCAGCGGGAGTTTGCCAAGAAGCGACGTCACCTGCCGATTCGCAAGCTTATGCGCAACGCGGGCAACGCTATTCAGACCATCAAACCGGTCTTTATGATGAGCCCGCTGTCGATTGCTATGTTCCTGCCGCCGCAGAGCCTGACGTTTGACCTGGTTATTTTCGACGAAGCCAGCCAGGTGCGCCCGGTGGAGGCTTTTGGCGCCATTCTTCGTGGGAAGCAGGTGGTCGTGGTCGGTGACAGCCGCCAGCTGCCGCCGACGAACTTCTTCAACCAGTTGGTGGAAGCCGAGGATGGAGAGGAAAGCCCCACGGCCGACCTGGAAAGCGTTTTGAGCTTATTCGCGGCCCAGGGAGCGCCGCAGCGCATGTTGCGCTGGCACTATCGCAGCCGGCACGAATCGCTCATCGCCGTCTCTAACCACGAGTTTTATGACAACCGGCTGGTCATCTTCCCCAGTCCCAACGCCCACCGCGAGGAGGTCGGCCTGGTTTTCCACCATCTACCGGACACGGTTTATGACCGCGGCCGCACGCGCACCAACCCAGAAGAAGCGCGCGTCGTGGCCGAGAAAGTGATGGAGCACGCGCGATCCACGCCTGACCTCACACTTGGTGTAGCGGCGTTCAGCATCAGCCAGGCACAGGCTATTCAGGACCAACTCGAGATTCTGCGCCGGCAGGATGCATCCTGCGAATCGTTTTTCAATACACATCCTGCAGAACCATTCTTTGTGAAGAATCTGGAGAATGTACAGGGCGACGAGCGAGACGTCATCTTTGTCAGCGTGGGTTACGGTCGGTCCGAAGGCGGTTATTTGAGCATGAACTTCGGCCCCATTAACAAGGATGGCGGCGAACGGCGCTTAAACGTACTCATCACCCGGGCTCGGCTGCGCTGTGAGGTGTTCACCAATCTTACCGACGAAGATATCGATCTGAGTGGACGGACGCCCGCGGTGTCGTGGCCCTCAAACGTTATCTCAATTATGCCCGCACAGGGCATCTGGACATGCCGGTGACCACAGATGGCGACGCTGACTCCTATTTTGAAGAAATGGTGGCGGATGCCTTGCGCGGTGCCGGTTACGAAGTAGTACATCAGGTAGGCTCGGCGGGCTTTTACATCGATCTGGCTATCGTGGACAAAGAGCGTCCCGGCCGTTATCTCCTGGGCGTTGAGTGTGACGGCGCCACCTACCACCGCGCACGCTCGGCCAGGGACCGCGATCGGCTGCGACAGCAGGTATTGGAAGGGCTGGGCTGGCGCATCCACCGCATCTGGAGCACTGACTGGTTCCGCAATCCACAACGCGAGCTGCGGCGTACGGCGGAAGCCATCGAGGCGGCCCGGGCAGAAAAGACAAATGGGCAGAGGAAGATGGCCACCGAGTCGCCGGCTGTTCAAATCAGTAGCAGACCTATCGAGCGCGAGAAACCGGCGCCGAAGCCAGAGATATTACAGGCCAGAGATTACGAGCTGGCGCAGTTGCAGCTGCCGCCCGTCGCCGAGCTGCATGACGTATCGCGCCGGCAGTTAGCGGACTGGATGCGCCAGGTGGTAGAGGTGGAAGGACCGGTCCACTTCGATGAGGTTGCGCGCCGTATTGCCGATGCCGCCGGCGTGATGCGCGTCGGCAGCCGTATCCGCAAGGCCCTGGAGGAAGCGGTGGCTTATGCTGTTCGCAGTGGTCATCTCAGTCGCCGCGGCCCGTTTTTGTGGCCGGCGGGTATTATAAAGAAGGCGTCGTCTGTCCGCTCCCACGCCAACTTACAGGATTTCTCGCGCACAATTGACCAGATTGCGCCGGAAGAAATCATGTTGACCATCGAAATGGTCGTAAAGAGCGCCCTGGGCATGCCACGTGAGGAAATCCCGCCGGCGGTCTGCAGCCTGCTCGGTTTCGGTCGCACCAGCAGGGCCATGCGCAAGCATGTGGATAAACTCGTGGGCAAGATGGTTGAATCGGGAGAGTTGGTCGCGCAAGGCTCGTTTCTTGTCGTGCCTAACGATAAGTAACCCCCAACGGCCGCAGCTTCCTAATTTGTTTTCGCCAATTGGCGAACCGCAGATAGTGTCGACAGTAGAAACTCTACCAAGTCACATGGGCTCCGTCGGCCGACCCAGAGGGAGTGGGCAGCCACCTGCGAATTACCAAACGCTGCTCAGACCGTAGCCAATTCCGGCGTGCACCAGACGCTGAAGAACCGGACACAAAGCCCAGCGACTACCAGCAAGCCGGATGCCGCCTATATCACGAAAAGTAACTTCCATGTCCAGCAGGTCAATAGATTTCGCGTTGTAATTCAGGGTCATCGTCGGCCAGATCTGACTCGCTTCAACCCCTCTGAGGAACGATTCGCTCAGCTCACCCCTCGTGACGCCACCTCTGTGATGACGCTTCAATCAGCGCGCGGGCGAATGCGAAGAACCGTTCCACTTCAGCAAGCATAAATGCCTTCTCATCCAGCGTCGCCTGCCCGGCATAGGATTTCTTCGCCACCTCAATGTGCCGCCGCCACTGGGGTAGCTCTTCAGACGCCCAATCCGCCGCCGCTGCTTTCGAGACGACCACGTCCTGCGTCCTGAAACTGTAGACAAGGCGACAGAGATTCAGAATGCAGTAGTCGGGATAATCCTGAAGGTGCCTCTCTACATAGTCGAGCTCGCCCTGCAGGGCAATCTCGATTTCCGACCACCTGGCAGCAGGATAAATCTCTCGAGGGTCCGGTCCGTGGAGCCTGATATAGCGCCCGGCCCGGATATGTTGGCGATGGAGGGCCCAGGCCGTGTCCCTGGCCCGAGCCCACATCTGGCTTTGAGGCGGCGCTTCACGACGGGCGTCTGCCAGAAGGATGTAATAGCCGTCCATCTCGGCGCCCAGCGGAGGGAACTGGCGGGCAAGTGTTTGGTGCAGTTCCTCCAACTCGGCGCGCTCCTGCTCCGTAAGTTCACTCTGCAGAATTACGTGGAAATCGACATCTCCCGTCGTCGAGGTATCAGGGAACGCCGCCGCACCATAAATGTAAGCAGCGACCAGCTTATCGCCCAGGATACGTCTCAAACCGCCCGCAAACGCGGCGCCGATGGCGCTCACCTGCTCTGATGTCATCTGAATGCCTCATCCGTTCGCATGTGTCGCCGCCGTCATTGCAGCCATTATACTCGATGGGCCGAGGCGGTCGCCTGCCAGATGCAGCCGTCGGCCCCGGCGAATGCTGCTGTCAATCAGGCGCTTCGAAGGCGTTCATGCCTCGGACAACGAGCGCTTCGCCAAAGACGAAACGGTTAGGGCGCAAGCTGTCCCGGGCGATTGGGTGTATAATAGTGGTGCGTGAAGAATGTAGAGTTGCGGCTACACAGAATTCGCGGGGCAGGCTGGAGGTTTGTAATGGTACGTTGGCCTGGTCACTTTATAACACGCGTCGCTTTATTG
Source organism: Chloroflexota bacterium (assembly GCA_048620455.1). GTDB lineage: Bacteria > Chloroflexota > Anaerolineae > Promineifilales > Promineifilaceae > JAAYYY01. Next base: position 28,032 of record JBMCFH010000012.1, on the reverse strand, counting down.
CTGATTGCACTGGCGCTTGCCCCGCAATCAGATGGTGCGCTCGCTCGGGGTGAGCGCCAACCCTCGTCACCCGCTCAGGACCACGAGACCTACTTGCCGCTCGTCGTTCGTCACGCGGGTGACACAGACGTTATTCCGCTGTGTGCAGAGCATGACAGGTCTCTCTACCATCCTCTTTTCGACGAGGCGCGAAACTGTCACCACGATCACGAGCACAAACACGATCCTCAGGACGTGGCCGACATCTTCGGCGCCGCCGGCGCCTGGTTTGGCGGCAGCAGCATCAGCTATCCCTGGCAAACGCCATCAGAAAACGACTATAAACACCAGGCATACGGCTATGTGACGCGACGCGATCTCGCCGCCAATGGACGGGCGCAATGGGTGCGCGCCCTGCGCGTGCAGGGTCACGTCACCAACGAACCGTTCCGGATGGCTGACGACTCTCTGGGTGGTGGGTATCTTGGCGACATCCACAGTTACTCCGCCGAGGCCCAGGTGTGCCGCGGCGACGAGTGTGGCATTGTCCGCTTTGGCGGCTGGCTGGACTATGGCTGCCTGCAACTTTTCGATGAGAACGGCATGACCTACGAGTGCCTACCCGGAGAAACCCAGGGGCCACTGGACAGCGGCAACCGCCAGGTCTATCCCAACGGCAAGTCAGTCTGGTATGGTGAAGGCCGGCTGGACGGCGCGGGTGCTGAAGCGCTGTTCCGCATCACGGTGGCCTTCGGCCAGGCCGATAGCGCCGTGTGGGTTAGCGCAGACGATGTGCGACAACCTCGTTACTTCTGCGAGGATAGACAGTGCGCCTTTAACAGCTCCACACTCCAACAGCATGTCCTGCGCTTTACCGTGCCCGCCTGGATGGACGAAGATGGTGATGGGTATGCCGATTTCTCGGGTTACACCGATCAGTGGGGCCAGATCCGTGATAACTGTACGGCTCCTGGACCGCAGTGTGTGCCCCTTATCGTAGAACACGCGCCGGTCGGCAGCTACGAGCACCGTGACGACGAGCATGGATACGAAATCGACACGTTACTCGAGTTCGATACTTCCCCGGCTGGCTCCTGGTGGATTACGGGCGTTAACTGACAGCCTGGCCCGAATGCACAACCTGGGCCATCCAACAGCGCGCTCTCCCAGGCTCAAAAGGAGGCGTACCGTAAGCTGAAGTAAGGTTCTCCGTAAGGTTCTCGATCCATAATATTTATAGAGGGCGCAGTCTCTTTTCAATCCGCTTTCGTCTGAAAAGGAACGCGCCCCGGGTGGGATGATCAGAAGGGATCGGAGCCAATTTAGCAGTATCCCCTCTCCTCACCGCATCCTCGTATTGCAGTATATCGTTAACTGGCAGCTAAATCTGTCGTGCTCACTCTCTACCGTCTGTCGCCGCTTTTTCAAGGCTGGCGCTCGACGGGAAGGATTGATTTGACGAATTGATTGTGATATTATTCACAGTAGGAGCCGCCTCTCACCACTGACAATCCGGGGGCCAATCCCCCCCGCTAGGCCCTTATGTTCTGTCTGTTCCCTGTCTCGGACAGGGTTGTGTCGATCCTCTAGGCAGAAAGCACGCTCGACGGGCGTGATAAGTTTACCGTTCCGCGCTTATTGTGGTTGTCAAGTAGTCAATGGAGGCAAAAATGAAACGGCTACTGTTAGTCTTGATGGTCGTGATGCTGCTGACGGTCATGGTGACCAATGCGGCAATGGCGGCCCTTGGACCCGTTGGCGCCACGTTCTATATCGGTCAGACAGAAAAGGCTGGTTACGTCGCGATCTGGGAAGAGGTGGTCGAAGAGGGGGTCAGTAGTATTCTACACGTCCAGTACCGGATGAAGTTGGGATACTGTCTCGATGAAACGCACGTGCATGTCGGCGATAACATTGCAGACATCCCGCAGAACTCCGGTGGCGCAATTCCAGGACAGTTCGATTATCAGCAGACACATGATCCCTGCCAGACCAGCGTCGAGTATGAAATCCCCATCAACTATGCCGACTTCACCGACGGCACGGAAGAGCCTTTTCCCAACGAGGGTCTCGACGCCATCCTTGCCATTCACGGCGTGGTTGGCGACGAAACCGGTTGGACCGTTCGCTGTGGCAATCTCGAAGGCGCCCAGTTCCCGGGCTCCGACTGGTCAGCCTACGTCTGGTTCCCGCTGGGAGTACACACTATCGCACCCAATTAACGCAGAGTACCCTCAGGCAAACAGAAGGCGACCGCTCTGACCGGCTACGCATGAGAGTGCGGGCAGGTAGCTTTCCACAGGAAAGGTGTGAAAGCTACCCCGGTTGAAACGCAAAAATGAATAGCAGTAAACCGGCATTCCTGTAACGCAGGGCTCGAAAGAGTTCAGAGGCCTATGCATGCAGATAACAACGGGACAGGCGCTCACGCCAACGGTCTTTCAAGGAGTAACGACCCTATCGGGCGTACCGCTCTCATCGCTTGAGTAAGTGATGAGGGCGGTTGTTTTATCCCGGCATGAGCGCGCTGGGAGGAAACGGGATGGGACTGAAACTATTCGTCATTGGTCTCGACGGCGCAACGCTCGATCTACTTGATCCATGGGTGCAACAGGGCTATTTACCCACGTTACAGCGCCTCATCCGGCGCGGCACGGTGGGACCGCTTCTCTCCACGTTTCCGCCACTGACCGGGCCCGCATGGAGCTCCTTCATGACGGGCAAGTCACCCGGGCACCATGGCGTCTTTGAATTTTTCAGACACCAACCGGCCTCCTATAGCCAAAGGCTCAACACGCGGCTCGATATCCGCGGTCGCTCCCTGTGGCGCCTCCTGAGCGATGGCGGCAAGAAAGTAGGCGTCATGGGCGTGCCGCTGACGTACCCGCCCGAGGAAGTTGACGGTTTCATCATCACCGGGCTTCTCACCCCACCCCGCGCGCGTGATCATACTTACCCACCGCAGATCCTGGGAGAGCTGCGCCAGCAACTCGGCGAGTATCGCCTGCGTCATGACGAAAAGTACCGGCCTTCCGATCCCTATCCCTTCATCAAAGAACAGTTTGACATCCTGGAGAACAATACTCAGGCAGCGCTGCACCTCCTGAGCAGCAAACCGTGGGACTTCTTCATGGTGCACATTCTGGGCACCGACCGCATGCAGCACGAGTTCTGGCACACGTTGGACCCGCGACATCCCCGGCACGACCCCGACGAAGTGCAGGCGCTGGGCAACGTGGTCCTCGAGTTTTTTCAGCGCGTAGACGAGGCGATTGCCCGCCTGCTGGCGCAACTGGACGGCGACACCGCAGTGCTGATCATGTCCGATCACGGCTTCGGTCCCATCTACAGCTTCGTCAACTTCAACACCTGGCTCCTGCGCGAAGGACTCCTCCAGCTCAAACAGACCGTGGCAACCAGGCTGCGCTATCTCTTATTTCGCCTGGGCTTCAACTACTCCATCGTCGGCAACTGGGTTTTGAAGCTGGGCTTTGGCCGCAGGGCTGTACAGATGGGACGCGCCAGCCGCGAAGCGTGGCAGAGACGGCTCTTTCTCTCCCTGAATGACGTCGACTGGGCGCGGACCCGGGTCTACTCCATGGGCAACTTCGGCCAGTTCTATGTGAATCTGAAAGGCCGAGAACGGGACGGGATCGTGGCCCAGGGGCCAGAGTATGAAGCTTTGTTGGAGGAAGTGAGCAGTCGTCTGCGGGCGCTCACGGACCCCAACACAGGCGCGCCCGTCGTCGAGCGCATTATGCGCCGTGAAGAGCTGTACAGCGGTCCCTACGCCGAGCAGGCGCCCGATCTCCTCTTTCTCACACGTAACATGGAGTACAAGGCGATGGGCCTGTCCGACTTCTCCTCATACAGCGTTTTTGAGCCGGTTTTTGGCACGACGGGCCATCATCGCATGAACGGTCTCCTCATTGGCTACGGGCCGGGCATATTCAAGGAAGGCGCGAACATAGTGGGGGCCAGGATTCAGGATCTGGCGCCTACCATCCTGTACCTGATGGGGCAACCTATCCCCCGAGACATGGACGGCAGGCTACTCCTGGACCTCTTTACCGAGCAGTTCCGCGCCGCTCACGCGGCGCACTATGACTATCTAGAGATGGAGCCGGGTAGCAGACATGACGGCGACGGCGTTTTGAACACCGATGAAGAAGCTGCTCTGGCTGCACAACTACGCTCGCTTGGTTATGTAACCTAGCACACGATGTCGCTGGGAGGAGCTATGCAAGCGGAACAGAAGTACGTAACGGAGGAACGTTCGCCCACCCTGGCCTCGGATGGGCGCGTGCTGGTTGTCATCCCTGCCTACAACGAAGCCACAAACATCGCGTCGGTCGTGCGCAACGTGCACCTGCAGCTCCCCGACGTCGATATCCTGGTCGTCGATGACGGGTCCATAGACGACACTGCAGCCCTGGCCCGTGCAGCCGGCGCCCACGTCGTCTCCATGCCCTTCAACATGGGCTACGGGGCCGCCTGCCAGACTGGTTTCAAATACGCTTGCCGCCACGATTACGCCTACCTGGTGCAGATGGACGGCGATGGTCAACACGAGCCAGGATCCGTCCCCGACCTGCTGGACGCGGTCCGCGATCCCCAGGTGGATATTGTGCTTGGGTCTCGCTGGCTGGGGCGAGGCGACTACAAGGGTCCCTGGCTCCGCAAGTTCGGCAAATTCTTCTTCGCTTTCCTTGCGCGGCTTTGCACCCGGCACGAAGTGACCGACCCTACGACCGGTTTCCAGGCCATGAACAGGAAAGTGATGGAGTTTTACTGTACTGAAGTCTATCCCGTCGACTATCCCGACGCGGACATGATCATCACTCTGGATCGCGCCGGCTTCCACGTTAAAGAGGTGCCGGTCATTATGTATCTGAATCGTAGCGGTCAATCAATGCACGCCGGCTTGCTCAGACCGATCTACTACGGAATGAAGATGATGATGTCAATCACCATGACCATGATGCGCGATGACCGCCGGCTGACGCTGAAACACCCGCCCGGCAACGGCAGCCTACGTCCTATGCCCCCGATCGCGCTGCAGGCGGCTGTGCCCACAAACAGGGAGGCCCCATAACCAACCATGGAAAGGACCCAGGTTCTGGCCATCGCAAGCGCCGTTCTGCTGCACATTTTTGTCCTGGATCTGGTGCGCCGCCGGCGATTACGGGAAGAGTATAGCTGGCTCTGGCTGGTGGCCTCGGTCATCTACCTTCTCGTCGCCGCCTGGCCTCCTTTCTCCAGGTGGATGGGCGCATTGATCGGCACGTCGAACGCGGCCTCCGCTTTCACCTTTCTCGCCTTCCTGTTTATCATTCTCATTCTCATTCAGTATTCTGTCCGGCTCTCAAAATTGACGAACCAGGTCAAGGACCTCACCCAACACCTGGCCATCGTGGATTCAGAGCAACAGGAGCTGAGTACGGCCCGCGAACAAGCGTCCGGGTCAGGGCTCGCCAGGCCGGCAGAACTGGGAACAGATGGCCACAAGGAGAATTAGCAGGTGAGGCATCATGGACGCACCCACTATCGCCACAGAGCGCGCGGGACGTTCGAACCGGTAATTGAGCATCGCAGCCATGCAAAGCGTGACCATGCAAAACGCACTGACGATTGACCTCGAAGATTGGTATCAGGGGCTGACCAGCACGGGCCGGCAACCTGAACAATGGCCTATCTACGAAGCACGAGTAGTCGCCAACACCGAGCGCCTGCTGGCGATCTTCGCCGCCGCCGGAGTGCAGGCGACGTTTTTCGTCCTTGGCTACGTTGCCGATCACTTTCCGGCCCTGGTCCGACACGTCGCCGACCAGGGGCACGAAATCGCTCTGCACGGTTACAGCCACCAGCATGTGGGCCGTCTGACCCCGGCGCAATTCCGGGATGACGTCGAACGTGGTTGGGAAGCGGTTCAGGCAGCCAGTAACGCGCGCCCGCGTGGATTCCGCGCCCCCATGTTCTCCATCAACGGCGATTCCCTGTGGGCCCTGGAAGTACTGCGAGAATTAGGATTCGACTACGATTCCAGCGTATTTCCAACGCGCAATCCGTTGTACGGCTATCCGCAGGCCCCTCGCTTTCCCTATCATCCCTTTGCCGGCGATCCCTTCGTCGAATTCCCGTTGGCGGTCACACGGGTCATGGGCCTCAATTGGCCGGTCGCCGGCGGTTTTTACCTCCGTCTGTTGCCCTACCCGCTCCTGAAATGGGGCCTCCAACGTCTTAATCAGGAGCGAATACCCGCCGTCATCTATCTGCACCCCTGGGATCTGGACACAGATCAGCCTCGTCTGAATCCGACGTTGCGCGAGCGATTTACACACTACCACAATCGGCAGAGCAGCGAGCAGAAATTGCTGGCGCTGCTGCGCGACTTCCGGTTCGCACCACTACAGGAGCTTCTGACGCAGTCAGATTCCACGGGTTCGTTCCTGCCGGCAGAAAATAAGGAGAGGCCGTGTTGGTCCGTCTGAAAATTTTTCGGCGGCTGCCGAGCGACATCTGGCCTTGAGGAGATTGTGGAGCGATGCACACTGCCGAATTACGGCCCGAAGATAAAGACCGTTGGGACAGCTATGTCGGCCGCTCCACGACGGCAACTTTTTTCCAACTGTCAGAGTGGCAACACATTCTGGACTCGGTCTGGGGCTGTGAAACGCACTACCTATACGCAGAAGAAGGCGGCGAGCTGGCAGGAGTGCTGCCCTTATTTCGAGTGAAAAGCCGCCTGTTCGGGCACTACTTCTCATCACTGCCCGGCGGCCTCAGCGCCGATAATGAGTTGGCCTCGCGGGCGCTCGTGCACAGCGCCAATGAGCTGGTTCGGCAAAAAAACGCCCAATACCTCGTCATACGCGACAGCCGCGCGGCCTGGAACCTGCCCCAGCTCGTCGTGACACAGGATCACTTCACCTTCGTCGCCAGCCTCTCAGCAGATACAGACGAAATCTGGTCCCGCATCCGGTACAAAGAGCGCGGTCAAATTGAAAAAGCGACGGCTCAGGGCATTGAACTCCAGATCTCATCTGAAATGACAGATGAATTCTACCACGTCTACTGCCGTGCCATGCACGCCAAAGGCACGCCACCCTACAGCCGCGAACTGTTCACAAAGCTCCTGCAGACGTTTCCTTCTAGCTTTGTGCTGCTCACCGTCCGCGCCAATGAGCATATTGCAGCCGGGGGCTTTATTGCGCCGTTCAATGACACCGTACATTGCACCTGGGCAGCGATACCGCCCGAAAGTTATTCGCTCAACGCCAGCCATCTCTTGCTTTGGGGCACGATGCGCTACGGTTGCGAAAACGGTCTGCGCCGGGTGGACCTCGGCAGAAGCCTCCGCGGCTCCGGAAGCTTCCGCTTCAAGTCACATTGGGGCGCGGAGGCGCAGCCCCTATACCAGCACTACTATCTGAACACAATCGCAGAAGCGCCCGAGGTCGGCGCTGCCAGGCAGAAGAATGCAACGGCGCGCCTGTTAACAAAGAGCTGGCAGCACATGCCTCTGTGGCTCACCCAACGCCTGGGCGCGCACGTGCGCAAACGCGTGCCCTTCGGTTGAGGACGTATGGACGTAATACGCGACAAATCGACGCGAGCGAAGGCACTGACAGGCAGCCAGAAATCGCTGCGCCCGGCCCGGCTGCGGCACATACCGCCGGTAGCGGTGCCCATCACTGCCCGGGATCTGTGGCAGGGAGCGCTTGGGGCCCTCTCCCCCAACGCCGCGCGCGAGCAATTCCGGGCGCAGATATGCGCCTACACGGACGCCGACGTCTGCCTGCTGACGTCCTCTGGAAGAGCAGCGCTGACCATTATTTTGCTCGCATTGCGCCGCCTGTCGCCACGCCGGCGCGTGATCGTGCCCGCCTATAGCTGCCCCACGGTCGTCCAGGCCATTCTCGCAGCGGAGCTCACTCCCCTCTTTTGCGACGTCACGCCGCAGACTCTTGCTCTGGATCGCGATCAGCTAAGACGTCTGATGGAGCAACAACCTCTGGCTATCATCGTCACCTACCTGTACGGCATGGTATATGAAACCGGAGCGCTGGTCGCCGCCGCGCGTGACCGCGGAATCTTCGTCGTCGAGGATGCCGCGCAGGCCTTTGGCGCAGCCTGGGCCGGGCAAAAAGCAGGAGCCGGCGGCGAGTTTGGTTTCTTCAGTCTGGGTCGGGGCAAGTGCCTGCCGGCGGGACACGGCGGCGCGGTCTTGTGCCGAGCCCCATATGCAGCGGCGCTTGCCGAGGCCGCCGGCGCTCAAATCGCCGGCGGCGCGACGCGTGGTCTCGGCGCGCTGTTCGCCTTTCTGGCTTACGGCATCGCCACCAGACCCGGCGTATGGTGGTTCGTCGCTCGTTCCCCCCTCAACCCTGCCGCGGCCGGAATGGACGTCGCGCAATTGCCGCCGATCCGGCTCGGCGCTTTGAGCGGGACCCATGCAGCGCTCGGCAATTCCATCCTTTCACGGCTTGAGCCGCTCATGGCCCGGCGGCGTCGCAACGCCCGCCTTCTGCGGGGCGTGCTTGACCGTTACGACTACGTGTCCGCGCCCCCTGTTCCGGCGAACGCCGAACCGGCCTACCTGCGGCTGCCCATCGTCGTCGATAGTCCGCAACGAGCCCAAACGCTCCATCGTCTGCTATTCGCAGCGGGTATAGGTGCGTCCCGTTCCTACACCTACACTCTTCCCGAGCTGTTTGCAGACCAACTCGACGTTTCCGCAAGCGACTACCCTGGCGCTGCCTGTCTGGCGCGCTGCCTGCTGACGCTTCCCACGCACCATTTTCTGCAGGATCGCGACCTCGAAACCATAGACCAGGTATTGGCCCAGGTGGCCAGGTATAAGGAGGAGTAACAATGCCCGTTCCCCCACCTGATCAAGAAATGCTGGCGAGAATGCCCATGCCACGAGATGAATACGAACGACTGCGCCCTCGCAACCGCTTTACGCTCGCCCGGCAGAAATTGTTAAACATGCTGGCCCGCGTGACCCTTCATCGTGGCCTCAGAATATGGCTCTATCGCCAGATGGGCGTCAACATCGGGAAGGATTGCGTCGTGGAAATGTTCTGTTACCTCGACGATCAATTTCCCGAATTGATCTTCTTTGAGGATCATAGCGGCCCTTCACGGCACGTCATCATCCTTTGCCACGACGATGTGGCAGCCAAATCCACCACCAGCGACGAGGAAAGACCGGGCTTTGAAACGCGCCACGGCTTTGTAGCGCCGGTGCGCCTGAAAAGCTACTCGGGCATCGGCACCGCCAGCATCCTGCTGCCCGGTATCACCGTACACGAAGGCGGCGTGATTGCCGCCGGCGCTGTGGTCAATCGTGACGTGCCCCCGCACACCCTGGTCGGCGGCGTCCCGGCCAAAGTCATCAAGCAATACGCCCTGCCCGCTGCAGACGGCGACCACAGCCAGGAACCATCATTAGCGTCAACAAGGAGGCTATCGTGAGAGTCTTAGTGACGGGCGGGGCCGGCTTCGTCGGCTCGCACACCGTAGATGCTCTATTAGACAAAGGCTACACTGTTCGCGTTTACGACAATCTCGATGCACAGGTGCACGGACCCGGCGCGCACGTTCCCGCCTATCTGCATCCCGGCGCGGAATTCGTGTGGGGCGACGTGCGCGATCGAGACAAACTCAAATCAGCGCTGGAGGACGTTGACGCCGTCTTCCATCTCGCTGCGGCTGTAGGGGTGGGCCAGTCGATGTACGAGGTAATCAAGTACGTCGACGTGAACTCCCTTGGCGGCGCCGTCTTGCTCGACATTCTGGCCAACGAAAAACACAGCGTCAGGAAAGTGATCGTGGCCTCGTCCATGTCCATCTACGGCGAGGGCCAGTACCACTGTGAAAGGTGCGGCGTGGTTTATCCCCGCCTGCGACCCGAAGCGCAATTGGCCCGCAGAGAGTGGGAGATGCGTTGTCCCCACTGCGGGCAGCCGGTAAGGGCAGCGCCCACCGCAGAAGAAAAACCGCTCTTCCCTACCTCGGTTTACGCCGTGACCAAGCGCGACCATGAAGAGCTGTTTCTAGCCGTGGGCCGCGCCTACAACCTGCCCACGGTGGCCCTGCGCTACTTCAATATTTACGGCTCGCGCCAGGCGCTCTCCAATCCCTACACCGGCGTCGCCGCCATCTTCTCCTCCCGACTACTCAACCACCGATCGCCCCTCATCTTCGAAGACGGCTTGCAGAGCCGAGACTTCATTCATGTCAGTGACATTGTGCAAGCCAACCTGCTGGCGCTGGAGAAAAAGGAAGCAAATGATCAGGTGTATAACGTCGGCACCGGGCGCCCCACAAGCATCATCCAGGTAGCCAGGCTCCTGGGCGCAATACTCGCTCCAGAGACCGGCTTAGAGATCCTGGGCCAGTACCGCGCCGGCGACATCCGCCATTGTTACGCCGATGTGGGCAAGATCCGGCAGGAACTGGGGTTCGCGCCGCGCGTCAGGTTTGAGGACGGTGTCAGGGAACTGCTGGCGTGGGTGGCGACGCAACAGGCAGAAGATCTGGTGGATTCAGCCACGGCGCAATTGATCCACATGGAGCTGGTACGATGAGTGAAGATGAACGATTAGTCGCCAGCATCATCGTCGTCGCTTACAACGATCGCAAATACCTGGAAGCCTGTCTCAGCGCGCTCCTTGATCAAGATCAGCCCGCCGCGGATTATGAAGTCATTTACGCAGACAACGCCTCCACAGACGGCTCGGCCGATTTCGTGGAGCGCCATTTTCCTGCTGTCCGTGTGATCCGCTTCGCCCAAAATCTAGGCTTCACCGGCGGCAACAACAAAGCAGCCGAGTTCGCCAGAGGACGCTACATCGTTTTTCAGAACGCCGACACCATCGCGCACCGGCGCTGGCTGTCAGAGCTCATTCGCGCTGTGCGCAGCGACCCGCTCGTGAAGGCCGCTCACCCCTCGGGCGCGCCCCTCAACTTCGGCGGTTACAACGAGCGCCAGGCGCCGGTAGCCCGCGGCGTCAAGTGCGAGCTAACCCGTTACGGTTACGTGGATTTCACCGAGAACAGTCTGGACGGAGAGATGGAGCCCACGCTTTTCATTGCCGGCGGGTCGCTACTGATCGATTCCAACATCCACGACGAACTCAGATACTACTTTGACCCCTCCTACTTCATTTACAACGAAGACACCGACCTTGGCCTGCGCATTAACAACCTGGGCTACAAAATCCTCTACGTCCCTTCCGCTGTCTGCTACCATCAGCGGGCGCCTTCGCGGCGCATGGCGCTCAATCGTAAAGGGCTGCGCATGGCCTATCTTGTCACGCGCAACCGCTTCATCACCTTCTACAAGAACATGAACACGCTGGAGTTTCTGCTGGCTCTGCCCCTCATCTACATGGGCTCCATCGTCAAGTTGCGCACGCTGCCCCTGGGGCGCGCAAAGAAAGTGATCTACGGCGCCGGTTTAGTGCCCCACACCCTTTTCGCCCTCGGCGCAGCCTTGCTACGCTTACCCGCCTATCGTGAGGAACGCGCTTATATCTTAAGCCGCCGTAGCGATCGCCCCCGCTTCTGGTTGCTGCAGGAGTTGTGGCGACGCCCGGTGCCGCCGCGGACTCCTCTGACCTACGGAGATGCTCCGCAGCAGCCAACGCCGGGAGGAGAAGACTTCAGTGTCAGCCGTGCCTGAACCGACTGCCGGCGTCTCAACCTGGCCCTGGGCCATACGCTCCCTCGGTCACCGCAACTTCCGCCTCTACTGGGCGGGCCAGGTAACCTCGCTGATTGGCACCTGGATGGGAATCGTGGCGCAGGGCTGGATCGTCTACGAACTGACACACTCTCCGCTGATGCTCGGCCTGGTCAACTTCGCCGCATTGGTGCCGGTGGTGCCAGTGTCGCTCGCCGCCGGCGTGCTCAGCGATCGCCTGCCTCGCCGCAAACTGATTCTGGTCACCGAGGTTGTGCTTATGCTCCAGGCGCTGACTATGGCTGGACTCATCTGGGCCGGCGCGATTCAGGTCTGGCACGTCATCTTGCTCAGTTTCGTTCTGGGCGCCGCTGCCGCTGTGGAGCAGCCGGCGCGGCTGGCTTTCGTCATGGACGTCGTAGGCAGAGAGGACCTGAGCAACGCCGTAGCCCTCAACGCCTCCGCCTACAATACAGCCCGCATCATCGGCCCGGTCATTGCCGGTCTGCTTATCGCCGCCTGGGGCGCCGCGGTCTGTTTTTTCCTCAACGGCGTCTCCTTTCTGGCAGTCATTGTCGCCGTACTGGCTATCCAGCCCATGACTACCTTCAAGGTTATGGCGCAAGAGCGTATTAGCGCCAGCCTGATAGACGGTTTCCACTATATCTGGGACGCGCGGCTGATCCGCAGCTTGCTGCTGATCGTCGCCCTCTCCAGTTTCCTGACGCTGCCCTATATCGCTCTTATGCCCGCCTACGCCCGCGATGTTGTCCAGGCTGGACCTACCGGCCTGGGATACTTGTTCACAGGCGTAGGTATTGGCGCCATTCTGGGAGCGCTCGTCGTGGCCCAGGTACACGAGGGCAGGCGGGGCGAGTGGCTTACCATTGCCAATATTCTGGGACCGCTTTCTGTACTCCTTTTCTGCTTCTCCCGCTCCCTGCCGCTGAGCCTGCTCCTGGTTGTGGCCATTGGCACCAGCAACGCCATACGCCAGACGCTGGTTAACAGCCTGCTGCAGTTGAACACACAGGACGCTTATCACGGGCGGGTCATGAGTATTTTCAACCTGTTGTTCAACGGCATGTCAAGAGTCGGCGCGCTCGGTGTTGGGGCGCTCGCCGAGTTTGCGGGCGTACCGTCGGCCCTGGGCGCCAGCGCCCTGTTGAGTATCGTGGTTGGTCTAATCGTGCTGGTAGGAATGCCTCATGTACGCCATATGCCCTGAGGCGCCGCCACGCCTGATATTCCGAAGAGGGTTTCGCCCTGCAGAAAAACTTTTATCACTTTTTACCACCGATCTGATGGGATAACTTGGTGAAGAAAGGATTCAAAATGGGTAATCGAAATAAGTTTACGGTAGTCTTAGTACTCCTCATTACTTCCATGATTGGCGTCTACTCGCTGACCGAGCCGGCAAACACGCTGTCGTCGCCCTCCGTCGTCTATGGCGCCGAAACCACCACCTGTACCGATAGCGACGGCGGTATCGTCCCGGAGGTAGCCGGTTTCGTAGAAGGTGTCGGACCCAATGGCTACCCCTACACCAAGCATGACATCTGCGAATCTGAGAGCTCGCTCAAAGAAATGTATTGCAACGACACTATCCCCTGGGGTAAGCGAGTCACCTGCGCTTTCGGTTGCGCCGATGGCGCCTGCCTCGCCGAAACGGCCTGCACCGACGCCGACGGCGACGGCTATGCCCTTGAAGGCGGCGCCTGCGGTGCGGTCGACTGTGACGATGCCGATCCGGCCGTCAATCCCGGCGCTACCGAAATCTGCGACAACGGCGTCGACGACGACTGCAACGGCCTCGTCGACGCCGACGATCCCGCTTGCCTCGTCTGCACCGACGCCGACGGTGACGGCTATGCCCTCGAGGGCGGCGCCTGCGGTGCGGTTGACTGTGACGACGCCGATTCCGCCGTCAATCCCGGCGCCATTGAAAATTGCACAAATGGTATCGACGATAACTGCAATGGTCTGACAGACGCCGACGATCCGCTCTGCTCCACGCCGCCAAACATTCTCATTATCGGCTGGGACGGCACTCAGCGCGATCACTTCCTGGAGTGCTACAACAAGCTGTTGCCCGAGTGTCCGGGCGGTCTCCTCCACGTTAAAGCGCTCTCCAATGACACCATCTGGGAAACCGTCGTCACCAGCGGGGCCACCGATACCAAGGCCGGCTGGGCCCAGATGTTCACCGGCTACGATGCAGAAGTGACCGGCGTCTTCAACAACGGCGAGTATCAGCCCATTCCACTGGGCTACACCATCTTCGAGAAGGCTGAACACCACTTTGGCGACGAAAATATCGTGACCATGTTCATCTCCGGCAAGGATGTGCACACCGGCGACGCCTGCGTGGGTGAAGAGACGACGAAGAACGGCCTCCCCGTCATCGAGAACCAGGGTCAGCCCTGGTGCATTGCCAGCGACCAACTCGATTACTACGAAAACGACCTGCGGCAGGACGAGGTCGTCGGCAACCGAGTATTGGAACTTCTGACCGCGCACCAGAACGATCTGATTCTTGCCGGCGTCGTCTTTCGCACACCGGATGTAATCGGGCACCTCACCGGAGAGAACTCGGTCGAATATTCGCAGGCCATGATCAATGACGATTACTGGTTGGGCGTCATCGTAGAAAAGCTGAAAGAACTGGGCATTTACGAGCGCACGCTCATCTACGTCACCACCGACCATGGATTCGACGAAGGCTCCGACAGGCATGGCAACGCTCCCTTCACTTTTCTCGCCAGCAATGATCCGCAGCTCGTCCGTGATGGGGACCGTAAGGACGTGGCGGCGACGGTGCTCGAGCGGTATGGCATCAGCCTGGGCGCGCTGGGCGACGCGCCTCCGATAGACGGCTCCCCCATGCGTTACGTGCCGCAATCGCCCGTCGCGGAGGGTGAGGCATTCATCGACTATTCTGGCGCGCCCTATTGTCAGACCGGGCTGGGCGTCGTCAACCTCGACAAACGTCTCGGCGCCGGCTGCATTCTGGCAACAGGCGGGACCGGGGACAGTTCCGGCTACTGTACCGCCTGTGGCGACGGCGTCTGCCAGAGTCCGGAAAGCGCCTGTAATTGCCCAATCGATTGCCCGCCCCCGTGGTAAGCAGAGCGAGAGGATGGTCCGGCTCAAAGCACGTGGATTTGCTCTAGTCATAGCGGGCCGTCGGAGAAAGAAGCAGGATGGAAAAACGAAGTACAGGTCGAATCGTGGTGCTCCTGAGCGGACTCCTGCTCATCACAGCCCTGGTCCGCGGCGCGATGAGCAGGAGCCTCGAAGTGAGCCTGAGCGACGTTCATCTGACCATGATTGGCGAAGAGGACGGCGATTGGAACGCCTACTTCGCCTCGCCGGCGGGCGACGTGAACGGCGACGGGCTCGGCGACGCCTTCATCGGCGCCCCCATGGCCGGGAACAAAGTGTGCCCCTACCCGCCGGATGACGAAGGTAATTGCCCCGGGCTGCCCAAGGGCGAAGGGGTCGCCTACCTGGTCCTGGGGCGAGCCGATGGACAGTGGTCGGACAATGCCCTTGACCTAGCAGACGCCGACGCTTCTTTCCTCGGTTGTGAGACGGCGAGCATGACCGCCCGCCAGCTGTACACCGCCGGCGACGTGAACGGCGATGGCTATGACGATCTGCTGATCAGCGGCTGGAAGTGCGGGCAGAATTACACGGGCAAAGCCTACCTCTTTCTGGGCCGGCCGGACGTCGAAACCTGGGGATACTACTACCCGGTGGAAGAGGCCGACGCTTCCTTTCTCGGCGAAAACGAAAAGGATTTTCTCAGCTACTACACGGCGACCGCGGGCGACGTGAATGGCGATGGCTTCGACGATTTCCTCATCTCCTCGACACACTACGACATCACCGGCACAGAAGTGATCACCGACCCGGGCAAAATCTATCTCATCCTGGGACGGGCAGAGGCAGATTGGGGGCGCGATTATCCGCTCAGCCAGGCCGATGCCTCTTTCCTTGGCGAGGAGGCCGGCGATCGCCTGGGGCGTGCACAGGTTGGCGTCGGAGATGTCAACGGCGATGGCTACGGCGACTTCCTTATCGGCTCCATCTCCAGCAACTACAACGGCGAGAACGCCGGACAGAACTACCTCTTTCTGGGTCGGGCCGCGCCCGGCGATGCGGATTATGATCCCGCCCAGCCCTGGTGGGGCAACAATGCTCCTGTGGACCATGCCGATGCGTCCTTCGTGGGCGAAGCAGCAGGGGATGAGTCAGGACGACGCGTGGCGTGGGCCGGCGACGTCAACGGTGATGGCTACGACGATTTCTTGATGGGCGCTGCGCTGAATGACCAGTCGGGGCCCGACGCCGGCATCGCACACCTCATCCTGGGGCGACCTGAGGCGGATTGGGGTGTGCACTATCCTCTCTGTGAAGCGGACGCCTCGTTTATCGGCGAGGAGCGGCGGGACCAGGCCGGGCGGCGGCTCAACGGCGCCGGCGACGTCAATGGCGACGGCTACGCAGACTTCCTGATTGGCGCGCCACACAACAACCGGGGCGGCTTTGCCGCCGGCGCAGCTTATCTCATCTACGGCAGGCCGGAAGCCGACTGGGGGCGCTACTATCCGCTGTCCAAAGCGGACGCGATTTACGTGGGAAAACCGGACGTGGGCGTCGCCGGCTACGACGTCGCCTGGCTCGGCGACTTCAACGGCGATGCTGTGGATGATTTCATGATCGCTGCCTATGGCGGGCGCAACGAAGAGCACACGCCGGGAGAGGCCTACATCATTCTGGGCAGCATGGCGCCACAACCGGTGAGCTTTACGCCCGCGGTGGAGTCCGGCGTCGGCGCGCAGTGGCAGCATTTCGTCGCCGAATACCGCGATCCCAACGGCTGGCAAGATCTGGCGCAAACCCGCATGCTGTTAGAGGACAGTTCGGACGCGAGCCACGGTTTCGACGTGCGCTACGACCAGAACCACAACCACCTCTATCTGTATGACCCGGCCCAAGATCGCTGGCTCGGGCCATGCTTGCCCGGCGAATTGGCCCGATTGTCCAATCAGGCCGTGCAACTTGATTGCCGCGCAAGCAACGTCATCGGTGATGACTCCCGCTTCCTGAAACTCGTACTAAGCCTTCGCTGGCTGCAGAAACCGGACAGGCCCATCCTGTTTGACGTGTATCTGCAGGCCAGCGACGCCGCGGGGCATGATTCTGGTCTGCTCCCTTTCGGCACTTGGCAATTGCTGCCCGAGCCGAAGCTCTACCTGCCGCTGGTGAGGAAATAAAGGGGTGATCGCGAGAAAACGTATGCGCGTCTGGAATTACCTGCTCCTCCTTCTCGCCTTCCTGCTGGCTGCCTGCAGCGTCGCCGCCGAGAAGTCAACGCCGGTGGCCTCCGCCACCGGGCCGCCGCCGCTTGCCGCAGTCGCCACGTCCGTGCCTGTGGCGACTGCGACTCCCATGGCAGCGCGTCCCACATCTACCGTCCGGGCGCCCACACCCTCCGTGACACCGGTTACTGCGACGCAGCGTACCGATCGTTGCGCCCTGGGCATCGGGCTGAACAACAACACGGTTGCCATCGTCACACAGTACCGGGCAAGCAATGGCCTGGTGATGGCTGCCAGTCCAGAATTGGCGGCGCAACACTTTGCACAGTTGCCCGGCTGGTTTCGCGTTCTGGGCGCGCCGAACCTGCAAACACTACAGCAGAAAGGCGAGCGCGCCGAAGCGGAAAACCTTCCCTATGAAGCGCTGGCATACGGTCTGGAAACGGGACCCGGGACGCCAGACGGCGAGTGGAAAGATCCGCTTGGCTCCACGCGGCAGGCGGCGGCTATCGTCGACACGTTTGGCAAACAGCTGGTGATGGGTCCTGGCTTTCAACTGATGGCGCGCAATGTAAATGCGTATGAACCAATGGCAGCCGAGTCTGACATCTGGATGCTACAGACCCAACAGCTGCAGAAATACCCGCCCGGCGCAGAATATCGCCGCGCCGTACAGGAGATCGTCGATCGGATCCGCACCGGGAATCCCGATGCTGAAATCTGGGCGCAAATCACCCTGCCTCCGGACCGAGACCCGCAGCCCGCGGAATGGCTGGCCTATCACGCTGCCATCGACGACCTGGTGACCGGCGCCTATATCGGCGTGTACACCTGGGATCGGGCGGAGGCGGAAACGCTTCGCGCCGCCGTCGCCGCCATTTTCGACAGCGTGTGCGCCGAAAGCGCCGGCGCGGGCCTTAAGTGAGCGACTGAGAATGACCTCTGCAGATGATGTAGAGCGCACGATTACCGAAATGCAGCCGCTGATACTGCTGGGCATGCACCGCTCCGGCACCAGCCTCATGGTCCGCTTGCTGGCAGATGTGGGCGTGCACATGGGGCGCCGCTTATCGCGGGACGCCGAGGATATCTTCTTCCAGAAATTAAACCGGCGCATCTACGGCGCCCTCGGCGTGCGTTGGGGCTATGTGGCTCCTCTACTCGAGGCCATGCGCAATCCCCGCTTCGTGGACCGGCAAACTGAGCGCATGCGCCGCGCGCTCTTTTCCTCGAGACGTCCCTGGAGCGCCGCTCCCGGTATCGTCGACTTTTTCGGCGCGACGCTCTGGCAACGGGTGCAAGAAGGCGAACCCTTGCCATGGGGCTGGAAGGATCCGCGCACCAGCCTCACCTTCCCCATCTGGCTGCAAATCTTTCCGCGGGCGCGCGTGGTTCACGTTCTGCGCAACGGCATTGACGTGGCCATCAGCACGCACCGTCGCAGCCAGAAGCAACAGGCTCGCTTCTGGACCCGGACGCTCAAACTCGATTACTGCCCCATCACGCTTGATTTCCAATACTGTTTCCAACTGTGGGAGGAGCACGTTTCTTTTGTCCTGGAACACCGGCGCCTGATCCCGGACGAGCAATACCTGGAGGTCCGCTACGAGGAGCTATTGGCAGCGCCGGTTGCGGAACTGGACAGAATCACGTCCTTCATCGGCTATCCGCTCCCCGAGCCGGTTTTGAGAGCCGCGTGCCAGCGCGTGGACCAGACCCGCCTCGATAACAGCCGCTACGCGGCGCCGTACCTGGAAGAGATTTCGTCGCTGGCATCCAGCAGCCTTATGCAGCAACTGGGCTATGAGTATGGCTAGAGCACGGAGATGCAGGTGAGCCTGAGCAGAGTGGTGCATCAGCATACGGCGGGCGAGCTACTGGGTTGGGCCGCGCGGCGCAGCCTGGGTCGCGCCACTGCGCCGCTGCGCCTGTTGCCCGACTTCCTCATCATCGGCGCGCAGCGGGCCGGGACGACGTCTCTCTTTCACCACCTCGCCGCTCATCCCGACGTCACGCCCTCCTTCCCCAAAGAAGTGCACTACTTCACCAATCACTATCACCGGGGTCCCGGCTGGTACCGCTCGCATTTTCCGCTCGTCGCATGGAAGACGGCAGCGCAGCGGCGCGGGCGCCCACCCCTGCTCACCGGCGAAGCCACGCCCTACTACCTTGCCTATCCCCATGCCGCACGGCGCGTGCGCCGGGAGCTTCCCAACGCGCGCCTCATCGTCCTGCTGCGCAACCCGGTGGACAGAGCCTATTCCCACTATCTGCATGAGGTAGCCAGCGGCATAGAGACGCTGACTTTTGCGGACGCGCTGGCCCGCGAAAAGGACCGCCTGAATTCGGAGCTGAACAGGATGAAGCAGGATGAAGGCTATCTCAGTTTCAACTACCAGCATTTCTCGTATCTCGAACGCGGCCTCTACGCCGAGCAGATCGCCTGCTGGCTCGAACACTTCGACCGCGATCAACTTCTGATCTTGTGCAGTGAAGAATTCTCCGCCCAACCGGCGCGAACGTTCGATCGGGTCCTCCGCTTCCTGGGGTTACGGCCCTGGGAGCCGGACAGTTTCAGGCGCTACCACCAATCCGGCGCCGCCGCGCTGGACGCGAAATCGCGAGCGCGCCTGATCGCCTATTTCAGGCCCCACAACGAGCGCCTGCATGACAATCTCGGCATCGACTTCGGATGGGACGCATAGAGAAGGCAGAACGACGATGACCATACTGGAGCACCTGCGACAACTCAACAACAGGAAACTCGTCCGCTCCACTTTCCAGGCAAATGGCGCTGGCGCAGTCGGAATCGTACTGCTGGGGCTTACCCTGCTGCTCCTTACTGCACACCTGGCGGCAATCTGGCCCTTCGTGGGCGTGGTTCTCAGCTGGCTCTGGCTCATGCTACCCGGATTCGCGCTCTCCTATCTGCTGGTCCCGTCGCTATCGTGGATTGAACGTGTCCCGTTGTCCTTCGTCCTGGGCATCGGGCTGGCAACACCATACACGGTGCTGGCCATTCTATTGCGACTCTCGCTCAACTCGTTGTTGGCCCTGTCGCTGCTAACACTGATCCTGAGCGCAGCCTTGTACTCGCTACAGCAGCGCTCAAGCCCCGATCATGTAGCGGAGGAAAAGGAGATCGTACAGCACACGCGGCCTTCAGTCGCCATGTTGCCCCTGCTCGCCCTCTTATCGCTGTTGGTCGGCGTCCTGGTCTACCTGTCCGTGCAGTGGCCGCCGGCCGGAGACGATCTGGCGGGTTTGGCCTATTTCGCCGAAATCGTTCGCCTCGACCGCATCACGGGCGCCGAGCCCTTCCACGGTACCGGGACACCGGTCACACCGCGCAACGAGTTGATCGTGTGGGCCTACCAGAACATCCTGCTTATCAAGATCACGGGGCTATCACCCGTTGACTATTTCGTGAACAGCCGGCCCTTCTTCATCATCCTCGCCTTTCTCAGCTTATTTACCCTCTTGCACCAGGCGTTGAAGCAGTGGCGCCTGACGCTATTCGTGCTGAACCTGTGGGCCATCTATCTCCTATCCACGCTGAAGGTGGATATGTCCGGAAACGAGCTGATCACACGCATTGCGCAGGACAAATTCGTGGGCTGGTTCGTCTTCGTCCCCGTGACCCTGGCGCCGCTATTGTGGTACATGCAGGGCAACCGTCTGCGCCATCTGCTCATCTTCGCCGCCGGCGCCTTCGCCGCGGCCCTGCTGCACCCTATCACGCTGACCCAGGTTCTGATCCTCGCCTCCGGTTTTGGCCTTGTTTACCTGCTCACAGAACGTAACCGGCAGGCGCTGCGCCGGCTGCTGCCAGTGATGGGCATCCTGGCCTTCTGTCTGGCAATTCCCGTGGTCCAATACCTTCGCTATCAAGACAGGATGCCCGTGGAAGCAGCCGGATTGGGCAGCGCTATCGAGCTGGGCCGGCTCACGATGGCCATCGGCCGCTACCGGCTGTGGCTGGTAGGCGCGAACAGCTACATCCTGCACCCAGACTTCGCCCTGCGCCCCCTGGTCATCGCCGGCGTCCTTCTGTCGCCCCTGCTCCTGTGGCTCGAGCACCGCCACAACGCTGCCCGCCTGTTAGCCGGCGCTCTGCTATTGCTGCCCGTATTGCTCTACATTCCCCCGCTGGCCAAAATCGTAGGAACCTTTCTCACGCCCTACCTGCTCTGGCGGCTGGCCTGGCCTCTCGCTCTGCTCTCTGTGTCAGTCCTCGGCTGGCTGGTGTGGCGCACCCTCTCTGCAGCGGAGCAGGCGCTGCTCTCCCGCTCTGGCCCACAGGCAGCCACCGGCTTTCAGACCGCCGGCGTCCTGGCCATACTCACCCTGGCCCTGGCGGCTGCCGCTCCTGATATTCAGGCCGGTTACACCGGATATAAGGAACGCGTGCTGGCCGAAGAATTCAGCATCTGCGCCGTAGCGGACGCCGCCATTGAGCAGTTAGACAACCTGTCTCAGCGCGAGCCACTGACCGTCCTGGCCTCTCGCCAGCTGAACTACTGCATCCCCGGCCTGGCGCCCCTGGCCAATGTCATCGAGTTTCGGGGGTATGGGACCGTCAATCGCCTGCCTGAGGCAGATGTAGCCGATTCGTTGAAGCGCGTCGAACAGGCCTGGCACTTTTCCGGTGCGCAGCGTGTGGACACTCTCATTCTGACGACCATCCGGCAGCGGAACGTCGATTACGTCATGATCAGCAATGACAACCTCGACCTCGCGCTGCAATTCCGCCATCTGCCGGCGCTCTTTGCACCCGTCTACGACGACGCCAGGTTTAGTATCTACGAGGTGAAAAACCCTCTGGTTGCCAGCCCGATCGTCGAAGGCAACCAGGCCCTGCAGGAGTGGCGGTGGAAAGAGGCCGAAGCCCAGTTCAGGCAAATCCGCGACGACGACCCGCAGGCGCTAATCGCCTATGTGGGCCTGGCCCAGGCGCTCCAGGGACAGGGGAAGTTCGACGGCGCCCTGCATGCCTATCACCTTGCCGTCGAGCTGGCGCTTTCAGAGCCCGCCTTACACGCACAATTGGGCAGCATCTACCTGGCCACAAACGACGCCGAACGAGCGGCAGAGGCCTACCGGCGCGCAATTGAACTGGCGCCGGACGTCGCTTCACTGCAGCTGGCGATGGCCAACGTCGAGCGCATACGGGGCAATGCCGAAGCAGCGCAGCGACACTTTGCCCGGGCGGCCTCCCTGCAGACCACAACGGGCAGCGCTGCCTACTACGCGCTTCTAGCCCGCCTGCAACATGCCAGCGGGTGGCCAGAAGCAGCCGTTGAGAGCTACCGCATGGCGATTGCCCTGGAGCCAACCGTGGATCGCTACGTGAATCTGGCGCGCGCCCTGGCCGATATCGGCCTCACAACGCAAGCCATCGCCGCCTATGACGAAGGCAGCGAATTCGATCCCTGGCACTATCTGCCGCACATGAGCCTTGGCAAACTGTATGAGGAGCAAGGCGAGCTGGAGGCGGCGATCGGCGAATACGAGCACGCCGCACGCCTGAATCCCGCCGGCGTTTCCAGTTATGTACTTCTCTCGCTGGCGCTCAGGGAACAGGCAGGTACGGAGGTTGCCCTGTCGCGCATGGAGCAGTTGGCCGCATTGCACCCGGCGCTTCCGGGCCCCCACCGCGCGCTCGCCACGCTGCACACTGCCGAGGACAACCTGGATCGGGCCATGGCCGAATTGGACCGGGCAGAAGTGTTGCAGCCGCGAAACGCTTCTCTGGCCTCAGCGCGCGGCTTTTTGTATCTGGCAGACGATGACGCAGCGCACGCTCACGAGGCTTTCCGCAAAGCCCTTTCTCTCAACCCCAGAACGATTTCGGCTCGTATCGGTCTGGGCATCGTGGCCTTTGAAATCAGCGACTATAGCGGCTCGAGCGCGCAGTTGCGGGAAATTGCCCGTTTGAAACCAGCGCTCACCTGGCCGCACACCACCCTTGCCGCCAATTTCGCCCGGCAAGGACAATGGGGCAGCGCCGAGACTGAGTTGAAATGGGCCCTGTACCTCGCGCCGGATAACAGGGAGACGCTCCTGGCGCTGGGCGACCTGTATCGCAAGCGGCTGCGCTGGCCGGAGGCGATCACGCACCTGACGGCGGTTTTGGAGTCAGTCCCGACTCAGGTTGAGGCGCTGGTCGGCCTGGCGCAGGTGCAGCAGCAAATGGGGCAATTTGATGCAGCGGAACAGTTCTATGAACGCGCCATCGTGACAGCACCGGACGATGCACGAGCGTACGTACGGCTGGCGCAGATGTACCGGCTGCTCGGACGGTCCGCGGAGGCGCTGGCGGTCGAAGAGAAAGCGCTGGCCTCTGTGGGCCAACTCAAATATCTGCTCCTTTCCCTGGCTGCCTCTTACCGGGCGCAGGATCGTCTGGAGGATGCTGCTGCCCTCTACGCACAGGTGGTCGAGTCGAACCCCGAAGCAATCAGCGCTTACGTGGCGCTGGCTCACCTCGAAGCCGAGGAGGAAGATTGGGAAACAGCCACTTCCCTCTATGACGCGCTGCTGGAATCAAATCCCGGTAACAGCCAGGCTTATCTGGCAACGGCAAGATATTATCAGTATCGGGGCCAGATCACGGAAACAGAAGAAGCGATCCGTCAGAGCCTGCAGCTTACAGGAGCGTCTGCGGAAAACTATCGGGTCCTCAGCCGCGTCCTCGAGCAACAAGGAGAATGGGAGGAAGCAGAAACAGTTCTCGAGCAGGCAGTAACCCGTTTCCCGGCCGAGGCACAAGCCCATCTGAATCTGGCCACGTCCCTGGCGCAACACGGCAACGTCGAGGCAGCCGCACCCCACTTCGAGCGCGCCATCGACCTCGACCTGACGCTGGCTCCTGCCTACGTAGGTCGTTGGGAAGCAGCCTACTATCAGGGAGACATTCAGGCCGCCGACGGATACGTGGCCACGGCGCTTGAGCGCAATCCGGGCTCGGCCCCTTTATTCCTCGCTGCGGGCGCCTTCTACCGCATGAAGGGCGAGTTGCAGCAGGCAGAAGCCTTCGTGCGCCACAGCCTGACGCTGGCGGGCGTTTCCTCTGAAAACTATCTGGCGCTAAGCGACCTGCAGCAACGCCAGAGCAACTGGCAGGATGCCCACCAGACGCTACAGGAGGCTGTAACGCGCTTCCCCGACGATCCTGGCGCCTATTACAATCTGGCACGCTATGAAATGCAGCGAGGCCATCTCGACGACGCAGAATCGCATTTCGCCTCGGCCATCCGGCACGACAGCGCGCTTGTGGATGCTTATGCCGGATTGGTAGAGATAGCCCGCTACCGGGGTGATGAAACCGCGGCGGATGAGCTGTTGTCCGCAGCTATCGCCCAGAATCCCGGTTCCGCCGCCCCCCTGCTCTTGCTGGCTCGCGTACAGCAGTTGAGGGGCGACGTGCCGGCAGCGGAATCCACCCTGCAGCAGGCGCTTGCGCTGGCGCCGGCTGACGCCACAGCACACGTGCAACTGGGCGATTTCTATTACCAGGAGAACCGCCTGGCCGATGCGTTGGAGACCTGGCAGGCGGCCCTGTCTCTGCCACTGGTCGGCGAAGAGTTATACATTCGTTTGGGCGATCTCTATCTCGCTCTGGGCCAGGCAGAAAGCGCGCAGGCGTGGTACGAGAAGGCGGTGCAGGTCGATACCTACAGCGCCAGTCCACACCTTGCGCTGGCGCGCCTGTACAGCTCGCTGGGACGGCTTGATGACGCGGCGAGCGCCTTGCACGAGGCCCGGCGGCGCGAACCAGACAGGGCAGAAGTCTATCTGAGCCTGGCGCAACTCAGCCAAACCCGAGGCGACGCGGCAACGGCGCTCTTACTCTTCGAGCGGGCGCTCGCGGTCCAGCCCGCGTGGTCGGAGACCTACATCGCGGTCGCCGAATTCCACACGGGCGCCGGGGAAGAGGCACAGGCGCTGGAAATTCTCAGGCGCGGCATCACGGTCATGCCTATGAGCGGCGAGTTGTATCAGGCGCTCGGTCGCCACTACCAGGCGCAAGGATACCCGACGGCTGCAGAACTCGCCCTGAAAATGGCCGTCGAGAGAAGCGCGGATCGCGTTCAGGCCTTGCGGGCGCGCGCTGAATTCTACGAATGGTCCGGCGCCTGGTCGCAGGCCGATGCCGACTACCAGGAGCTCCTGCGGCGCTACCCATCTTCACTGGCAGCGGGCCTCCAGGCAGCGGACTTCTATCGCCAGCGGGCCCGGTATGACGAAGCGCTCGCCATCCTACAGACGCTGTCTGCGTTGCCCCACGGCGAGGCCAGAGTGGCGCTCGCCACGGGCGACACGCTCGTTCTCCTGGGGCACTGGAGTGCGGCAGAGGACGCCTATAAGACAGCGATCGCGATGGATGGCGAGCTGACAGCGGCTTATGCGGGGCTGGCAAGAATCGATACGCTCCAGGGCCGCCCGGAGGAGGCCCTGGAGCACTTATTAGAGGCAGTGAGCGCCTCGCCACAGGAGGCCCAGGCACTCATCAACCTGGGAGATGGCTACCGCAATCGCCTCGTGGTCGAGGAAGCCCGCGCCGCCTATGAGGCCGCTCTGGAGCTTGAAGCAGAGCACGAAACGGCCCTGCAGCGATTGGTACTCCTGAGCCACGAGCAGCATGAGCTGCTGTCCCTGCTGGAGCAAACCGCGGCGCAGACGCCAACCGCGCAACGTGCGGTAACGTTGGCGTCGATCTACCTGGAGCAGGGCCTCTGGGAACAGGCAGGCGTCTGGTCTCAGCGGGCAGTTGAGCTGTCGCCATCTGACGAGCACTCCTGGTTTGTTCTGGGCGAATATTACCGCTCCATACAGGCCCGGGACGATGCCCTGAATGCTTTTACAGAAGCGCGCCGTCGCCACCCGTACTCGGCCCAGATCCTGCTCGCTATCGGCGCCGTCCAGGAAGAGCTGGGAATGGGTGCCGACGCCCAAATGACCTATCTACAGTTGATCCAGGCCCAACCGACCGGCGTTGAGGCCTATATCGCCCTCGCAGCCCTGGCCTATAACAACGATCAGCCAGATCTGGCCCGGGACACCCTGACGACGGCGATTGAAACCGTTCCCGGCGACGCGCGTCCTTACCACGCGCTCGGCGCCATGCTGGCGGCAATGGACGAACCACAGGCTGCCCTTTCTATCTTTGACAGCGGTCTGAACGTGGCTCCCGGCGACGCCGACCTCTACACCGCTAGCGGCGATGTGCTCAGCCGCTCCATCCCACCAGCGTTAGCAGCGCTTGAGCGGGCGCAGACTTCTGTCGCCGCGACAGGTGCACGAGTGGCGGCGTTGGAAGAACGTTACACTGCGGCTCACTCACGCCCCACACAGCCGGCCCTGGCCTTAAAACTGGCGGAAGCTCACCGGCTCCACGCCATCGCCGAGGGGCAATTGTCGCTTGCCACAGCACAGATGGAAGCTATCACGCCCGATTATCATGAAGCCATCTCCGCCTATCAGCAGGCGCTCGCGCTCAATCCGGCTCATGAAGGGGCGCTACTGGGCATGGGTCACCTGACCGCTTCCTGGCACTCCGTTGAGGAGGCGTTGCCCTATTATCTTCAGGCCACGACGGCTCATCCCAACTCCGCCAGAGCCCTCGTCGCCCTCGCTCGCGGTTACCTCGAAACCGGTCATATGGAGAACGCCATTCCCTTATTCGAGCGCGCGCTGCGATTCGAACCGGGCAACGTGATCGCGCACACCGGACTGGCGGACGCTTACCGCTATACTGAGCAGAGCAACGTGCTATGGGCAGCCCGGATCATCACCCATGCCCACTTCGGCCTGAATGACCGCTTCGCCACTGCGCGTGTCGGCACTCCGCCGGCAGCGGTCAGCGCCCCGCCTCCCGGCAGATTCAGACAGCCGCGGTAGCGGACTCATAGGATAGAGCGTAATCATGAAACGCATCATAATCACCGTCACCACAATACTCTTCTTGTCCCTGGTCCTGACGCTCGGAGTGGGAAGTCAGGCTCCGGCCGTTTCGTTTGCAGATGAAACACAGGCTGAAACATTCCTCTATCTACCCCTCGTCTACCGCCGCTGGACACCACCCGCAGCGTGCCCGGTCGGGGTGCATCTGAGTGCCGAAACAGCGTCACTGCTCGTCACCTACCGCCAGGAACCGGGAACCGTGTTAGCCTTCACGTACAGACAGGCAGAGAGTGTGTTTCCAGAACTCGGCGCCTGGCAGCGCGTCATCGTGCAGCCGTCCCTGGAAGGTCTGAGAACCCTGGCACAGAGGGCTGCAGAAAACGGCATGCCTTACGAGGCGCTCCTATACACGCCTGATCGGCGCCCCGCCACCCCACAAGAGGAGTGGCAAAATCTCGTCGCCGCGTCGCAGACAGCCCGCGACATCGCCAATCAATACGGCAAGCGGTTGATCCTCGCTCCCGGCATCACGCTCATGGCCGAAAATACCGAACTGTATCCGGCAATGGCCGCCCTCGCCGATGGGTGGTTCATCGATGCCTCCATCTTTCAGAATACCAGTCCGCCCGGCGACCAATACCGTTGGGACGTGAGCACGGTCGTGGACCGCCTGCACCAGGGCAACGAGAAGATCACCATCTGGGTCCAGATCGCGCTTGACCCCCAGGCGCCCGACCCCGACAACTGGCTCGCCTACTGGAACTCGTTGCGCGGCCTGGTCGCCGCAGCCGACATCGCTACCAACTTTAAAACAGCCGAGGATCCAGGCGCGCTGCTAATCGCCCTCCAGACACTCATGCAACACACCTGCACACCCTCCGCCCCATGACCCCCGCTTGTGGAGCGCTCACATCGCCGCACGCAAGGAGCGCCGCTCTCAGGGTGCAACTCGTCAGGGTGCAGGCGCCTGTCACCCCATATCGGTGACTTTGATCACTATTGGCCACCCGGCAGTTCAATAAGAATTTTAGGTTAGCAGCTATCCAAAGTTCTGTATGGGCACGAAGCCCGGTCTGGCGGCAAGCATGACCAGCGTCTCGCCCGACGCCGTGCAGATGTGCCGCGAGA